>RZZX01000090.1 GCA_009929715.1 Bacteroidia bacterium
TGAAGAGAGCGGCATATGGTTTTAGAAACGAACGATATTTTGAACTAAGGCTATATGCTCTTCATGATTGTCGTATCACTCGAAATGTCGGATGAACCACAAAAAAAAGTCCTTGGTGGTCTATCGATCGCCTGCTTTCTGCCTTATTGGTTTTATTGGGGTTTTCGTCTTGTAGTAATGATCCCAATAATATCCCAGGAGATACTCCTTGTGAATATGGAACGCCCTATGCAACTTACGAGGTGAAGGGAAAGGTGGTCAATAAAACCACTAAAACGCCTGTTGCAAACATTCAGGTTAAGTTGTCGCTAAATAGAGAAGGAGCATCGGACAACTTACCCACACAATCCGGCCAAAGTACTGGCGCTGGAGAATTTACAGTCTCTTCTATCGGATTCCCAACCGTCGACGTTGATTATAAATTAACCGTCACCGATGTGGATGGACCAGCCAACGGCGGAACCTTCAAAGCCGCTACCACAGATGTCAGCTTTAAAGACATAAAACCAGTGGGAGGCGAGCGCTGGAATGCAGGCAAAGCGACTCAAACCATAACGATAGAACTAGAAAAAGAGGAACCATAAGATGTTATCCATTCGAAAACGATTGGGCTTAGAAATTGCACGCCGGATGCGGAAAGAGCTAACCAAAGCACATCCGCTCCGACAGCTCTTTTGGGAGTGTACCTTACGGTGTAATCTGCATTGTAAGCATTGTGGCAGTGATTGTAAAAAGACGGCACATACAGCCGATATGCCTGCGGAAGATTTCTTGAAGGTTATTGACTCGATAACCCCACAAGTCGATTCGCACCAAGTCAGCATCATCCTAACCGGTGGCGAACCACTGATGCGAAATGATTTGGAACAAATCGGACGGGCATTATACGATAGAGAGTACCCTTGGGGCATGGTTTCGAACGGCATGTTTCTGTCACGGCAACGACTAGACGGTCTACTAGCGGCAGGGATACACGCTATCACGATCAGTTTGGACGGCTTTGAAGAGGAACACAACTGGTTGCGTGGTCACCCGGAGAGTTTTAAACGGGCTACTGAAGCAATCAGGATGATCGCTCAAGAGCCACAGTTAAAATGGGATGTGGTGACGTGTGTCAACCAAAAGAACCTGCCTCATTTGGAGAGATTTAAGTCCTTCCTTTATGAACTAGGGGTGCGGCATTGGCGGATTTTTACTATTTTCCCCGTAGGACGGGCTGCTGAACATCCGGAGTTCCAACTCGACAGTAATGAGTTTACAGCCGTTTTTGAATTCATCAAACGCACTCGCAAAGAGGGGAAAATCACTCTGAGCTACGGTTGTGAAGGCTTCCTTGGAGAGTATGAAGGAGAGGTTCGTGATCAGTTTTTTTCCTGCAATGCAGGAATAACAGTCGGCTCGATCCTTGCAGATGGAGCTATCTCGGCTTGTCCGAGCATCCGAAGCAACCTACACCAAGGGAACATCTACCGAGACGATTTCATGGAGGTGTGGAACCACCGTTTTGAACCCTTCCGAAACCGAGAATGGATGCGAACAGGAGCTTGCCGTTCATGTACGTTGTTTCGCTATTGTGAAGGCAACGGGATGCATCTGCGTGATGAGAACGGGCAGTTGCTCTTTTGTCATTACCACCGAATTAAAGGGGAATAAGGAGTGCTATCCCGCCCAGTTTTCACGGTCTAAGTTGCGGTAGCTGATAGCTTCAGCCAAATGAGAGGTTTCAATACGGTCACTCTCTTCTAGGTCGGCAATGGTACGGGCAACTTTCAAAATACGGTCGTAGGCACGTGCCGATAGGTTTAAACGATTCATGGCATGTTTCAACAACTCTAAACCTGCTTGGTCGGGACGAGCATATTGATTCAAGAGCCTACTGGTCATTTGGGCATTGCAATAGACCCCAGGATAAGTGGCATAACGCTCTTCTTGAAGCCGCCGGGCTTTAATCACTCGGTCGCGAATGGAAGCACTTGGTTCACCTTGGCGGCTATCGGAGATCTCATCGAACGAAACCGGAACAATTTCTACTTGAATATCAATGCGATCGAGCAACGGGCCAGAAATCTTATTGAGGTACTTTTGGACTTGCCCTGGACTGCACACACACGCTTTAGTGGGGTGGTTGTAGTACCCACATGGACAGGGATTCATCGAGGCGACCAACATAAATCCAGCCGGATAGTCGATGGTGCTCTTGATGCGTGAAATGGTGATACGCCGATCTTCCAGCGGCTGACGAAGGACTTCAAGGACACTGCGATTAAACTCAGGCAGTTCGTCGAGAAAAAGAACCCCGTTGTGCGCCAAGCTGATCTCGCCAGGCTGCGGAAAGCTACCACCACCCACCATGGCAACTTGCGAAATGGTATGGTGTGGGTCTCGAAAGGGACGTTGTGAGATCAGAGAACCATTCCGACTTAACTTGCCGGCTACAGAGTGTATCTTGGTGGTCTCCAAGCTCTCTCCTAAAGAGAGTGGTGGTAAAATGGAGGGAAGGCGTTTGGCCATCATGGATTTGCCACTACCCGGCGCCCCAATCATAATCAGATTGTGCCCACCGGCAGCTGCAACCTCCAACGCCCGTTTGACATTCTCCTGCCCCTTCACATCAGCAAAATCGAAATTAAAAGCTGTCTGTGCAGCAAAAAACTCCTCACGGGTATTCACTTGTGTGGGTTGCAATTCGGCTTCTCCGTTAAAGAACTGAATCACCTCCTTGATATGTGTCACCCCATACACCGTCAGTTGGTCAACAATAGCTGCTTCACGAGCGTTCTGTTGCGGTACGATCAATCCGGAAAAACCAAGTTCACGCGCTTTAATAGCAATAGGGAGTGCCCCTTTAATAGGTTGGATGGTTCCGTCGAGACTCAATTCACCCATCAACATAAAATGAGGGAATTTTTCGGACGAGATGGTCTCATTGGCTCCCAACAAACCGATGGCTAAAGGCAAATCATAGGCTGATCCCTCTTTACGAATATCAGCAGGAGCCATGTTGACCACCAGGTTGGTAGTCGGCATCTTATAACCACTCACTTGCAAAGCCGAAATGATGCGTTGATGACTCTCCTTAACAGCCGAATCGGGCAATCCGACCATATAAAACATACACCCTCTTGTACTGTTGACCTCGATGGTTATCAATGTAGCCTCGATGCCTTGAACAGCAGCTCCAAATACTTTTATTAACACGGTTTTTATAGTTTAGATATCGTCTTTATCAGGTTACTTGGTCTTCTTATCTTTTTTCGAATCAACTAAAATCTTTTCCAACTCCCTTTTAAGCTCCTCTCCCCACAGGTTGCGGGCCAAAATTTTTCCGTCCGGAGAAAGGATAAGCGTAGCAGGCAGCTTTGTTATCGCTAGTTTCTTTGCTAGCTCTGCATTCATACCGGCTCTATCCCACACCTGCTTCCAAGCCAACGAGTCTTGTTTTACTGCTTGCTTCCAAACCTCCTTATCTACATCGAACGAAACCCCCAACATCGCAAACGATTTGTTGGTTTTATATTTCTTATGAAGTGTACGAAGCTCTTTGCAGGCCTTAGCATGAGCCGTGCTATCGGCCCAAGAAGCCCAAAAGTTGATTAATAACGTTTTCGATTTAAGAAGATCGGATACACGAGTCACGTACTCTCCTTTTATATCTGGCAAATTAAAGTAATAGGCGTATTTGCCAACAGAAGCATTGGAGAGCGTTGTCGCATAATCGGCTATCTGCTCCATGCGAGGAGTATCTCGCAAAGGTCCAGACATCAATGCCATCAACCGGTTGACGTGATCAAAATCCACCGGATCTTTCTGCACCACATATTTCTCCATCAGATAAAGATTCACTAATGAAGAGGGATGCCCTTTAATAAAAGCCTCCACTCTATTTTGAATCACAGCATCGGAAGGTTTTCCGAGTGCTTGAAGTTCTTTCTTAAACGCATCGTATTCGGCATTAAGCGCACCGCCAACAACAGAAAGACGAGTTATATCCTGTGCCGTTCCGCTCAAATGAATATCGGCTCCCTTCTCCAAAAAAAGAGGATACTCCACGTGATTATTCACCGAAAGGAGTGCGTAAGAAGTGGTGTCTAGTTGGACCTCATGTGAAAACTTTCCGTCGACTGCCACGATGGTATCAACCCGATCATACCAGCCATCGGCACCGTATAAAAAAAGAGTATCGGTGGTTAATCCCTTTATCTCACCGGCAATCAAGGCCGTGTTGGTATTGCTCTTTTTACAGCCAACCATACACAGAACCACAAGTAACAGAAGCGTATATCTTTTCATTGTTTCATTTCTTTTGTGCGAAAGTACGCTTTTTGAAGATAAAAAAAAAGAATTGCCCGCCATTTTAATGACGGGCAACCCCTTAAACTTGTATCACGTTCAAATAACGAATTATTTGATGATATTCATGAATTCAGCGTTTGTGAAATACTTAGAGAATTCTAAGTCTGTAGCCGCTTTCTTAGCCAATGAAGCATTCTTAGCTACTGCGCTCTTCAAGCTGCTTGTAACCATAGAAGCATTATTTGTTCTAGCACCTAATACAGCCATCAAATAGTCTGTGTAAGCGTCAGCTCTTTCTACATTAGCCAATGTGTTTTTAGCTTTGTTATAGTCTTTAGCCAAGATTTGAGCCAAAGCAGCACTGTTTGTTTTGCTATCACCGAATGAGTTAACAGCTCTATCGTACTGACCTTGAGAAACGTAAAGGTTACCCATAGATTCAGCTAAGTGTTTAGAACCAGCAGCTTTACCAAAGGCAGCTTCAGCAGCAGCTTTGTCGCCCTTAACCAAAGCAACCAAACCAAGGTTCATGTGAACCTCAGGTGTAGCGTTTACACTAGCAGCTTTCTTGAAGAAAGATTCAGCCTTATTGATCTCACCAGCTTGGTAAGCCAATTTACCTAAGTTGTTATAACCACGGTAATCGTTAGAGAATTGTTTAGTAGCTTGTGTATAGATAGCCTCTTGTTTAGCAGCATCGTTAGTCAATGTAGCAGCATAAAGCAACTCTTCAACGTTCAACTTAGAAGGATCAGAAGCAGCCAATTTAGAGATCTCTTCGTCAGACTTACCAATGATTTCGTAGTTCAAAGTCAAACGAGAACGACGCAATTGAGGTAAGATATCTTTAGCCAAAGTTCCGAAAACAGAAGAGATATTTTTGATCTCTTGCTCTCTTTGAACAGGATCTTGGTACATAGAAAGTACGCGTAAGATCAACTCTTTGTCTTGGATGTTAGATTTAGACACCAATTCTTGGAAACCTTCCCAATCTTGAGCCGTATATTTAGCATCAACAGCTACATCAAGCTTCGATTTCTTCAAGCTCTTACCTAATAATTTAGAGGTATTGCCTTCACGATCTTCAGCCAAACCAGTGTTTAGTTTCAAACCACCATCAGGAGAAGCGTAAGCAGAAATTTCGATGTTGCTGATTTTCTTGTTGGCAGCATCGTTAATATTAGCCACTTCTTGGTTGAATTCTTTTGCTTTCTTCAACTCGCTTGAGCGGATGTTAGCTTGTTGGATCAAGAACATCAAGCTTTCTTCATGTTTGTCCTTGATAATGCGTTGGAACGCATCTTCAGCCAAAGCAGGGTTAGCGTTACCAAGCGTGTTGTTCAATAATTCAGAAGTAGAGATCACACCATCAGCCACTTTTACAGCAGGAATAGTTACCACTTTCTTTCCGATTGTAGCCTTAAATTCAAGGTACAATTCCGATTTAGCCATTTCAGGAACATAATCGAAAGAAGTTTTCATGGTATAGCTACCACCCATTTTATAAGAGATAGTCTGATCATTACCTTCCACTTTCTCGCCTTGGAAGACAGCACTTTGACCTTTCACTTCACCACCATTCCATTTCAATACCGGAGTAACTTCAACAACAGCCTTTTTATTGAAGTATTTCTCAGGAAATTTACCGTTAATGGTTGCAGGAACTTTACCACCGACTGCCTCTAACACTTGAGGAGTCACCGTGAAATAATCTGAGGATAATTCACCCATTTTTTTGCTGCACGAAGAGAACAGTGCAACAACCATTGCCATGAGTAAAGGCAAATACAACTTCTTAGTCATTTTAGGTATAATTTAAATGTTTGTAATTGAAATATCACTTGTTATTTTTATAGTCAAACTTAACAAAATACATAATGTAACGCAAAGATATTAAATCTTGCTTATTTGCTTAAAGTTTTTCCCCTTTTTATCATAATTTAATGAAATAAATTCTGTTTTTCGCGCCTGTATTTAATATTTCGAGGGTGATGCTCCAATATTTCATAACGAAGCGTCCGCTGATCAATGTGCGTGTAGATCTCAGTTGTCGTAATAGACTCGTGCCCCAGCATCGATTGAATGGCCCTTAAGTTGGCCCCACCCTCAAGCAAATGCGTTGCAAAAGAGTGCCGAAACGTGTGAGGACTAATGTTTTTCACAATGCCAACCACATCGGCCAACTCCTTAATGAGATGAAACACCATGATACGCGATAAGGGCTTCCCCAGACGTTTACTCACAAAAACAAAATCGGCATATTCCGGCTTAATCCGAAACTGGTTGCGGTCTATAAAATAGAGTTTAATCTCTTCAATAGCACGAGGAGAAATAGGCACTAATCGTTGCTTATCGCCCTTTCCAACCACCTTGACAAAACCCTCCTCAAAATAGAGATCGGACAGCTTCAATTGCGTCAGTTCAGAGACACGCAAGCCACAACTATAAAGCGTTTCAAGAATCGCACGGTTGCGTTGGCCTTCGGCTTTGCTCCGATCTACCGCCGCAATAATCTGATCAATCTCTTCCACAGTCAGAACCTCAGGCAGTTTAAAGCCTATCTTGGGGGCTTCCAAAAGAACGCACGGATCGGACTCCAGATAATCGCTCAACACTAAGAAGTGAAAGAACGATTTAACACCCGATAAGATACGGGCTTGAGAACGTGGAGAAATACCGATATCATGGAGCCCAGCCGCAAACCGCTGAAGGTCATCGTAAGAGACCGCCAATACGTCAACCGACTCCAGCAACAAGAAGCTCAACAGCTTGTCCAGATCGGCCATATAAGCATCGAACGTATTTAGAGAGAGTGACTTTTCTAGCTTCAAATAGGAGGCATACTTGTTAATTATCTGTGTCAACTGCTCCTTCTTCGCTTTTTTTTCATTGATTTCCATTTCTTTTTCCTAACTTTGCACCTTGAAATAATGTTCTTTCGATACAAAGATACTAAATAAAGCAAGAGCGCGCGATGAAGATACAAATAATTAACGGCCCTAATATAAATATGTTAGGTAAGCGTGAACCTTCTATTTACGGAAGTGTTTCTTTTGAAGAGTATTTAGCCCAACTACGCCAGATTTACCCGCAAGTAGAGATCGATTATTATCAATCGAACATCGAAGGAGAACTAATTGATTGCATTCAGAAAGTCGGATTCGACGTAGACGGTATCATACTCAATGCCGGTGCGTACACTCACACCTCTATTGCCTTGCAAGATGCTATCCGATCGGTCACATCACCGGTCATCGAAGTGCACATCTCGAATGTGCACAGCCGAGAAAGCTTTCGGCATAGCTCCATGATAGCTTGTGCCTGCAAGGGGGTTATTTGCGGCTTCGGACTGAACTCTTATAAACTGGCTTTGGAAGCGTTATCGGATATAACTAAGTAATATATTAAAATTGGTAAAAAGAATATGCATTTGAAACAGACTAAGATTGTAGCCTCCATCTCTGACAGACGTTGTGATGTGGACTTTATTAAAAACTTATACGATGGCGGTATGAACGTGGTACGCATGAATACTGCACACGCCGGACGTGAAGGTTTTGAAACTCTAATTGCGAACGTACGCACAGTGTCTAACCGTATCGCTATCTTAATGGATACCAAAGGACCAGAAGTTCGTACCACAGCTAGCGCTGAACCTATACTCTACACGATTGGCGAAAAAGTTAAAATCGTAGGGAACCCGGAGTTGGAAACTACACGCAAATGTATCGCTGTTTCATATCCTAATTTTGTGAACGATTTAAATATCGGTGGCAAAGTACTTATCGACGATGGCGACCTTGAATTGGAGGTGATTGAGAAGACAGCCGATTTTCTTCTTTGTGAGGTGAAAAATGAGGCAACACTCGGAAGTAGAAAGAGTGTCAACGTACCGGGCGTGCGAATCAACTTGCCTTCTTTGACTGAAAAAGATAAAAACAACATCCTTTACGCTATCGAGAAAGATATCGATTTTATCGCTCACTCGTTTGTTCGTAACCAACAAGATGTATTTGATATCCGCCAGATCTTGGATGCACACAACAGTGACATTCGAATCATTGCGAAGATTGAAAACCAAGAAGGAGTCGATAACATCGATGAGATTATTGAAGCAGCCGACGGTGTAATGGTGGCACGTGGTGACTTGGGTATTGAGGTGCCTCAAGAACGCATCCCGGGTATCCAACGCATGCTTATCCGCAAATGTATCTTGGCTAAAAAACCGGTGATTGTGGCTACCCAAATGCTTCACACCATGATCAATAACCCACGCCCAACACGTGCTGAGGTGACAGATATCGCCAATGCGATCTATTACCGTACAGATGCCTTGATGCTTAGTGGCGAAACGGCTTATGGCAAGTACCCGGTTGATGCTGTAAAAACAATGACTAAAATTGCTGCTCAAGCGGAAAAAGATAAACTGGAAGAGAATGACATCCGTATTCCTTTGGATGACAGCAACGATGTGACTGCTTTCTTAGCTAAACAGGCGGTTAAAGCAACTTCTAAACTTAAAATTAGAGCCATCATCACCGATAGTTTCAGCGGACGTACGGCTCGCAACTTGGCTGCTTTCCGTGGTAAATATCCTGTATTGGCTATCTGCTACAAAGAGAAGACAATGCGCCACTTGGCTCTTTCTTACGGCGTTGAAGCCATTTATATGCCTGAATTGGCCAACGGACAGGAGTATTATTTCGCCGCACTGCGCCACTTGGTTAAAGAGGGCCGGTTGTTGCCAACTGATATGGTGGGTTATTTGAGTAGTGGTAAAGCGGGTACACAAACCTCTTTCCTCGAAATCAACATCGTAGGAGATGTGTTGAAAAACTCTGAAGAGACTGTTTTACCAAATAAGAACCGTTACCTTTAATCCATCAAGATGAAAGAGGCTGAAACAATCGACGACTACATCCTGACGCACATCGATCAGGAGAATGAGTACCTTCAGGCGCTTTATCGGGATACGCATGTGAAGTTGTTGCGCCCACGCATGGCGTCGGGCCATTTACAGGGGCGTATGCTGAAAATGTTTGTCGAGATGATTCAACCTCTTCAAATCTTAGAAATAGGAACGTATAGTGGGTATTCTGCCCTTTGTTTGGCCGAAGGGCTACCAGAGGGCGGTATGCTACATACGTTCGAAATCAACGATGAGCAGGAGGATTTCACTCGTCCATGGCTCGAAAAATCGCCTTACGCAGATAAAATTAAGTTCTACATCGGCGATGCCCTTGAAAAGGTGCCGGAACTGGGACTGACGTTCGATTTAGCGTTTATCGATGGAGATAAACGAAAGTATATCGCGTATTACGAAATGGTACTCAACCAGCTATCGGATGGGGGGTATATCATTGCCGATAATACACTTTGGGATGGACATGTACTTGAGACACCACATCCTAACGACCATCAGACGATTGGTATTAAAGAGTTTAACGATTTGGTTGCTGCCGACCAGCGGGTAGAGAAGGTTATCTTACCGCTAAGAGATGGGCTAACCATTATAAGAAAAAGAAAATAGGCAACTAACAACAGGTGCCTTTACACCTAAACTGGGAGTATATAATAAATAATTAATTATGGAAACAACGAGACAAAACAAAATAGGGCGTTTGTTGCAAAAAGAACTGAGCGACATTTTCCTTTTACAGACAAAAGCCATGCCAGGTATCTTAGTATCGGTTAGTGCTGCGCGCATCAGCCCCGACATGAGTATCGCTCGGGTTTATTTAAGCGTTTTCCCTTCAGAAAAGAGTGAGGAAATTGTTAAGAATATCAACGAAAATATGAAATCAATTCGGTATGAATTGGGTACACGGGTGCGCCACCAACTCCGTATCATTCCGGAACTGAAGTTCTTTGTAGACGACTCATTGGATTATATTGAAAAAATAGACTCGTTGCTGAAGTGAACGTTCCGTTCTATATCGCTAAGCGCTACCTCTTTTCTAAAAAGAAGCATCACGCCATTAACATCATTTCGGGCATATCGGTTTGCGGTGTAGCATTGGCTACCTTGGCTCTGGTATGTACCCTTTCTGTGTTCAACGGATTTCAGGAGATGGTAGCCGATTTCTTCACAGCATTCGATCCACCACTCAAAATAACCGTACGCCAAGGAAAGGTCTTCGACAGCCAAGATGCTCGAATACGTGAAATCTGTGCCTTCCCAGAAATAGAAGTTGCTACTCAAACGCTTGAAGAGAATGCCATGGTACAGTATAAAGGCCGACAAGCGATGGTAGTACTTAAAGGGGTGGAGGATAATTTCGAACAACTCACAGCCATCGACAGCATTTTACATGGCACTGGAAAGTTTCTGCTTCATGACTCTATTGTCAACTATGGAATCATGGGAGGAGAACTGGTCTCAACATTGGGAACCGGACTGGAGTTTGTTGACCCACTGGAAATTTATCTGCCCAAGAGAGAGGCAAAAGTCAACATGGCCAATCCTGCTTCTTCCTTTTCACGCGATTATCTGTTCTCACCCGGGGTCGTTTTCATCGTCAACCAACAGCAGTACGATGGACGCTATATCCTCACTTCACTCGCTTTTATAAGAGAGCTCCTAAACTACACCACCGAGGTCTCTGCCATTGAACTTAAACTGAAACCTGGAGCTCACACAAAAACGGTTCAAAGTAAAATAGAACAAGTTTTAGGGCCCGATTTCAAGGTACAGGATCGGTATGAACAACAGGCCGATGTCTTTCGCATCATGGAAATAGAAAAACTCATCTCTTACCTCTTTCTGACCTTTATCTTGATGATTGCTTGCTTCAATGTGATTGGCTCTCTATCCATGCTCATAATCGATAAGAAAGAAAATGTAGTAACCCTGCGCAACTTAGGGGCAAACGATCAACTCATCACGCGGATTTTTCTGTTTGAAGGCCGTTTAATCTCCTTCTTTGGCGCTATCTCGGGTATTATTATCGGTGTGTTGCTCTGTTTCATTCAAGAGAGATACGGGCTTATATCGCTAGGGGGAGGAAGTAGCACTTTTATAGTCGATTCCTATCCAGTTAGTGTAAAGTGGACCGATATCGTTTTAGTCTTCATGACCGTACTGACCGTCGGCTTTCTTTCTGTTTGGTATCCGGTACGCTACCTTAGCAGACGCTTACTGAAGTAATTCAGTACTGTAACAAACGCATCTCAATAATCGAATCGTACCCAAGCCTAATCCATTTTCCTGACCACTTTCGTTTTCAGACCTCTCCACACGTACCTGCCGTTCGGCATACGGCGATTTATGTAACATAGCAAAAGAAACATCCCTACTTCAAGATAAAAAAAACCTCGTTTTAAGCTAGCTATCGCCACATTCGAAAGCTCAGCACAAACATCCGTTCTCCTTGTGGCCAAAAAAGCCTCAGGAGAGCTTAAAAGAGCCCATGCGAGAGACAAAGCAAGCGACAGAGATACGACAAATCAAAAAGAGGCGATAAAAAGCAAAGGAAAGAGGGTAAAACGTCAAAGAAAGAGTCGGCTAAAAAGAGCAAGTAAGAAGCGCTTAGATAAGAGGCTTAGATAGTTGCCTAGCTAAAAGAGACTAGGTCAAAAACACCAGCAGAGAGTCGCCTAAATAAAAATGCCAATAGAGAGCACCTAGATAGAAGGCGATAAAAAGCCTAGTTAAAAGAGGGTAAGAGAAAAGAGAAAAGGAGCGAAAAAGACGAAGTCAGGGAAAAAACGGTTAAGAAGAAAAAGATTTAAAGAAAAAGGTTTTAAAAAAAAAGACCCTTCGTCGAAGTATTTCTACTCAGACGAAGGGTCTTAAAACGGCGGCTACCTACTCTCCCACAGTTACGCAGTACCATCGGC
>RZZX01000207.1 GCA_009929715.1 Bacteroidia bacterium
CGTCTCTAAAGAGCTAAGTTCTTGCGCTTTATGCTGAATAGTGAGTTGAGAAATATCCAAAGCATCCAGATATTCTAACAACACCCTCACCTCACCACCACACACCATGCCCTCAGCCGCCGCATCAGTGTTCGAGAGCTCAAAGTCTTGGAAACGGCACTGTTTGGCAGTGAAAACCTCGGGTGCTAATTGCATAATCATTGCTTCAAGCAAGCCTCCCCCTATCGTTCCCTCAATCGTTCCGTTTTTGCGAATCACCATCTTCGTCCCCGCTTCTCTAGGGGCTGAACCGCTTTTTTGCACGATGGTTGCGGTCACAACTTCGTGTTGGTCGTTTAAACTTTTTGTAATATGCTCAATAATTGTTTTCATACCCTCATCTCCATTTTGCCTGTGTCTATTTTTCGTTTGATCATACTGTTGGTTATTTTAGATGAACCATCATCTTCCAAAGCGTCGATATTCAGGGTAAAAACACCCTTAAAATGCGCATCCATCGCTTGGTAAAGTGCTTTTTGAAGCGTTTGAATCTCTGCGGTTTTGGAGACAATAAGCTTTACATGTAAAGCCTTTTTCTCGTCACAGTGCGCACGGTAATCCATCACCGCATCATTAGCCAAGATGATTTCATCCAAGTCTCTTAGGCTCACCTCGTGGGCGTTGATGATGACGTTGTTTTCCATGCGCCCACGCACTTTTTCCATCGTGCGCAAAAACGTACCACACCCACAAGGCTTCGTTACAAAGCGTGCCGTATCACCCGTTTTGTAGCGAATGAGAGGCATCGCTTGGCGATTCAGCGTGGTAAAAACCACCTCACCGTACTCGCCATCGCTCACACGTTTGCCCGTTACGGGGTCGATAATTTCAAAGTAAAGATGGTTTTCTCTTAGGTGATAGCCGTTAAGACATCCACACTCCACACCTCCGCCATAACCCATCTCGGTCATACCGTAGTGGTTGAACACCTTACATGTACCGTTGCGACTGAGGGTTTTAACCAGTGCATCGGGGACATAGTCCGTACTTAACAGCACTTTTTGAATGTGTGTGTTAAAGAGTTCGGGCTTCATTAGGCTGAGGTAGCGCACTTGCATAGGAATGCCCACAATGCACGTGATGTGATGTTCTTCAATGCACGCCGCCACCTTTTCAACATCTTGCAACACACCATGCACCACGCACTCGATGCCTGAGCGCCAAAGGGCTTTTTTGAGCAAATCCCCGATGCTCCCAAACGCAGACCCTGGGAGTAACACCATTACCTTGTCGCCTTTTTCCACCAAACAATTCATACCGTATTGAAAAAAGTCGATGGTCTCTTCTAAGTCTTCATGGGTAAAAAAAAGACGTTTTTCATCGCCTGTGGTGCCTGAAGTGTTGAGGGTTACAATGCGCTCTACCTCATGCGCTGAAACACACAAAAAGTCATGGGCATGGCGTTTAATATCCAAAGGCGTTGTAAAAGGAATCTGCTCAAAATCGCTCAGTGAGGTGATAGAGTTTAGGTCAGTCTCTTTTAACTGCTCGTTGTAAAATCGGCTTTTTTCTTTGGCATAGTAAAGCGTTTTGCGTATCTTCTCAAGCTGATATGCTCTCAATGCCTCTTGGCTTTTAGTCGCAAGGTGCGTGCGTTCAAGTATCCAGTCTTCCAGTGGTGTGATGCGCATCATGCCCTCTTTGTATCTCGGTAAAGTGACATCCCCTCTTGATTGGTGATGTTGTACATACAAAAAGGAATCAGCCTTCCATCTGGCGTGGAGACGTGAATACAACAATCCCGAATACGCTCCAAATTGACATTCCACGCATCTTGAAACGCCATGCCAGAGAGACTAAAAGTGTTGTTGGCAATGGCATTTAAGATTTTGTCCCAGTCGGAGAGTTTCTCCTCTTTAACCTGTGTTTGGTACGACCAATTTCGAGCCACAAAGGCTTTGGCTTTGTTCGCTCCTTCTTCTGCTTTTTCTACTTTTGTCGAACAGCAAGAGCGTTTGCTCACAGGCTTTAATACACCTTCTTCAATGAGGTAATTGCCATTGAATGAACAGAGCGCATTTTCACACCCTGGGGGTTGCATACTTTGCATCTCCACCATGCCCTCCATCTGTTCACAAAGGTGTTCCATCACTTCAGGCAAGGTGATTCTATCCTCATCTTTGGGAACCTCTGGAATGCGCCCAAAGTAACTCACAGGCTGAAAATGCACCCCTCGAACCGTAGGAGAGTGTCGCATACCAAAACGGATAATCTCACCAATACTTTTTACGTTCACATGGGGAACAATGGTTGGAACCAACACCACGCCAATGCCATACTTTCGACAATTC
>RZZX01000208.1 GCA_009929715.1 Bacteroidia bacterium
TAAAATGAAAGCAAATCACAACATGCCCCGAATCGTAGACGGGTGGAAGTAGGCTGTTTCCAATGGTTCAAAGATACTAAAATGAAAGCAAATCACAACTGTATCTACCATTCGGAGAATACCTTTTTCGCTGTTTCCAATGGTTCAAAGATACTAAAATGAAAGCAAATCACAACCACATCAACCGCGGCTAAAATTTCGTACTCGCTGTTTCCAATGGTTCAAAGATACTAAAATGAAAGCAAATCACAACTATTCTTCCAATTGCTCAAGGACACCGTTCGCTGTTTCCAATGGTTCAAAGATACTAAAATGAAAGCAAATCACAACAATGCAGAGTAGCAAAATGAATATTAATTTGCTGTTTCCAATGGTTCAAAGATACTAAAATGAAAGCAAATCACAACTAAACTGTTCGTTGTTAATGCAGCCAAAAGCTGTTTCCAATGGTTCAAAGATACTAAAATGAAAGCAAATCACAACAACCTCTTTTCCTTTGTAACGGTCTTTTGGGCTGTTTCCAATGGTTCAAAGATACTAAAATGAAAGCAAATCACAACAACTACTTCTCTTTTTCTCCAATCGCTTTAGCTGTTTCCAATGGTTCAAAGATACTAAAATGAAAGCAAATCACAACACCTAGATTAGTTGTAAGGGTTTTCATAATGCTGTTTCCAATGGTTCAAAGATACTAAAATGAAAGCAAATCACAACCAGTTAGCCCTTGATGACAAAGACCAGTTGCTGTTTCCAATGGTTCAAAGATACTAAAATGAAAGCAAATCACAACTATAGCACGAAGGACATCTCGGGATACTTCGCTGTTTCCAATGGTTCAAAGATACTAAAATGAAAGCAAATCACAACAGCTGATCAATCTCTGTAGGTGTCAACTCAGCTGTTTCCAATGGTTCAAAGATACTAAAATGAAAGCAAATCACAACAGGGCTTTTACGATGCCGGTATCTATCTAGCTGTTTCCAATGGTTCAAAGATACTAAAATGAAAGCAAATCACAACTCACCGCAATTGCGCTATCGCAAGCCGATTGCTGTTTCCAATGGTTCAAAGATACTAAAATGAAAGCAAATCACAACGTTCAAGGAGTCGGCAAGAAACGCCCACTCGCTGTTTCCAATGGTTCAAAGATACTAAAATGAAAGCAAATCACAACAGAGGAAAGAGCCGCTAAAGAGTTGTGTATGCTGTTTCCAATGGTTCAAAGATACTAAAATGAAAGCAAATCACAACACTTTATTATCAATTTTTGATGTGCCTTTGCTGTTTCCAATGGTTCAAAAATACTAAAATGAAATAGATCGGGAGTGTAATTCAAGCTCTGTCCAGTTTCTATTTCGTTTAAATCTCTGCAAATATAATTTTTTCTTTTTAGATTTACAAATGTTTTTTAAGGCAGTTTTCGGGTGTGTGCAAGGGCGGCTAGGAACTAGCCGTTTATATACCCTTGCTTATATCCGAGAAGCGCCTTTTCTTTGCGTTTGAAAAATTAAAAAGTAATCCCTAACTATATTGTCAGAGGCATTCTTTCGCCAAACTTGATTCGCAACTGCCCGGCTGTTAATGCCCAATTTTGAAGGGGTTGAGTTCATTTTTTTTTTAAAAATGTTCATAACAGCTAGATAAATCAACTTTATCAAGGCCATGTCATTTGGGAAAACACCCTTTTTTTTGGTCACTTTTCGTACTTGGCGATGAAAGCCTTCAACGGTGTTTGCTGTGTAAATCAATCGCCTGATATGCTCATCATAATCAAAATAAGCGCTCAGTTTATCCCAGTTTCGCCTTCATGACTCCAAAACAACAGGGTATTTCTTTCCCCATTTCTCTTCCTGTTTATCAAGATGAAGTTCCGTTAAATCCCGGTTAGGAGCTTGGTAGGCCGTTTTCAAGTCGCTCATAAACTCTTTTTGGTCTTTGGAAGCAATGTACTTCAGTGAGTTCCGGATTTGATGAACAATGCAACTCTGAATGATTACCTGTGGAAAGACAGTGCTGATTGTTTCAGCAAAACCTGTGAGGTTGTCAATACAAGCAATCAGGATATCTTTCATTTCCCTTGCTTTCAGGTCGGTTAAGACACTTAACCAAAAGTTCGCTCCTTCACACTTTCTGACACTACATACCTATCAATTCCTTATGGCCATTCTTATTGATTGCCAAAACATTATAAACGGCACGGCTTTCAGTGCGACCGTCCTCTTTGACTTTGTTGGCACAAGCCGTTGAGCGCAGAATAAACCGAGCATTTCCATCGCCCTTTCATCTTTTCCTCGGGTAGTTTTGACTGCAACATGCCTTTG
>RZZX01000209.1 GCA_009929715.1 Bacteroidia bacterium
TGGAATGTGTAGGTCATAAAATATTTGGAACAGCCATAGGGGGCAGACCTACACAATTGACAAAATGTGGATAATTTGGCACTGCCGGGCTATTGTGCATATTCCGCTCAAAATTAACACTTCGAACGTTTTAGATTGAATACCCTGACCGCTCCAAACTGAACACCCTCGCCGCATCAACTGAACAGGCTGGTAAAAATGAACAGCCGGGCAAAGAAGACCCCGAGATTCAAGTTGTCGCAAAAATTGCGACAAGTGAGATTGGTTTAATTTTTGTTTATAACACCTTATATATAAAGGTTTGCATGTTATAATTAAACCGAAGGTGGGGTGTCGTAATGGAGTTATTTCTGAAACTGCTTCGGGCCGGTTGTTTTTCATACAACGACGTTGTTAAACTGACAGGGAATAAAAAAACTGCCGATTCTTTTTTGCTTCGCTATAAATCTAAGGGTTTGATCGTATCCGTGAAAAAAAATCTCTACGCTGCTATAAACCCCGAAACAATGGCAGCTGCCGCTACATCGTTTGAGATAGCTTCCTGTATCAATGAGCATTCATACGTTTCACACCATTCAGCCTTTACTTATTATGGCATGGCGAATCAGGTCTCTACGAAGCTATACGTATCCTCTCCAGCCCGTTTTAACAACTTTGAATTCAATGGTACTGCTTATGTTTACGTGCATCAGAACATCAATTCCGGAATTGTCTCTCCAACGCCCCGTGTACGTATAACAGACCTGGAACGAACTATTTTGGACAGCATAAAGGATTTTACCAAGATTGGCGGACTTGAGGAATTGTTGCGCTGTCTCCTTATGGTTACTTTTGTGGATGAAGTTAAGCTGCTTGATTATCTTCCGGAGTACAAAAATCAGTTCCTTTATCAAAAAACCGGATATATCCTCTCTCATTACCGGGAAGAAATTAAATTAAGCTCTGAGTTTTTTGAGAAATGCCGAAAAAACATTGGGCAAAGCAAACGATATTTGTATCCGGAACTCAAAGAAGACAAGTCCGGATCTTATAGCAGTGAATGGGGACTTTGCGTTCCGTCCGATTTGTTAAGAGTCATTGACGAAGGCGGAGATGAAAATGTTTAACTACACGAAGAAGGATTTGGACGAAAGAGCCTCAGAACTGAATTTTGTTGCCAATACACTGGAAAAAGTACTCCGCCTGGCAGATATCCTGAAATTTATCAATTCAAACATAATGACACGAACAATTCTGGCCCTTAAAGGCGGAACCGCGATCAACCTCACAATATTTGACTTGCCGAGGCTATCGGTAGATATTGACTTGGATTATGCGGTAAATGATTCAAGAGAAGAAATGATGAAAAGACGGGAAATGATAACGGAGGATATCAAGAAATACCTGTCGACTGAAAACTATACTCTTACTCCCAGAAGTAAATCACGCCATAGTCTTGACTCGTTTGTCTTTGCCTACAGAACACTCAGCGGATCGAGTGACAACATAAAAATAGAAATAAACTATTCTCTCCGCGCACATATTTTCGATATTGAGATACGACCAATAATTGCGAGAACTATTATTCCCGGTTTTAGTGTGAATTCTCTTTCCGTTCGTGAAATCTTTGCAGGAAAGATAAACGCTCTCCTAAGCCGTACCGCACCAAGAGACCTCTACGATGTTTACAACATTATCAAGGCCGGGTTTTTTCAGGAAAAGAACGAACGGGATATGCTCCGCAAAGCCGTTGTATTCTATCGTGCAATTTCACAGAAAGAAATTAATGAAGAATTATCCTTAGACCATCTGGACCGTATCACCCATCATCAGATAAAGACAGATCTTCTCCCTGTTATACAAAATGGAGAGGTGGTGATGCTGGAAAAAATTCAAAAGACTGTTCGATCCTTCATATCAGAATTAATGATTTTGACAAACAGAGAACGTGAATTTATCCGATTATTTACAGCGAAAGAATATAGGCCGGAACTATTATTCAATGACGACGCTATCCTGGAAAGAGTACGACATCACCCCATGGCTATATGGAAAATTAAGGAGCATAATTCCATTTAAGGTAGACACGCCACGGAAGTAATTCAGGACCAAGTAACTTGATAATTGACTTCCAACATGTTTGCACTCAAATCCCGACCAACTCCCGGCTGACGCAGTCTCAGCCTGCCTTTGCAACCGCTCGCGAATGCTTGCCAATCGCTTGCCGGGCCGGGATGCCCCAATTCCAAAACAAAAAAGGCAACCTGCAGATAGACCGCAGATTGCCTTTTTACTGTCTGGCTCCTCGACGAGGA
>RZZX01000210.1 GCA_009929715.1 Bacteroidia bacterium
TTCAAAAAGATGAGACCTAATACCACCGATTTGTATTCAGAAGCATCAAGATTGCCTCGTAACAAATCGGCCGCTTTCCATATTTCTTTTTCAAACCCGATTTCCGTACTATTCGATTTTGCCATATAATTATTTCCTTATAAATTTTCTATCTATTTCCCGAATCAACAACAGCTGATCTATCCTATCTAAGAGCAATCAGACCCCTAAGCATCAGCACACAAATGTACATAAAAAGATCGAGATAGCATATTTATCCCCATCCCTATTGTTTTTCTTCGCGATCTTTAGTACTTTTGTTAGCCACTGCTTAATCGTTAGCCTATAGGCTAACGAAACATCGGCTATAGGCTAACGAAACATTGCCTATAGGCTAACGAAAGAATGCCTATAGGCTAACGATTAAGCCATCGTAACCCGAGCCCTTAGCGCTTGCAAAGAAAAACAGTAGCCCTTGTTAACACATGAATAACTTTATCTAACTAAAAAAAACAAATAGAATTATGAGTCTCTATTATGACCTTTATCCTGGAGCGGATATCCAACAAACTGGTGAAGAACAGCCACTTTATCCGCGTGTCGTAGCCAAAGGAACCATCGAAAAAGAGGAGTTCCTAGAACATGTCAGTCGGTTTTGCCACCTCAACAAGAGCGTCTTGGCGGGAGCCATGGATGCGTTTCAAAGTGAACTGAAAGAGTTATTGGCCAACGGCTGGAATGTGAGTCTTGGTGACATCGGTTATTTCTCTCTCTCGCTAGAAGGACCTAAGGTGATGAGTAAAGAGGAGGTACGAGCCTACTCCATCGACTTGAAAAACATCAATTTCCGAGTGAATAAAACGTTTAAAAAGGAGGTGCGAAGCCAAATGAAACTGGAACGCAAAACCTCTTTAACACGACCGGAAGCCAGCAAATATACCTTGGAAGAGTGCCGCAAAATGTTGGAGGAATTTCTAAAAAATCACCCGTTTATCACGCGCGAAGTCTACTGCCGACTCACCGAAAATAAAAAAGAACGGGCGCTGAAGGAGCTAAATACGTTTATCGAAGCAGGAGTGCTCGAACGCCATGGTGCGGGACGGACGGTGATCTATATGCTGAAACAGCCTATCTAAGAGCTAAATATTCGCCACCGGGACAACCTCAAATAACGTAAACCCAAAAGCTTTTTCTCAAAAAAAAACTCTATCTTTGTTTACATAAAAAAAATGATTCATTATTACAAACTTCATCATTAGCACTAAAATGGTATTAACAGATTCAATGCTCACAGCCGCTTTTGCGTTTAGAGCCACTAAACCTTGGGAAGAACTGACCGATTCGGATATTTTCGCAGTACGCCTTTCGACGGGCGAAACGGGTTATTGCTCTGTCATGGGAAACGCAGGGGAGCACCACTCACTCGGCTTTTATATCGGAGAAAAAGGGTTCTCTGCTTACTTAAACACACTCTCTTTGTCTGAAGTCGATTTTCTGGCCACACAATCGATTGTGCAATCTTTCGATTGTATCAATTGTGACTTCATGAATGCCGATACGATAGAACCTGAAACCAAGCAGGCGGTTCGAGCGTATGCTGACAAGCATGGGGTTAAGGTACCACGCCCATTCGGATGGCCGGATTTCACACGGTTCACACCTCATAGAATGCAATGGTACATCACCGAAGAGCAGGATGGCATCCTTATCACAGAGGCGCTACAGGCAGCTACTTTCCTGATTAAACGGCTTAAAGAGGAGAATTGCTTTGAGGAGATGGGATTCGACCCGAAAGGCGGATATCCAACCAACAAAGGGGGCAAATCTGTTCCACTGGTTATCCCGAATGCCGATGGCTCTTATGTGTTGGGCACAACTAAACTGCCGGCTTTGGCTAAAGAGGTTTATCTGAAACCATCGTTTACTAATGATATTTTAAGTCATAAGATCAAAAATCTGCCAGCTCATGGTACGTTACAATGCCGACTAATCGATAGCCCGGCTCCTATAGAAGAGGGCAACGATAAGGCGCCTTATTTTCCGACAATGATACTTTGCTTAGATACAGAGAGTGGCACGATTTTTCCAACACCATTTTCTAAACCAAGTGAGAATAGCCAACAGGTCTTGAGTGACTTAGCCAACATCCTCCATTCGAACTATAAAGCGCACCCGGTAGAAATTAGGGTGAGCGACGAAAAGACGGAGCACCTGCTTCATGATTTCTGCAAAAAATGTCACATCTCACTTCGAAAGGAAAAAACACTGCCCGAGTTGGATGAAGCCTATCAGGAATTAATGAGACTCTTTATG
>RZZX01000211.1 GCA_009929715.1 Bacteroidia bacterium
ATCTTTATCTTGTCCTATCCAGTCTTGAATTAAACTCATTTTTACATCTCCTTATATTAAGCCCTCCGCTATAATTCTAGCATAGTCAATTAAATCTCCGCTTCGTTCCATTCCTTGGTGGCATTTATGGCAAAGAACTTCGGTAGGTACGTTTATCACTTCTTTGTCAAAGTCATTCACTTCTAGCATGTCATTTTGCCATTGTAATGGTATAACGTGGTGGCAAATTAAATGTTCTGTACTCCAACATTTTTGGCAATGACCTATCCTATTCTTTTCTTCACGTGCCTTTTTTATCCACTTAGGGTTATTGTATAATTTACTTTTAGTATAAATCAACGCTTGTTTAGTTTTACCCCATTTCTTTCTAGTTTGTTATAAATTTCGTTCGCAATTCTACGACCGTCTGCACTAGATTGTACATAGATTTTAATGTCTTGTTGTGAGTTGTCTTGTGTTCCAATGCTTGGTGTTGCTGTTGTTCCTTTTGTTGCTCGTGCATAAGGTTGGACAGCGTCCACGGCTCTGCTGATTGCTTCCCTACCACCTGCAAAGAATTGTAAGTCCAATGGTATCTGTCCATTTCTTGAACCTAGAATTTTTTGAGCTAGCGAAGTGGGCTCTTTAATTCCAAGAGGGTCAATATTACTTGTTAGCCAATGAAAATCACTAAAAGCGTCGCCCCATGTACTGTTGCTTCTAAAGCCTAACACTTTACCAAGTAAACCAGTGTTACCCCCAACGCTACGTGAAAGACTCAATGCACTTTGAACGGCACTATAAGCATTATTTGCCCAATTGTACAAATCTCTTAACGAACTAATAGCTGAACCAACTTTACCTAAGAAACTACCAATAGAAGTGAAATTGATTTTGTTAAAGAAGTTGTTGACTGCGTTTTTTGCGTCATTAACTGCGTTTTTCATTTCATCTTGTGACACTTTACCATCATGATTCTTGTCAATGATTTGCGTTAATGCACCAACTGCTTTACCCGCCATTTGACCTAACTGGCTACCGATAGTACTTGCCATTGTTGTAGCGTTGTTCCCTAAGTTGCTCATGTCAACGCCTGTATCTCCTAAGCCTTTACGGAAACCGTCCAATGCACTTGTATTGAAACCGTTAGTAATCATTTCACGAATTTGCCCCCAAGTGCTAGGGCCTGACGAAACTAGTTCATTCCCTTTTTGTTGGAACTTGTCCAAAGCACGGTTCATTACATCTGTACCGATAGCACCGTCTTCCATGGCTTGCTTGAATTCTCCCATACCTATGCTAGTATGATTAATTTCGTTGTATGCTTGAATCAACATGTCACGGAATTGAGCACCTAAAGCTGACTGCATGATTTGGTTGAAGTCTTGAGCGTGTAACGTACCAGAACCCAATGCTTGAGCCAAACCATAAGAAAATTGCTTCTGTGTGTCCATTGTTAGCCCTAGACTGTCCCCCACAGCATTGATTGAATTAACGATTTTAAATGCTTGGTCGCCTGTTAGACTAGTATAACCTGAAATGGTAGACCCTAGCTCGTTCAAATCATTGCGTTGTGATTTTAAAAGTTCACTACCTGAATCAATATATGAATTGAAACGTTTGTAACCATTTGCACCGTCTGACAAAGTAGCTGACAAGCTCTTTTGTGCTTGAATTTGACGGTCATAAGTATTCATCAAGTTGTTAGCAAAACCACCAACTAAATCAGTAGCTTTTGAAATTCCACCAGTAACAAGTGACAAGCCTGCTGAAATACCACTAACAACATTACCAACTTTTGAGAATGTTCCTAATAGCGAACCACCTGCACTTTTTACGCTATCAACTACGCTTGAAAGTCCTCCGCTTTTAATTCCTTGTGAACCTACTTTAGCTAGTTCTGTGCTTAATCTAGTCGCCTGCGTTTGTGCTTTAACTAGTTGGCTTTCTAATGCCTGTACTTGTTTTTGTGTAGCACCTGACATCTTAGCATTTGCAAGTGCCTTTGTTAAATTATCTACGTTCTGTTTAGCAAGGTTTAAAGCTCTTTGTGTTTCTTTAATACCTTTGTCTTTCATAGTAACAGAACCTGTTATTTGAGCGTTTCGGTTCGTTTCTTTAGCTAGACGACCGATATTATTAATTTCTCTTTGCGCTTCCCTAGCACTACTTAAAACCCCTTTAGTGTCTAACTCTGCCTGAATGACATACTTTTCTTTAGCCATTGTTTGTTATACTCCTTAATTTACGCTTAATGTTTTTAGTTTTGTCGTCCATTTCGTGAGTGGCTTT
>RZZX01000212.1 GCA_009929715.1 Bacteroidia bacterium
CGCTTAAAGCACTAAAAAAAGAAAAACGCAAGACTCTAATTTATTAGCTTCTTGCGTTTTCTTTTTGTGATCCGCCTGGGGCTCGAACCCAGGACCCCAACATTAAAAGTGTTGTGCTCTACCTGCTGAGCTAGCGAATTAATCCTTTGTGCTGATCAGTTATTTCCTGATTGCGGGTGCAAAGGTAGAACTTATTTTTAAAACTCCAAAACATTTCAAAACTTTTTTTTATCTTTGTACCGTTATCAACAATATACATTATTCATATATATGGCTGACGATAAAAAAATAATTTTCTCAATGGTGGGGGTGAGCAAAGCTTTCCAACCGAATAAAAATGTGTTGAAAGATATCTATCTATCTTTCTTTTATGGAGCTAAAATCGGTATTATCGGTTTGAATGGATCGGGTAAATCGACCCTGCTCAAAATTATCGCCGGACTGGAAAAGTCTTATCAGGGGGAAGTGGTCTTCTCGCCAGGATATTCCGTAGGTTATCTGGCTCAGGAACCGCATCTGGATAATACCAAAACAGTGAAGGAGGTGGTGATGGAAGGGGTGCAACCTATCGTGGATGCATTGACCGAATATGAGGAGATCAATCAAAAGTTTGGTTTGCCGGAGTATTATGAAGACCAAGATAAAATGGATCTTCTTTTTGCTCGACAAGGTGAATTGCAAGATATCATTGATGCAACGGATGCTTGGAACCTCGACAGTAAGTTGGACCGTGCCATGGATGCTTTGCGTTGTCCGCCTGAAGATCAGCTAGTGGAACAGTTGTCTGGGGGGGAACGTCGCCGCGTGGCTCTTTGCCGACTGTTGCTTCAAAAACCCGATATCTTGTTGCTCGATGAGCCAACGAATCACTTGGATGCGGAGTCTATCGACTGGTTGGAGCAGCACTTGCAACAGTATGAGGGAACGGTAATCGCTGTAACGCATGACCGTTACTTCCTTGATCATGTGGCTGGATGGATTCTTGAACTCGATCGTGGCGAAGGTATTCCTTGGAAAGGCAACTATTCGTCTTGGTTGGAGCAGAAGACTAAGCGTATGGAGATGGAGGAAAAAACTGTCAGCAAACGTCGTAAAACATTGGAACGTGAGTTGGAGTGGGTGCGTATGGCCCCGAAGGCTCGCCAAGCTAAAGGTAAAGCACGTTTGAACTCTTATGATAAGTTGCTGAATGAGGATGTGAAGGAGAAAGAGGAAAAGCTCGAAATCTTTATTCCGAATGGTCCGCGTTTGGGTAACAAGGTGATTGAGGCTAAGCATGTAGCAAAGGCTTATGGTGATAAATTACTGTTCGATGACTTGAATTTCGTTCTTCCGCCTAACGGTATTGTGGGTGTTATCGGCCCGAATGGCGCTGGTAAAACAACTCTTTTCCGCTTGATCATGGGCTTAGAGACGGTCGATAAAGGCGAATTTGAGGTTGGCGAGACGGTTAAGGTGGCTTATGTCGATCAGCAACACAAAGACATCGAGGCTAATAAGAGTGTTTATCAGGTGATTTCTGGTGGAAATGAATTAATCCGTATGGGTGGACGTGATATTAATGCGCGCGCTTATCTGTCGCGTTTCAACTTTTCTGGCGGTGATCAAGAGAAGTTGTGCGGTGTCCTTTCGGGTGGTGAACGTAATCGTTTGCACTTGGCAATGGCTTTGAAAGAGGAGGGCAACGTTCTTTTGCTTGATGAGCCAACCAATGATATTGATGTGAATACGCTTCGTGCACTTGAGGAGGGCTTGGATGAGTTTGCCGGCTGTGCAGTGGTTATTTCGCACGACCGCTGGTTCCTCGATCGTATCTGTACGCACATTCTTGCTTTCGAAGGTGATTCGAATGTATTCTATTTTGAAGGTTCGTATTCTGAATATGAAGAGAACAAAATGAAACGGATGGGCAATGAAGAACCTAAACGGGTACGCTATCGGAAATTAATGGAAGATTAATCATTCTTTTTAGGTTAATTTTTTTTAATAAGAGTAATTGCTTAAACTCTTTTTGAATATGACTGTTTTCAGGGTTTAATATACCCTGGAAGAGGCTTTAAAGTCCTGTGCTACTTGCATGGGACTTTTCTTTTATCAGCCTTTATTGAAGAGTAGATATGTTTAATAGCATTTGTAGTATAAATGTAATATTATTCTAAATAATATTAATCCTTAATTCCGCAAGGATTTAATTAGTATTATTTATAATCACCTGAGCAACAATAAGTTGCTCAGGTTTTTGTCATCTCAAGAAATTCACTT
>RZZX01000213.1 GCA_009929715.1 Bacteroidia bacterium
AATGCAATTGTTATATATGATCAAAAAACGACACAGGATTCATTAGACAAACTGGCTGATGCTGTTGGAATTCCACACAAGCACATCGATGAACTTGGTTATGTAAACAACAAACCATTGGTATTTGATAATGAGCCTGCCCGTCACAAAATACTTGACATCATGGGAGACCTGGCGCTGATTGGTAAGCCAATCAAAGGTCACATCATTGCCACTCGTCCGGGTCATAAGATCAACAACCAATTGGCTCGTATGATTCGCAAAGATATTAAGCTGAACGAGGTACAAGCTCCTGTCTACAAGCCTGGTTGCACTCCCATTATGGATATCAACCGTATTAAGCAACTGCTGCCACACCGTTATCCATTCCTTATGGTTGACAAAATCATAGAGATTGGCTCCAATCATATTGTCGGCGTTAAAAATGTTTCCGTAAACGAACCATTCTTCCAAGGTCACTTCCCCGAAGAGCCAGTTATGCCAGGCGTATTACAGATTGAAGCAATGGCGCAGACCGGTGGTCTGTTAGTACTTAATTCCGTAGAGGAACCTCATCGCTACTCCACTTATTTTCTTAAAATAGATAACGTAAAATTCCGTCAAAAGGTTGTACCTGGCGATACTCTGATTTTCCGACTCGAGTTTATGTCAGAGATCAGACGCGGATGCGCTTTAATGAAAGGATTGGCATTTGTAGACGAAAAGGTAGTTTGTGAAGCCGAATTTATGGCACAAATCATTAAGAATAAATAAATTACGAAGATAATGAATCAACACCCATTAGCTAGTGTTCATCCTGAAGCAAAGATTGGAGAGAACGTTACAATAGATCCGTTTGCAGTGATTGAGAAAGATGTTGTAATCGGGGATAACTGTCATATCTTCTCACATGCAGTTATTTTGGACGGAGCTCGCATCGGTTCAAATTGCAAAATATTTCCAGGAGCAGTCATTTCGGGTATTCCCCAAGACCTTAAATTTGCCGGTGAAATTACTACGGCTGAGATTGGCAACAATACAACTATACGCGAATGCGTAACAATTAACAGGGGAACCAAAGCTAAAGGTAAGACTGTTGTTGGGAACGACTGCCTCATCATGGCATATGCGCACGTGGCGCACGACTGTATTCTAAAAGATCATATTATTATCGGTAATGCAACCCAGATAGCCGGAGAGGTAGAGATAGACGATTTTGCTATTGTGAGCGGAGGTACATTGGTACACCAGTTTACCCGTATTTCTAAACATGTTATGATTCAGGGTGGATCTCGCGTTGGAAAAGATATCCCTCCTTATACACTGATAGGCAGGGATCCTATCGCCTATTGTGGTATTAATATTGTTGGTCTTCGCCGTCGTGGATACACAAACGATCAGGTGTTTCTGATTCAGGATATATACCGTACATTATATACCCGTGGGTTGAACAACAGTGATGCTATCAATTGCATTGAAAGCGAATATGAACCGAGCATTGAGCGTGATTTAATTCTAGGATTCATAAAATCTTCGAGTAGAGGAATTGTTAGAGGTTCAATGGATTAACCGGAGCAGTTATATAAAAAACGAAAGCTGTCTCCCTATGGGAGGCAGCTTTTTTTATGTCATATATAGAGGGATTTAATATTTTTTACTACTTTTGAACCAACAAAAAACAACTACAATTATGTTATTCAGATTTCTTATCCTGTCAGACGAAGTTGATGACTTCAAACGTGAAATTAAGATAGATTCGGAAGCGACTTTTCTTGATTTGCACAATGCCATTCTGGATTCTGTCGGATACACAAAAGATCAGATGTGTTCATTCTTTATTTGTGAAGACGACTGGAGCAAAAAAACAGAAATTACGCTGGTTGAAATGGATACAGCTTCGGAAGAAGACAACTATATAATGGAAGATACACGCTTAGAAGAGTTACTCGAAGACGAACATCAGAAACTCCTCTACGTATTCGATTATATGACCGAAAGAGCCTTCTTCATGGAGTTAAGGGAAATTATCCCGGGAAAAGATATGGACAAACCGGAATGCTCGATATCTCTTGGTAATCCTCCGGTACAGATTATGTCTTTTGATGATTTTACACCTAAAGCAGGTGGAACACAGGATTTAGGAGAAGATTTCTACGGAGATTCAGAATTCGACATCGACGAGTTAGATAAAGAAGGCTTCGACGGACTAGAAGGTCCGATGGAAAATCCGTTTGACGATGAGCGCTTTTGATGAATACGCTTATTGTTTTACTGGG
>RZZX01000214.1 GCA_009929715.1 Bacteroidia bacterium
TGTCCCTCCCCCGGGTATGTAAGCTACCATTTCGGTATTACCTGTCTGCTGGTTAATACCTACAACTGCTAGTGTGTAGTTAGCCCCATACCCAGGGTTTAGGCATTGACTATTATAGTCATCGGCCAGCAAAGTAAATGAATTTGATTCAATGTTACCTGTACCTAATTCAGAGAAGACAAAGTCTTCCAGCTCAACTCGATCATCTAAAATTCTTCTACTCATGGTTAAATTTTCCTTTCTTTTACTGTTGGTTAAATTATTGAATGTCTGGTAACGATGGCTTTATGTGCAGTCGGACTACCATCAGCTATAATATGGATTTTAACGACAACGCCAGTTGTTACCTCTGCATTAGCAAGCGGATAATCGCTGCTAGTTTGGTACATCTCAGCTTGACTTGCATTCTTGCGGATGTCCAGTTTTGTAATAGAGTAATCATTATTGCTTGTTAGCATTACAAACTCAAGCGTATCACCGCTCTTGTAATTGGTATATTCAGGGAGCTTCACATACAACGTTTTATTAACTGATTGTATATCAATAAGATACGTTGTATCCGTGCCAGCTTTGTGTGGTAAAACCTTCGCATTGCCCGTAGAATCCCCCGTGTCGGCTTCTTTGAGAAAAACCACCTTGCGAGGACGCACATACTCGTTTGCCAACCTCTTGAGCTTTCCATTATCATCTGCGCCGATTAAATCGTATTCATTAGCCCCAAGGCTACCGTTCAGGGTGGTAATGGTGATGTCATTCGCAAAGGTCGTGTGCGTGTGGTTTCCGGCCGCAACCTCATCTTTTGTTGCTCCAACGGGCAAGGCTTCAATCGGCACCATACCAGCCAGATAATCAGCGTTTATATGGGTAACATTCAGAATCAGGTCGTTCTCGCCGTTAAACTCCTGCGCAGGGGCGGCAACGGCACCCCCGATACCCAGAAGTCTGCCAGTGGCAAGCCGCTGCGCTTGCAGGGCGTTTGTGACAAAAGTATGTTCGTGCGGTGCGGGAGGAGTTGTTATAATAATCTCTGGGGCTTCTGTCCATCCTGTGTAGCCAGAATCGGAGGCTTTCCCAGCCTTCTCCCACTGGCCGCTCCTTAGATAGTTCGGAAAGTCAGACCATCCGCTTTTGTCAAAGTCAGAGTTGCCCAAAGTGCCGCCACCGTTCTTTTGAACAACCGGAGCAAGGAGGCTAAACCGCAGAAACTTCTCATCTGTTTCGTCGTCGGGAAAGTTGAAGAACAAGACAATCTCACCACTAACCACATTGTATCTGATTTTATCAGGTGCCTTGTAGCCGTGGTTCGTGTACTTTAGGCTTTTCAGGCCAGAGCTATCAGTTTTGATAAATACGTCAAACTGGATAGTAATGTCTGGGTTTTGAGTGTAAAAGCCGTCTACTTTGACAACATACGAAATAACACCGTCGCCCTGCGCTGTTGCGGGGATTCTGGTGTTGAGCTCCATATAATCATCGCTGTAGGTTAAATGGTCGATACCGTAATAAAGCCCTTTGCTTTCAAAAGTGTTTGTAGATAATGGGCCTTTTATCCATCCACCGTCTGTTTTAGCTAACCAATCTGGAATCTGTTCCCAGACTGCAACATAACCAGCTCCGGCAGGTGTTGACCTTAGAAAAACATTATCTGCTGTTGGCCTGTCAAAACCAACATCTAAGTCATCCGTAGTCTCAAACTTCCCGGGAGTGGCGCCTTCGCCCTCCTTCCAGACAATATATTTTCCGGTGCCTGCGCCTCGGTCAAGAAGACCTATATCCAGCTCACCCCTCAAGGTATCGGCGAAGACTTCGCTCCAATGACTGTTAGCATCGCCCAAAGTCCTGTTGGCGCCTATGGGGAGTATATCGCCGCCAAACTTAAAGAGCCCAGCTTTCTGGAAAAAATCCATGCTTGAAGCACTATGCACAATCCGAGAAAGCCAGCTTCCCTTGTTCACCGTCGCATCCGCTTCTGGCGTCACGTAGGAATCATTCTGTGCCGCCGTGGCCGTCTCCCATTCGTAAAGACCTATCCATGCACCGCTCGATTTTAAACCACTTGAATAGTCAAGTAGAGCCGTTCCTGAGCCTTTGCGGAAAATATGGTCATACTTTGAGCTTGCGCTCGTTTCGGCGGGGTCTCCAAGCCAGCTCTGTGTGCCGATAACCTTCCAGTCGCCCAAAAGCGTTTTGGTTCCCGAAAAGCTCTGTGTGGTCAGAGACACCAGCCCGACCTGAGCCTCGCTCGC
>RZZX01000215.1 GCA_009929715.1 Bacteroidia bacterium
TCATCCGGCAACTCTGTATTTACAGCTATGTCCGGCGTATAAAATATTTGCATAAATCTCTTTTATCCTAAAATCATTCCTACCATGGTTGCCGACATAATGGAAACCAAAGCTCCGCCGATCATGGTTGGAATTCCTAGTTTGCTTATCAAATTTTGTTTATTGGGAGTAAGAACTCCTAGTCCTCCTAAAAGTATACCGATGGATGATATATTAGCAAATCCGCAAAGGATGTAGGTCGACATGATTATAGACTTTTCATATACAAATAACCCGGCATCTTTCCATTGCTGCAACTGAAAATAGGCGACAAATTCATTCAGAATTGTTTTCTGCCCCAATAAGGAACCTACCAGCATCATATCATCAAAAGGCACACCAATCAACCACATAAATGGAGAGAGGATTATTCCTAAGATAAATTGAAATGTGAAACCCTGCTGCTTGCCATCGGTAACGGATACCACCCAATCATTTAGTCCGGTGTATTTCCCTATAAGTCCTTCTGATACATAATTCAGAAGTGCAACCATAGAAATAAACACCAACAGCATCGCCGCAATGTTTACTACCAATTTTATTCCAACCGAAGTACCCGAGGCCAATGCTTCCAATATATTGTGATGTTGATTCTCTAAAGAAACCTTCACCTCCTGTTCGGTAACTGGCTCGGTTTGCGGACATAACATCTTGGCAATTACAATAGAGCCGGGGGCAGCCATCACCGAAGCCGACAGTAAATGTTTGGCAAAAAGCAAACGAGCAGCCGGATCTCCTCCAGAAAGCATCCCGATATAGGTTGCCATCACCGAACCGGCTATCGTACCCATCCCTGCAACCATTACCAGAAATATCTCGGAACGATTCATTGAGGGCAGATAATTCTTGATCAATACAGGCGACTCGGTCATTCCCATAAAAATATTACCCGAAACAACCAGCCCTTCGGCACCGGATACATTCATAAATTTTCTGAGTACCCAGGAGAATGCTCCAACAACACGTTGGATAATTCCCCAATGATAAAATAAAGAAACGATGGCTGTAAAGAAAATGATAACCGGCATCGAATGTATAAGGAAGATAAATCCATTACTTTTTGTCGCATACGGGCCTAAAAGAAAACCAACACCGGCTTGCGTAAAGTCCATCAACTTGATAAATGCTTTGCCAAGGAGCTCGAAGAGTGTACCTACAAAAGGTACATAAAGAACGGATAAAGCCAGGACAAACTGAATCAGGAGTCCGCTTCCCACCAGTTTCCAGTCAATTTTTTTACGGTTTGAGCTCATTAAATATGAAACTGCAAGCACTGTTATAATGCCTACTACACCTCGCAGGAGCGATTCAATTCCAAATCCGCCGGTTGATGCGACCATACATGTTTTGTTTATTCGGTTTCTTCCTTATCCTTTTTACGGCGACGTATCTCATCCTGATACATTTTGGCATGCTCGTAATTTTCATCCTGCACTGCCTCTTCAAGACGTTTGTTTAATTCTTCGTCATCAATTAATCCCAACCATCTTTTCAGGGCTTCATCATCCTTTATCTCATCCGGATCCATAGCCATCAGGTCATCGTCGTCGTCTTCAAAATCTTCATCAGCATTATCTTCTACATCTTCATCCAGTACAACTCCGGCTTCAATCATGATCGATTCAGATACATAAATATCACATTTAGCTCGTAAAGCGATGGCTATTGCATCCGATGTACGAGAATCTACCGGAACCTCTCGTTTACCGTCTGTAAACAGTAACTCTGAATAGAAAATGCCTTCTTCAAATTTATATATATAAACTTCTTTCAGTTTTATATCAAAAGCAGTAGCAAAACTTACAAATAAATCGTGCGTTAATGGACGGGGGGGAGTAATATACTCGAGAGCTATAGCAATCGATTGGGCTTCGGGAGTTCCTACAATCACAGGAATACGGCGATTGCCATCTTCTTCTGCTAGTATTAATGCATAAGCTCCTGATTGAACCTGACTGTTAGTTAATCCCTGAACACGTAATTTGATTTTTTTTTCCACAACTTTATCGTTTAAATTCTAAAATGTATCTACAAAAGTAATATTATTTTGCGATATCCTTTAAACGTTCGATTAAAAAGGAGAAAAAGATGGTGGATTCTGTATAAATCTGTATAAAAAAAGAAAAGGTTGTCATCCCGACAACCAATCTTCATTGCTAACCTTAAATCTAATACCATGAAAAACACAGTGCAAAGATAAGG
>RZZX01000216.1 GCA_009929715.1 Bacteroidia bacterium
CCATTGTTTAATACCAAAGGACCAAAGTTTCCGTCTTCACGTTGACTTTTCAAAATGCCTTCAATCCAGAATTTTGTCTCTTTCAACATTGCTTCATCCTTCATCAGGTAAGTAAGATTACCATAGCCACGCAGCCAATAAGGAACCTCTTCCCAGCCCCACTTCCCACCGGTTTTAAGCCAGGCATTGTCATCCTTCTGGAGCCAGGCGCTGATTTCTCCTAAATGCCCGTTCAAACCATCTTTCTGAAGTTCTAGCTGCTTAAGCAACCATCCTTCGGGCTGAATGCTTCCTACAGGAAGTTTTATAAACTGTTGTGGTTGCAACGGGGATCGGTTACTTACATAATGCGAATTGTACGAAGCACCCGGAAGTCTTTTAACCATTTCCACGGTCTGATTTTTTGCAGAAATAGCCATAGACAAGGTTAATGAGAGTAAAAGAAATGTCTTCTTCATGATGTTAAATTATTCAATAAATCTACTTACCAATACATAGTAGACGCAAAAAAGAAATCCATCCCCTAAAGGACAGGTAAAAATATGTGAGAACTGTGTCTTCAATCCAGATTATCGTTCCATTGCCAGACCAAAGATAGTTCTTACTTTTGCAAACTGAGTAAACAAGACTTCAAACCAATTAATACAAGAAGACATGGACGAAAAAGAATTAAGCCTGTTAGGAAACAAAACTGTATATAAAAGCGATTATGCTCCCGAAGTGCTGGAAGCATTTACCAACAAACACCCGGACAATGATTACTGGGTACGCTTTAATTGCCCTGAATTCACCAGCCTGTGCCCTATAACCGGTCAGCCCGACTTTGCCACGATCTACATCGATTATATTCCCGATATAAAAATGGTTGAAAGTAAAAGTCTGAAGTTATATCTTTTCAGTTTCCGTAATCACGGCGATTTTCACGAAGATTGTGTTAACATTATCATGAAAGATCTTATAAAACTTATGGACCCCAAGTATATTGAAGTTACCGGGATCTTTACACCACGAGGAGGAATCAGCATTCACCCCTATTGCAACTACGGACGAAAAGGCACCAAATTTGAAGAATTAGCAGAAAAACGTTTGTTTGCGCACAATTCTTAATAAACAAAGATAGAATATAAGCCGGAAAAGTTTTAAACTCAATATTACTTTTCCGGCTGATATAACAGTTCGTTAATAAAATAATATGTAAATTTGCCGTCAAATAAATTCGAAAGAACTTAAATTTAATAGACCATGATTAAAAGAATGATTCCCGTGAAAGCGGTATTGGCAACACTGGCGTGTACTGCCTGTGTTAGTCTTCAGGCTCAAGAAGAGTTTCCAAAACAAGAAAAGATGACACCGGGCATGTCTGAGTACTGGACTCCACAACCTGCAGTGGTTACCCCCGGAACAACAACTCCCAATGCATTTTTAACAGCACCATCGGATGCTATTGTCCTTTTTGACGGCAAAGACCTTTCTGCCTGGAAAAGCACAAGAACAGGCGGACCTGCTGAATGGATTGTAAACAACGGTGCATTTACTGTAAACAAAAAAGCTGGCGATATCCAGACTAAAGAGGAATTTAACGACTTTCAGCTTCATATCGAGTGGCAGATTCCGGCAAATATCACTGGGAAGAGTCAGGGACGAGGCAACAGCGGTATCTTTTTGCAGGGTATGTACGAAATACAGGTATTAGACTGCTACGATAATAAGACCTACGTAAACGGACAAACAGGTAGTATTTACAAGCAGACTCCTCCTTTGGCAAATGCTATGCGTAAACCGGGAGAGTGGAATGTGTATGATATAATCTATTCTGCTCCCATTTTTAAAGAAGATGGTACCTATCGTGTACCACCACGTGTAACCGTAATTCAGAATGGAATTGTTCTTCAAAACAACACCACCATTTTGGGTACTACCGAATACATCGGATTTCCACAGGTAAAAAAACACGGTGCCGGTCCGATCATACTTCAATCACATGGTGACCCCAGCGAACCAATCAGCTTCCGTAACGTTTGGTTACGTAAATTATAAGAATAAGGGCTGCATCTTTAACGGATGCAGCCCTTATTATATATCTGATTTACTAATCCAGAATAAGATTGAACTCTTCTTTTAATTTGGTAAGAACAGGATTTGTGCGTAATAACAAATCATATTTTTCGGTGGAAGTATAGGCCAGATGCTTTTCGTTCGATTCGATAATACGTATAGACATCTGGATACGCGTATTCC
>RZZX01000217.1 GCA_009929715.1 Bacteroidia bacterium
CTTGAATAAAAGGAAAGCCTAACTCTACGCCTATACGAATAATGTCGGCTAAATCATCCCTTACCGTTGGCTCACCGCCTGAGAGTTGGATATTGCACTGACCCGAAACCTTTAAAATGCTCTCAAACTGAAAACGCAGTTGCGCTAAACTTGGGTCTTTGATGGGGCTTTCCATCGCATCGGCAAAACAGAAACGACAGCTTAGGTTACAACGAGACGTGACTTCAATGAGTGCGGTACAGGTGTGTTGTCGGTGCGCCGCACACAACCCACAATCAAACGGACACCCTTTTTCCACAGAGGTGATAGGGTTTTTGATGGTGGCTCGCTCCTTGGTGCGAATCCACTCACGCATGGGCGTACTTCCTCGCCACACCACGCTCTTAAACTCACCACGCTCTTAAACTCACCATGCTCTGGACACGCTTTGTACAGGTACGACGATGTGCCCTCTTCAAAGATGGTAGCCTCTAGTTTGCGTAGGCAAATAGGGCACAGGCTATCGGTGTGCATGAAAGGCTGGCGTGTCATCATTACGCTCTGTTTCCGTACTCGTAGCCGTGTTCTTGCAAAATCTCATAGACTTTGACATACGCTTTTTTGATGATTTCGGCGCAAATCGGCTTAAAACTCTGATCCCCACTAGCAAAATCTCTCTCCCCAATGAGCGTGACACATTTGGTTGTGTTAAATTCAGCTTTAAACCATGCATGAAACGCTTTGATCATCTGCGTAAAATTCTCTTGTGCCGCTTCACTTTCGCCACCTTTTGCTCCATAAAGTCCTAACACGCCAATAGCCCCCGTAAGCACCCCACAGGTTTTTTGCGTATCGGCAATCCCTCGACAGAGTCCTTGGGCAGAGCGAATCAAGTCAGGATTGTCACTTCCCTCATCTTCAAGGGCAAGTTTGTACATGATTTGCGCACAGCAAAAACCTTCACTTGAGAGTTTAAATAAACGTAACGATAAATCATCCATGGCTTTCTCCTTTTTTTAAAATCATCATAAAGTAGCCTGGTTTACATGCTTTTAGATTTTCTTCAAACGCACAGCACGCTTGAGGGGCACTCCCTTCAATCGTCTTACTCCAAAATGCACTCATTGAGCCGTGTGAAAAAATGATTTTCACCATAAGCTCTTTGAGCAGTTGGCTACACTCCTCCAAAAGCATCACCTCAAATCCCATCATTTCAAGCTCATGTTGCAAAAGTGGCAGATGGTGCAAGCCTCTCATACACGAATTGAGTGAAAAATTTTCCATCGGTTTGAGCGCTTCAGGATTTTTGGCATAGACATCGGTAATGACAAACCAACCCCCTTTTTCTAACACTCTATGCACCTCTTTGAGGCTTACATGTAAATCATTCATTAAGGACAAGGTGCACTCAGCGATGACACATTCAAAGTGCTCATTTTCAAACGGCAGTGACTCACCTGAACATAAAACAAACGTCGCAGAAGGATTTTTTGCCTTTGCCATGCCTAAAAGCTTAGAAGAAGGGTCAATGCCTATGGCTTTAATGCCGTAGTTTTGGTACAAATACGAAGCCGTCGCACCCATGCCACAGCCCAAATCCAAAACCTTAGAGTGCTCTGTTAAGCCGCAAAAACTAAGGGCTTTTTGCGTAAGACTAAAGCCTCCAGGACGTAAGGTCTCACCCGTGGCTTCTTGCATACAGAAACTCTCATAAGCATTCATCGCCTATTTATCCTCCAGCCCTTTTTCGACTTCCAGCATCTTGCCCATCGCCAGCTCATCGCTGATGAACACCATCTTACATGTAGGGCATTTTAAAAGCTCAACTTCAAAATTACCCTCCAAATAGCGCACCTTTACTTTTTCCGCTACTAAAGCTTTTTGGCACTTATCGCACATCCAGAGTGTCTGTTTTACGTGATTTTCCATGACTAGTTCTCCATCACTTCCATACGATGACTGTACGCATCTTTGATAAAAATATCGCTATTTTTCTCTTCATACTTCACCCAGTAGGTCACATTTTGAACCCTAAGATGGGCAAGGTATTCAGAGGTTTGGGGATTGAAAAAACGCTCTTTACTTTTTTGCGCATGGTCAATCACGTGTTCAACTTCACTCACCAAAATAAAACGCTTTTCCATGAGTGCCACCACGTCATCGCTTAGGTGCAAGGTAAAATCATACGTTGAATCTGTTCGCATCGTCTCCTCTTTCCATATCTCTTTTAAAAGGCTCTGTTTGAGATGTTT
>RZZX01000091.1 GCA_009929715.1 Bacteroidia bacterium
TAGCTTTTCACTCTCTGTGTAACGACGAGATTGTTGATCACTCATAAAACACTATTTTTTTAGTTAGTAATAGTGTCTACCTATATCAGTATAAGTCATAATAAAGGCGTATTGCTGTTAAAACTGCCAGAGAAAAAGAAGAAAAAGGCAATGGAAATGCACGCACTCACCGGTTTATTACAACAAAAATCATTGGTAAACTTGAATCTGTCCATGTAGGAGGGGCTAATTATCTCTCAAAGAAGTGCTCCACGAAAATGGGGCACGAACGTGGAGGAAAGGTCGACTTTGACGTATGGGTATAAAAAAAGGAGTACCGCTGTACTCCAACCTTTGTTAACCTTAAATCTAATACTATGAAAAACACACTACAAAGATAAGGACCAAAAGAGTTTTTTGCAAGCTTTTCCTTAAAATAATGCGAAGCCATAACATAGTTTAACTAAAAGATCCTTCTTTTGAAGCTATTCGAGCAAATAGACAGCAAAAGAAGGAAATGGATTTCTTTCGTTGCTTGAAAAGACGATTTAAAACGAATGGTTTAGAACCGAGATCGTTTGACTATTTTGGGAAATAAAAAGGTTCTCTTGAACGTCTCTTGGTCATGAACAAATAAAGGGTGGGAGGCATTTATATCTCAAAGAGCAGTATTGCTTGTTATAAGAATTTAAAGAATGAATAAGTTATGAGAAAGTTGGTTTGTCCGCAATGTAAGATAGCAGGTTTTTTTGTGAAGAATGCGCAAGGAGAGCGCTTGTTGGTTTATGTAGACGAAACGGGACAGGTGATACCGAAAGAGGAGGGTGTGTCGACAGAGGGGTTCGACTTTACAGAGGTGTTTTGCTTAGGGTGTTCTTGGCATGGCACTCCCAAGCGGCTTTCTAAATGGTAGGTCGTTGGGTTAAATTGTCTGCAAAATGCCCTGTTTATCCCCCAGAACAAAAGTGATTATTTGATGTTTTTTGTCTTTTCTTTGGTGCATTTCTTAATTATGGTGTAAAATAGAGGTCGGTGAGGAGGAGTTCTCTCTTTTTTGTTTAAATTTGTAAGGTTGTCTGATACGACGAAACTAAATGACTAATTTATAAACTACAAATGAAAAACATCATCGTTCAGTGTACACAGCGGAGAATGGTTCTGCTCACACTAGCTTTGCCTCTTGCTTTTTCTTATCCGCCGGCACAAGCCCGACCGATTAAAGGGAATACGCAGGAGATAGTCCAACAACAGTGCCGAGTGCTCGGCGTACAGAAAATTAACCCCACAACGGTGGAGGTGCGTCTGTCCGAAAACCAACGGCTTACATTTGATTTCTATGGAGAAAATATCTTCCGGTTATTCCAAGATAACACGGGAGGCATCTTGCGTGATCCGGAAGCAAGTCCGGAGGCACAGATCTTGGTGAATACCCCACGTAGGGGAGTGTCGATCTTGACTTGCCACGAGGAGGCGGACCGGATCTCAATCTCTACAGCGCGCATCTCTATCGAGATGAATAAGCAGACGGGCTTAATGAAGGTGACTAATCTACAGACACAGGCAGTGGTCATCGAGGAGACGGCTCCGGCTCTTTTTAAGAAGAACAGTGTAACGCTTTCTCTTAAGGAGCATTCGCAGGAGTACTTTTATGGTGGGGGCGTACAGAATGGCCGCTTTTCACACAAAGGTAAGGTTATCGCCATCGAAAATCAAAATAGTTGGACCGATGGTGGGGTGGCTTCACCAACACCATTTTACTGGTCGACTAATGGGTACGGGGTGATGTTTTATACCTTTAAAAAGGGCAAATATGACTTTGGCTCTGAGGAGAAGGGAACAGTTCGGTTGACACACGAAACACCGTATTTGGATCTCTTTTATATGGTCGATAACGGGGCAGTGGCTTTGCTGAATAATTTTTATCAGCTCACAGGAAATCCGGTCTTGTTGCCGAAGTTTGGCTTTTATGAAGGGCATCTGAATGCGTACAACCGGGACTTCTGGAAGGAGGATGAAAAAGGAATCTTGTTTGAAGATGGCAAACGATATAAGGAGAGTCAGAAGGATAATGGGGGTACCAAGGAGTCGCTTAATGGCGAGAAGGATAATTATCAGTTCTCGGCAAGGGCGGTCATTGATCGGTATAAGAAGCATGATATGCCACTGGGCTGGTTGTTGCCCAACGATGGGTATGGGGCTGGATATGGACAGACGGAGACGCTGGATGGCAACATAGCCAACTTGAAGAGTTTGGGCGATTATGCTCGTCGTCAAGGGGTTGAGATTGGGCTGTGGACGCAGTCGGATTTGCATCCTAAAGCGGGGGTGAGCCCGTTGCTGCAACGTGATATCGTGAAGGAGGTGCGTGATGCAGGGGTACGTGTCTTGAAAACGGATGTGGCTTGGGTTGGATCGGGCTATTCGTTTGGACTTAACGGGGTGGCCGATGTGGGGCATATCATGCCGTATTATGGGAGTGATGCGCGCCCATTTATTATCTCACTCGATGGTTGGGCGGGTACGCAACGCTATGCCGGTATTTGGTCGGGGGACCAAACGGGTGGGCTTTGGGAGTATATTCGTTTTCATATCCCGACGTATATCGGATCGGGCTTGTCCGGACAACCGAATATCTCTTCGGATATGGATGGCATCTTCGGTGGAAAAAATGCGGAGGTGAATATTCGTGACTTCCAGTGGAAGACGTTTACGCCGATGCAACTGAATATGGATGGTTGGGGTGCTAATGAAAAGTATCCGCATGCCTTGGGCGAACCGGCTACGTCGATCAATAGAACTTACTTGAAGTTAAAATCGGAGTTGATGCCGTATGCGTATAGCTTCGCCAGACAGGCGATAGATGGCTTGCCGCTTATTCGGGCCATGTTCTTGGAATACCCTAATGCGTATACGCATGGACGGGCTACACAGTATCAGTTCCTTTATGGCTCATCGTTCTTGGTGGCACCGATCTATCAGGCTACTAAAATGGATCAGGCGGGCAACGATGTGCGTCATGGTATTTACTTGCCTAAAGGATCGTGGGTGGATTATTTCAGTGGGGAGTTGTATGAGGGCGATCGGGTGATCAATGATTTTGAAGCACCGATCTGGAAATTGCCCGTGTTTGTGAAGAATGGGGCGATTATCCCGATGACTAACCCGAATAATAATGTGAGTGAAATAGATCGGTCGCACCGGATTTATGAGGTTTATCCGTTTGGCTACTCGAAGATGACGGAGTATGATGATGATGGAGTAACAGAGGCTTATCGGTTGGGTAAAGGGGCGGTAACGCTTCTGGAGTCGATGGTGGATGCTAAACAACGGGTGGTGCTGACTGTTCATCCCACGAAGGGAACATTCGATGGCCTAGTCAAAGAGAAGTCGACTGAGTTTAGAATTAATGTGACTGAACAGCCTAAACGGGTGAAAGTGCTTTTGAACCGTCAAGGGATAAAGTTGCGTGAGGTCTTCTCGGCCCAGGAGTTTGCACAGGATGAGAACGTCTTCTTTTATGAGGCAGCACCAGATCTGAATCGGTTTGCTACGCAGGGAACGCCGTTTGCGGAGGTGAAGATGATTAAGAATCCTCAGATCCGAGTAAAGGTGGCGGCTGCCGATGTTACGTGTACTAAAATAGAATTGGTTGTGGAAGGATTTAAGTTTGCTCCGACCAATCGTTACCTCCACCAGACGGGGGCTTTACAGGCACCTCAGGCTCGCATAGCCGACGAACAGGTGACGGCTTATACGGTTACGCCAACTTGGGAAAAAGTGGAGCAGGCGGATTTTTATGAAATAGAGTTTAACGGAATGCTTTATACCACCATTAAGGGTACTGAACTGCTGTTTGATCAATTGACTCCGGAAACAGATTATTCCTTTAAGGTGCGTGCGGTGAATCGCTCGGGTGCATCAGCTTGGAGTACAGTCGGTGTGAAAACGAAAGCGAATCCGTTGGAGTTTGCTATTCATGGACTGAAAGGAGAGTCGTCGGCCGAGAGTCAGTATGGAAGTTTGAGTTGTCTGTTCGACTTTGCTGAGTCGGGCGATATCTGGCATACGAAATATCGGGTCAAAGCGGTACCATTCGATGTGGTGATCGATCTTCGCAGTGTGAATCAACTCGACAAGTTCCAGTATCTACCTCGTGTAGATGGTAGCAACGGCACCTTATTGAAGGGGTCTGTGGCGTACAGCACTGATAAGGTGAACTGGACTCAAGCGGGGGCGTTCAATTGGGTACGTAATGGAGACGCGAAGGTCTTTACGTTCGATAATCGCCCAACGGTGCGCTATATTAAGTTGTCGGTTACCGAAGCTGTGGGCGATTATGGCTCTGGTCGTGAACTCTATGTCTTCAAGGTGCCAGGCACAGAGAGTTGGTTGCCCGGTGATATCAACAATGATGGCAAGATCGACGAGAACGACTTGACATCGTATACGAACTATACTGGTTTGCGTCAGGGCGATTCGGACTTTGAAGGGTATATAAGCAACGGAGATATCAATAAAAATGGGCTGATTGATGTAGTCGACATTGCTACTGTTACGACACAACTCGAAGATGGGGTAGGTAGTGAGAAGATTGAACAGGTGAGCGGACGGGTGGAATTGGTTCCGTCTCATAAATCTTACGAGAAAGGGGATGTGGTTGAGGTACGCGTGAAAGGGGCCGATCTGCGTTCGGTCTACGGTATAAGCTTTGCTTTGCCTTATTCACAAACCGAACTGGAATTTGTAGGTGTAGATGCTTTGGGTATGAAGGGGATGGAAAACCTGACGTATGATCGTTTGCATACCAATGGAGCAAAGGTGCTCTATCCCACTTTTGTGCATATTGGCGATAAAGAGGCGATAAGTGGAACGGCCGACCTGTTTGTCTTGAAGTTTAAAGCAAAGCAAAAAGGGAAGTTTAACCTTCAGATGACCGATGGTTTATTGGTAGACAAGGATTTGAATAATCGTTCATTCTAAAAGAATAGAAACATCAAAGCCCGAAAAGTGCTCACATGATCTGTTATCGTGCAAATTTGTGACTCTTTTCGGGCTTTATATCAAATAAAGTGTTATTTTTGTAAGCATAAGTATTTTATAAAAGATTTAATTATGGATAAAGTGATCATAAACTCGTATGAGGAGTTTGAACAATTAGTTGGTAAACGAATAGGTGCTTCTGAATATTTGGAAATTGATCAGGAACGTATCAACCTTTTTGCAGATGCTACATTGGATCACCAGTGGATTCACGTCGATCCGGAGCGGGCTAAAGTGGAGAGCCCGTTTAAAAGTACCATTGTGCATGGCTATCTGACTTTGTCGTTGTTGCCTTACATGTGGAATCAGATTATCGAAGTGAACAATCTGAAGATGATGATCAATTACGGCATGGATAAGATGAAGTTCGGTCAGGCGGTATTGCCTGGACAGCGCGTTCGGTTGGTTACAGATCTACACAGCTTAGTCAACCTTCGTGGGGTAGCTAAAGCGGAGATTAAGTTCGCCATAGAAATAGAAAATCAGGCCAAGAAAGCCATCGAGGGTATTGCAACCTTCGTTTACCATTTTAACTGATGAAGATTTTGGCATACACGGATTTACTACAGCAGCTTACGGTCGACTGTCAAGACAACGGCACTCACTTCACCCGTATAGGCCGTATAAACGTCCTTCAGTCACTACTTTCTGAAAGCTCTTACCAGCTCATTCACGAGGGTAATCTGTCGCTCGTGTATGCCAAATCTTCTTTTTTGAACAGCCGTCACAGGTTTTAATCTCTTCACACATCGACTGAGTTTACTCACGCTGCTTGCTGTTCTAAACTAATTTTGGCGAGATAGAAAGGATAATTCCTCCTCTATCTCGCCAAAATTAGTTTAGAACAGATCTTAAGAACAGAAGATCCAATCTCTTTCTTTTATTTATTAGCCTCAGGCGTTGCGCTTTTAAACGTCTGTCGCTTCAGAAACAACTTTTTGAATTCGGGAGGATACGGTGTTTCGAACTCCATAATCTGTCCTGTAACCGGATGGTAGAAGCACAACTTAAAAGCATGCAACGCCAAGCGATTAATCGGATTAAGCACCTCATCGCCACCATATCGGCCATCACCGATAATCGGATGTCCCAGGTCTTGCATGTGTACGCGAATCTGGTTCTTACGGCCGGTTTCCAAATCGAGTTCGATGAGTGAAAAGCCATTAGCCCGTTTAATGGTCCGATAATGGGTGATTGATTTCGCTCCACCATCATCTACCGGGCTTGAGCTCACGTAAAAAGTGCGGTCGGTTAGCCACGACGTAACAGTTCCGTAATCCCGCTCCATCTCACCAGTTACCACGGCCACATAACGCCGATCGGTCACAATCTCGTGCCAATTATCGCGCAACGTCCGTTGTGTTTTCTCATCTTTGGCAAACATCATGATACCAGAAGTATCTCTGTCTAAGCGGTGCACGATTTGAACCTTCCGGTTTCTAGCAGAGCGTCCGATGTATTCATTTAAGATGGAGTAAGCAGTACGCTCTTTCTGTCGTTCGGTGTTGACAGAAAGCAAACCTTGCATCTTGTTGATCACAATGATATACGGATCTTCATACACAATCTGAACCAACTTATTGTTGAATTCCCTTTTCCCCTTCTCCTTACTAATCTGAACCCTCATGCCCGGCTTTAGTGGACAGTTGTATTGTGTCGTAATCACCTTATCTACCAAAACCACCCGTTTACTCAACAGGGCTTTCAGCTTGGTCCGACTCGCATCCGGCATACGTGCAGCTAGAAACTCCATGAGTTCCATGGGCTCTTTCACAACGTAATCGGTATAACTCTGGCGATCTTTTTCAATCGGTGTTCTTTTTGGTTTTTTTGCCATTACACTTCTTCGTTTATTTCTTCTTTTTCTTTCATCACCTCTCTCTTCTCAAGCAAAACCACATTCTCTACATGATGCGTATGCGGGAACATATCTACCGGTTGCACGGCTTTCACTGCATATTTCGAATCGAGCAACTGCAAGTCGCGTGCTTGTGTAGCCGGGTTACAGCTCACATAAACGATGCGTTGCGGTTCTGCAAACAGAATGACATCCACCACATCCTGGTGCATGCCGGCACGTGGAGGATCGGTAATAATAACATCCGGGCGACCGTGTTTGTTTATAAAATCTTGCGTCAATAGATCTTTCATGTCGCCGGCATAAAAGAGCGTATTATCTATGCCATTAATTTCGGCATTTACTTTCGCATCTTCAATAGCTTCCGGTACATATTCTATACCGATAACCTGACGAGCCTGACGAGAGACAAAGTTGGCTATGGTACCAGTACCGGTATATAAGTCGTACACCAATTCCTGACCGGTAAGTCCGGCAAATTGGCGTGTAATCTTATAAAGGTTATAAGCCTGTTCAGAATTTGTTTGGTAAAAAGACTTTGGTCCGATTTTAAAGCGCAAGCCCTCCATCTCTTCAAAGATATGATCATTGCCTTTGAAAACCTGCACATCCAAGTCGTTTATCGTATCGTTACACTTATTATTAATAATGTATAGAAGCGATGTGATTTCAGCAAATGAATCGGCTATAAACTGCAATAAGTTTTTAAACAAGACCATTTCTGACTCCTCAACGATCTTACAGATCACGATTACCATCAGTTCGCCCGTCGATGAAGTACGTATAATCATGTTTCTAAGCATTCCCTCTTGTGAACGAAGGTTGATGAAAGAGTAGTTGTGCTCATAAGCATAATCACGTACCGCGTTGCGAATCCGGTTCGAAATGTCATCTTGCAACCAGCATTTTTCGATGGCCAAAACCTTATCGAATGCACCAGGAATATGGAACCCTACGGCATTCATCTGATCATACTTCACATCCTGACGTACCTCTTCGGTAGTCAGCCAACGTTTATTAGAGAAGGTAAACTCCAGTTTATTCCGATAAAAGGTGGTCTTTTCAGAACCTAAAATAGGAGAGATCTCCGGCAAATCAATCTTGCCGATTCGTTTCAAGTTATTTTCTACCTCTTTTTGCTTATATTTTATTTGCTCCTCATAAGGGAGTACTTGCCATTTACATCCGCCACATACGCCGTAATGTTCACAGAAGGGAACAGCACGTACGGTCGAATATTCGTGAAACTTCACCGCTTCAGCTTCGGCATATTTGTTTTTTTTACGCTTGATCTGTAAGTCGACTACATCACCAGGGACAACATAAGGTACAAAAACCACTAAGTCGTTTACTTTTGCTATCGCTTTTCCTTCGGCAGCCACATCTGTGATGGTTACCATTTCCAGTAAGGGAAGTTCTTTTTTCTTTCTTGCCACTTTTACACCAATCTAATATTTATGGTACAAAAGTAGATATTTTTTCGGGAAATATTTCGTCTTCACTGAAATATTCCTAATTGTCACGTAGAAATTGCATTTTAGTCTAAAGTTTTCATAGGAAAAGTTTAAAAGTTTCCGAAATATATTTAGATTTGCGAACAGATAGCATGGCTATATAACTTTAAACACAATATTATGGATAGAAAAAGAGTTTATACCTTTGGAAACGGTCTGGCGGAAGGCAAGGCTGATATGAAAAACCTATTAGGTGGTAAAGGCGCAAATTTGGCTGAAATGAATTTAATCGGCGTACCGGTCCCTCCGGGCTTTACCATCACCACAGAAGTTTGTACTGAATATTATGAATTAGGTCAAGATAAAGTCGTTACTCTTTTACAAAGCGAAGTTCAAAAAGCCATTGAGAATGTCGAACAACTCATGAAATCGAAGTTTGGAGACATTGAAAATCCGTTATTACTTTCTGTTCGTTCGGGAGCTCGCGCTTCCATGCCAGGTATGATGGATACCATTCTGAACTTGGGCTTGAACGATGACGTTGTGGAAGGCTTGACACGCAAAACAGGGAATGCCCGGTTTGCTTGGGATTCTTATCGCCGCTTTGTACAGATGTATGGCGACGTGGTATTGGGCATGAAACCAGTCAACAAAGAGGATGCAGATCCTTTCGAAGAGATCATTGAAGCGGTGAAACATGAAAAGGGTGTGAAGCTCGATAATGAACTCGAAGTGGAAGATCTGAAGGACTTGGTTAAACGCTTCAAAGCTGCTGTAAAAGAGCAGACTGGACATGACTTTCCAACCTCTGCATACGAACAACTTTGGGGAGCGGTATGTGCCGTATTTAACTCATGGATGAATGAGCGTGCTATTCTTTATCGTAAAATGGAGGGGATTCCTGCAGAGTGGGGAACGGCTGTTACAGTCCAAGCGATGGTCTTTGGAAACATGGGCGAAGGCTCTGCTACGGGAGTTTGCTTCTCTCGGGATGCTGGTACCGGCGAAGATTTATTCAATGGTGAATACCTCATTAATGCGCAAGGTGAAGATGTAGTAGCTGGTATTCGGACACCGCAACAGATTACTAAGATAGGCTCTCAACGTTGGGCGGAGTTAGCAGGCGTCAGTGAAGAAGAGCGCGCAAGCAACTATCCTTCGATGGAAGAGGCCATGCCTGAAATTTATAAGGAGCTAGATATGCTTCAAACCAAATTAGAGAATCATTATAGAGACATGCAAGATATGGAATTTACCGTTCAAGAGGGTAAATTGTGGTTTTTGCAAACACGTAATGGTAAACGGACTGGTGCAGCGATGGTTAAGATTGCCATGGACTTGCTACACCAAGGAATGATCGATGAGAAAACAGCTTTGATGCGTGTAGAACCGAATAAGTTGGATGAGTTACTTCACCCAGTGTTCGATAAAGAGGCGTTGAAGCATGCTAAGGTTTTGACACGTGGATTACCGGCTTCACCGGGTGCTGCGACCGGACAGATTGTCTTCTTTGCAGATGATGCGGCTGAGTGGGCTGCTGCTAAGAAAGATGTAATTATGGTACGTGTAGAGACTTCGCCTGAAGATTTAGCCGGTATGGCGGTGGCACAAGGTATCTTGACTGCTCGTGGTGGTATGACTTCACATGCAGCTGTGGTGGCTCGTGGCATGGGTAAATGTTGCGTGTCGGGTGCAGGTGCTTTGAACATTGATTATAAGAACCGGACAGTCGAGATTGATGGGGTTCACCTTAAAGAGGGCGATTACATCTCTTTGAACGGTAGTACAGGTGAGGTTTACCATGGCATGGTAGAGACGAAAGCGGCTGAATTATCGGACGATTTTGCAGAGTTGATGACTTTAGCTGATAAGTACACACGCTTGCAGGTACGTACCAATGCCGATACGCCTCACGATGCGGAGGTGGCTCGTAAATTCGGTGCGATCGGTATCGGACTTTGCCGGACTGAACACATGTTTTTTGAAGGAGAAAAGATTAAAGCAATGCGTGAGATGATCTTGGCAGAAAACGCTGATGGTCGTCGGAAAGCATTGACGAAGATATTACCTTACCAACAAGAGGACTTTAAAGGCATCTTTAAGGCGATGGAAGGTTGCCCCGTTACTGTTCGTCTTCTCGATCCTCCTTTGCATGAGTTTGTGCCTCATGATCTGAAAGGGCAACAAGAGATGGCTGATACCATGGGGGTTAGTCTACAGTATATCCAACAGCGGGTGGATTCATTATGCGAACATAACCCGATGCTTGGACACCGTGGTTGCCGTTTAGGAAACACCTATCCTGAAATTACTCAAATGCAAACCAGAGCGATTCTTGGCGCTGCGTTGGAATTGAAAAAAGAGGGGGTAGAGACTCATCCTGAGATCATGGTACCGCTTACCGGCATTGTACACGAGTTTAAAGAGCAAGAGAACATCATTCGTGCTGAAGCAAAAGTCTTGTTTGAAGAGTTGGGTGACAGCATCGATTATAAAGTAGGAACCATGATAGAGATCCCTCGTGCTGCTCTGACTGCCGATCGCATTGCCTCATCGGCCGAGTTCTTCTCTTTCGGAACGAATGACTTGACGCAGATGACATTCGGTTATTCGCGTGATGACATCGCCTCTTTCTTACCGGTGTACTTAGAGAAGAAGATCTTAAAGGTGGATCCATTCCAAGTACTCGATCAAAAAGGAGTGGGACAGTTGGTACGCATGGCCACAGAAAAAGGGCGTGCGAGTCGTCCGGACTTGAAGTGCGGTATTTGCGGTGAACATGGTGGTGAACCATCATCCGTTAAATTCTGCCACCAGGTAGGTTTGAACTATGTGAGCTGCTCTCCGTTCCGTGTACCTATTGCTCGCTTGGCTGCTGCACAAGCAGCTGTCGAAGAATAGACAGAAAATGCTGAAATTCAGTAATATAAAGGGTAAGCGTCTGGGTGACAGACACTTACCCTTTCTTTTTTGTGTTCGTTCTGCGCGTTTCATTTACAGAATAAGACGTCGAAAACTGGCAAAATGTGTCCCAATTTTGAGGATGCTGTGTCCCAAGGGGTTAATATGTGTCCTGAA
>RZZX01000092.1 GCA_009929715.1 Bacteroidia bacterium
TCACTTTTAGAGGTTAGTTACTAAATAAGTTGTTTCATTTTATTATTCGTTACTGAAAACGTGGCCATTTTCTTCCTTTTGTTACTAAAAAGGTTGTTGCGTACAAAACAATGGACAAATCTGAATGTATCCAGGTTCTCAGTAAAAGTCAATAGGGTTCGATGCTCTATTGGCTTTTGTGAGACAATGTGTAATCGGTAACTTTGAAGCATCAAAAAATGGCAAAGTAAAATCATCAGTTTAGGGTCAAAAAAAATAGCATTCTTATCTTTGTAGGATCTAAAACTCCAAAGAATATGAATGCTATAATTACTTCTTCCTGTTTACGGAACAATCAAATGTCGATTATAGATTGAGCCTCGTTAGTTGAGTCTCCATCTCTGAACCTGCGCTCTTTGGCGGTATCTTTGTCTCCTTTAACTTTAAGTTTAAATTTAGTCCACAGTGTGTTAAGCACGTCTTCCGTGGAGCTTTCACGCACTAATCCAATCATCAAGTTCCCCTTTTGGGTGAAGTTATTGGCTGTCGTGAAAACAAAAAGATCCTTATCTAGAAAATACTTGCCGTCACGCTCTTTCGATTTTGTGTAGATTAAACCTTTTTAAATAACCACAACTAAAACAATTTTTTTTGTATCTTTGCCTAAAACGTATAAACTCATGGAACAACACGAACTACTAAATACACACAATAAACAAGAGCATCCACCGATGCACACTGCAGAGCACATCCTAAATGCCACCATGGTAAAGATGTTTGGATGTAAGCGTTCTCACAACGCTCACATCGAACGGAAGAAAAGTAAATGTGACTATTTCCTGCCTTACTCGCCTACATCGGAAGATATGGAGACCATCGAGAAACGCGTCAACGAGGTTATCGAAAGCCACTTACCAGTGACTACAGAACTCTTATCGCATGAGGAAGCTAAACGAATAGCCGATTTAAGTAAATTACCTCAGCAAGCCAATGGGATCTTACGCATCGTACACATTGGGCATTATGACACTTGTGCTTGCATTGGTGAGCATGTCCAAAACACCTCAGAGATAGGGGCTTTTAAAATCATCAGCCACGATTACAACAACGATACGCACATCTTGCGTCTACGCTTTAAATTACTTTAAGAAACAATTCGTCACTGACGATTTTTCATTTCAAAAAGACTTTTTGTCAGATATATCCACTAACTTATGGATTGAAATCTGACAAGGCGTCTATTTCTTCCTTTATCTACTTTTGGTACATCATTTGACTGATCTTTAGTGATTAGCCGATATAAAACGATTGATCGGCGAGTCTTTTTAACTATATGTTTAACTTAAAGATAGGAGACTATATGATGATTCCCGTAAGAAAAAATCAAAACTGGTTACCAAGTGTCTTTAATGATTTCTTTGATAACGACTGGATGGTAAGACCAAGTATGAACACACCAGCAGTTAACGTGTTTGAAAACGACAAAGAGTTTAAACTGGAATTAGCTGCTCCCGGAATGACCAAAGAAGATTTCAATGTACGCATTGATGAAGAGAACAATCTCGTTATTTCGATGGAGAAGAAAAGTGAAAAAGAGGAAAATAAAGACGGACGCTATTTGCGACGTGAGTTCTCTTATTCTAAGTGTCACCAAGCAATGGTTCTTCCAGAAAATGTGGATAAAGAAAAGATCACCGCTGCGGTGGACAATGGCGTTTTAAAAATAACACTTCCGAAGTTCTCACCCGAAGAGGTGAAGAAAACTCAAAAGCTGATTGAGGTTCAGTAATAAACCGATAAAAAGTCTACCTTTCTACCATGGAAAGGTAGACTTTTTTGCCTCACTTAAGTAAACTCTCTCACAACAACCGCTGTGATTTTACACTTTTCCCGTTCCGAAAAGCGCAAGCTTAGTTTTTTCGATAGCTCTTTACAGCCCAAAAATTAAAACCAATAGCAAAAACTATTAAAACCAACAGTTGCGGTAGCACATCCCATAATCCGCTCCCTTTGAGATAAATAGTACGCATCACTTGCATGAAATACATCAATGGATTCAGGTATGTGAGAGTTTGTGCCCACTCTGGCATGCTCCTTATCGGTGTAAAGAGTCCACTCATTAAAATCAGCACCAACATGAAAAACCACATCACAAACATCGCTTGTTGCATGGTGGCCGAATGGTTTGAAATGACTAATCCAAAGCCCGACATGACTAAGATGAAAAGCAGTGCAAAGAGATAAATTAGTGCAAAGTTGCCTACTGGCCAAATGCCGTAAAGTAACCAGGCCAAAACAAAGCAGATCGTTAGCACCACAAACCCCACGACCCAATAAGGAAGAAGCTTGGCCAAGATAAACGTCAACTTAGACACTGGGGTAACATTAATCTGCTCGATGGTTCCCACTTCCTTTTCGCTAACCACATTCAGTGCTGGTAAAAAGCCACACAGCAAAGTGAGCAACATCACCATTAAGGCGGGCACCATGTACCACTTATAGTTCAGATAAGGGTTATATAAATTCTGTTGTGACAAGATGATTTGAGGGACTTGTACCGCATGCCCCGTTCCGTTTACAACAGACGATTCCTTGAGTAACTCAGCCGAAAAATCGTTCACGATAGAAGCTAGGTAAGACCCTCCAAGCCCTCCCTTCGTTCCATTAACGGCATTCGAGGCGACAAGCACCTGCACGGACTCGCCATTGACCCAAGTCTTCTCAAAATCGTTCGGTATCTCCAAGACGATATCGGCTGTTCCTTCTTCAATGGCTTCAAGCCCCTGATGATAGGTGTCCGACACTCCCGTTGTCCGAAAATAGGTCGATGCTGTTACCTTATCGACCAACCGCCTAGAGAGTGTACTATGATCACGGTCGACCACATGAAGCTGAATGTTGGTCACCTCCATATTCGCAGCCCAAGGCATCAGAATCATCACCATGCAGGGGAAAAGCAAGATTAATCGAGGCAAAAAAGCGTTGCGAAACATCTGCTTAAACTCTTTCTCTAACAAAAACTTCATCATACGTTGTATCTCCTCTTACTCTAACCGATATTTAAACATCTTTAAACTCACCGTAATCAGCACCACAGCCATCGTGCCTAGAACAGCTATTTCTCTCCAAATTAGCACCACCGAGACCCCCTCTATCATGATCTTTCGAACCGCTTGTATGTACCAACGTGCCGGAATAAAATCGGAGATCAGATGCAACAGCCACGGCATACTCTCTACTGGGAAAATCATTCCAGAAAGTAGCATGGTAGGCGTCATCAACATTAACCCTGAGATAAGCATGGCCGCCACTTGCGTCTGTGTAATCGAGGAGATGAGCAAGCCCAATGCCAACGAGACAAAGATAAAGAGCAACGACAAGCCGATGAGTGCGCACAAACTGCCTGCTATCGGAACATGAAGTACAAAGACAGAAAGCAGCAAGATAGTGCCTAAGTTCACAAACGATAGGACAAAATAAGGTACCGCCTTGGCTAAAATGATAAAAAGTGGTCGTGTGGGAGAAGCCAACAATATTTCCATGGTACCGGTCTCTTTTTCACGTACAATAGAGATGGATGTCATCATGGCACAAATCAACATCAAGATGAGGCCCATCACCCCCGGAACGAAATTATAGACACTCTTCATCTGTGGGTTATAGAGCAATTTGATCTCTGGCACAAGTCGCTTCACCTTGACGGTAGGTGGCAAAAACTCCGTTTGTACGGCAGCAATCACCCCCGAAGCATAGTTCACCTGCATCGTGGCAGTATTCGGATCGGTAGCGTCGACCATTAAGTGCACCTGTGCCTCACCCGTGTATAGGCGGTCGGCAAAACGTTCATTAAAGACCACACTCAAATCGATCTCATTGCGCGAAAAAGCCTGCTGCATCTCCTGATTCGAATGAAAGGCTTGCGTCACAGAAAACTGCTCTCCCGCATTCAGCCGGTCTATGATACGCCGTGTCACCACATCATGCGACGGGTCGAGTATCCCTACCCGCACATGCTGTACCTCTGTCGTGATAGCAAAACCAAACAAGATGATTTGTACCACCGGCATCCCTAAAAGAATCAACATCGTCCGTTTATCGCGGAAGATGTGATAAAACTCTTTTCTTATAAATGCTATAAACTGTTTCATAAATTAATCTGCTGTGCGTATTGCCCCGCGTGCTAATTGTTGGAAGACCTCATCCATCGATTCCGCCTTAAATTGTTTTTTCAGTTTTTCTGGGGTGTCTAAGGCCTTAATAACCCCGTCGACCATGATCGAAATCCGATCACAATAGGCCGCTTCATCCATATAATGTGTGGTCACAAAGACCGTGATCCCTCTATCGGCCGCTTCATAAATCAGTTCCCAGAATTGCCGACGAGTAGCTGGGTCTACCCCACCTGTAGGCTCATCTAGGAAGACTATTTTCGGTTCATGAAAGATCGAAACCGAGAAGGCCAACTTCTGTTTCCAGCCCACCGGCAAGCTCTTTACCACCGTGTTTCGTTCTGCCAAAAAACCGAGTTGTTCAAGTAGAAGATCTGTTTTACATGCAATCTCTTTCTCATTCATCCCATAAATTCCCCCAAAGAGCCGGATATTCTCCCACACTTTCAAATCTTCATACAGCGAGAACTTCTGACTCATATACCCGATGTGCTTTTTGACCTCTTCCGATTGGGTAGCCACATCGAAACCAGCCACTTTTCCGCTACCTGAAGTGGGTTTGCTTAAGCCGCAAAGCATCCGCATGGCAGTTGTCTTCCCTGCCCCATTGGCACCCAGAAAACCGAAGATCTCACCCCGTTGTACCGAAAAGGAAATATGATCTACTGCCGTAAAATGGCCAAACTGCTTAGTCAGCCCACTTACCTCGATAACGGGTTCATTCTTCTGCCGAAGCTCCTCACGCTGCAATCCCTGCGGACAAAGAATATCGGCAAACCGCTGCAAGATGACTTGCGGCGTATCAATACCATGAATTTCACCGTTATTGATAAATGCAATTCGATCACACTGTCGTGCTTCATCCATGATTGGGGTGGACACAAGAATGGTGATTCCCTGCGCCTTCAACCCTTTGAGCATCTCCCAAAACTCCTTGCGTGAAACGGGATCAACGCCTGTAGTTGGCTCATCAAGAAAGAGTACTAGCGGCTTGTGAATAAGTGCACAGCTTAAAGCCAACTTCTGCTTCATGCCACCCGATAACGCACCGGCTCGGCGGTTTTTAAATGGTTCTATCTGTTGATAAATATCCTTAATCAGCTCATAGTTCTCTGCCACCGTGGTTTGAAACAACGTGGCAAAAAAGGTCAGGTTTTCCTCCACCGTGAGATCCTGATACAGTGAAAACTTCCCAGGCATGTAGCCGATGTGCTGCCGGATTTTCTTATATCCTTTCACCACCTCATGCCCGGCTACGAAAGCCGTACCGCTATCGGCCAACAAAAGTGTGGTTAGGACCCGAAAGAGTGTGCTCTTCCCTGCCCCATCGGGTCCGATGAGTCCGAATATCTCCCCGCGATTTACCGAGAAAGAGACCCCTTTTAGTGCTTTTACCTCTCCGTAAGCTTTGGCGATGTTATTAACCACCACGAGTTCTTCCATCATCGTTTACTTTTTGGTGAGCGTCACCCCACCATACAACCCTATTTTTAATTGTCCGTCATTCTTCACTGCAATCTTCACTGCATAGACTAAATCGGCCCGTTCATCCTTTGTCAGAATCGTTTTAGGGGTAAACTCTGCCCGATCTGCTATCCATGTAACCACTCCCGGATAAGGTTGTTGGTGGGCATCACCATAATCGGCATACACTGTTACGGCATCACCCAACTTCAGTTTAGATAACTGGTCGGAGGTGACATATGCCCGTAGATACATCCGGTTCATATCCGCTACCTTAAAGAGTGGTTTTCCTATCGTTGCGAGTTCACCTGCTTCGGCGTACTTGGCCAATACGGTGCCTGAGATAGGAGAAACAGCACGACACTTAGCTAGCTGATCTTCTACTTGAGCGATCTGTATAGCCAACGAGGCTCCTTGTTCTGATAGGCTGGCATGGCTGTTTTGTAACGACGACTGTTGTGCAGCGATCTCTTTCCGAAGCAGCGCCACTTGTGCCTCCCAATCGTCCAACTGCTTCTGGTTGGCTGCTCCCGCCTTAAGCAGGTTTTCCATCCGCTGCTTTTCTTTCTGAGCCGTAGCCAACCGCTGTTGTAACGCTGCAATCTGTTTCGGCAAGTTCGGACGTTGCACTTCCACTGCCTTCATGCTAGCCATGAGCTGATCGCGTTTCAAACTCAGTTGGATGGTATCAACCAGTCCTACCGCTTGAAAGGCACGAACTGAATCGCCTTCTTCTACATCCAAGGCGAGCAAACGTCCCGAAGCCTCGGATGAGACTAGTACCTCGGTGGTTTCGAACGTTCCTGTTGCCTCATAATCGGGCGTTCCTTGACTACATGCGGCCAAAACGCTTATGCCAACTAACATCATGATCTTTTTCATCTTTTCTATCTTAGTTTAAAAACTTATTTCTTTTCCTTTAACTTAATCGTCTTATGCTTGACCTTGATTCTAAAGCGTGAATGTGCTACTGATTAGCCGTCTGTTTCAACTGATAAATTTTCATGAGCCACTGTACCTCATGGAGCGCCTTGGTCTGATGAGCCAAACGCTCGGCGGTCATCTCATGCAAGAGGTCGGTCACCGTCATGGTGCCGTTCTCTACCTTCGCTTCGGCAGCCCGACGTATGTTGGTACGTAAGCGGATAATCTCTTCATCATCGGTCATCTGCCGACGTAAGGCCGAGATGCCACTACTCTGTTGCGTCATCTGTAAGCGTGTGTTAAACAAGAAGGTATCTTGATGACTATCCACACGGCGACGTGCATTCTCCAGCAGTTGCCTATCATTCTTCAGCGTATAGAGACTCCCAAAGTTCCACGACAGACGCACTCCACCGATATAATAAAAGGAGAATTTATCCTTAAGCATATTCAAGCCCGGATTGCCATATGCCCCTTGTGCGAAAAGCGCAATATGAGGACGGTAACGAACCTTCAGGTTTTTTTCTTTGATATTCAGTTCCGCCCGTTGTGCATCAAAAGCCAACAGTTCGGGGCGGTGAATGGTCGCATCTCTTTCGGGAAGGGTGCACACCGGCGGTTTCTCGAAAGAGGTTTCGGTAGTCAACGCCTCTCCGGTGAAGAGCGAAAGCATTTGCACGTAGGCTTCTTTAGAAGTCAGCAACTCTGTCTGTTTCTGACGAGTGTTGAGCAGCTCCACCTTTACAGCATCCAAATCGGCCAATCCGGCTATGCCATGTGTGAGATAAGCCGATACCCGTTCGGCAGTACGTTCTAAATCGGCTTGCAATAAGCGGTTCTGCTCCAACTGTTCATCGAGCAGAAGAATTCCAAAAAACAGGTCGTCGATGCGCGCATTCAACGCATACATATCGACATTTAGCTGTTCCCGCTCCACCGCCGTAGAGGCTTGTGCCAAAGCTTTGCGCATCCGCACTTCCCCACCGTCCCAAATGTTCTGTTTGAGCTCTGCCACCAGCTGATACTGCTCTTTTGGCATCGGTTTAATCTCCATACCTTGAATTTTAATAGGTAGTTCCGTGACTTCACTCTGAATCGTGGCTTTACCCGATAAGCTGAACTGAGGCAGGTACCCTTTTGCTGCATTGGAGACATTATATGCACTCGTTTTTTCGATGAGTGCATACTGACGCACAAGCGGATAGTTCTCTACGGCTCGATGCCGACATTGGTCTAAAGTGACTTGTCCATAAGTGCGGCAAGCCATTAGTAGGAAAAGCGACCATAAAATTAGATTTCGTTTCATACGTTTTCTTTTCATTGATTGATCGGGCACAAAGGTAATTGACGGCCATCTAAAAACACTTATCTATTAGTTGGTTGTCATGTTCCATTGGTTCGATAAGAAAGATTCTTTATCTTACTTAACACCCAATAGCCAAAAATGTTATCTTTGTGGCTGCTTAATTCCATAAAAACCTGTTTCTCCTTTGTGTTGTTGATTCAAACAGGCTTAGAAATCTGTTACAGAAACACATGAGTTAGCAGGGGCTTGTGTCTAAAAAATGATCAATGGATAGATCTCCTATGCAAGAGCCTAAAAAACTCGATTTAACGATGTTGAGCGGTGATCACATCGTTCGCCACAAAGAGTACCGTTTCATTTCATCGCACTTTGGGTTTGTGAATAGCTTTGCACGCGCTGGCTCGTTTCTATTTACTCCCGGCCAACCTTATTTAATAAAAGAGCGACGTATTGTTTTCGTACTACAAGGTACAGGAAGGGTCAACATAAATCTAATGACTTATACGTTACGTCCTGGGATGCTGGTTTTAGTGGGAGGCAACTCCATTGTCCATCTGCTAGAGCACACACCCGATTTCGATCTGCGAATGATGGCCATCGCCGACGGTTTTGTGGAACCACCGCACCAAGAAGAGTTCTTTGACTTCTTTTTGAATAGTCACCCTTGTGTAGCGCTCTCCTTATCGGTTTCGGAAAGCCAACAGATCAATGCTTTTCTCGATCTTATCTGGCTGGTTCTGCAAGATTCCACCTTTAAACCGAAGGTGGTGAGCAATCTCATCCGTTCTTTGCTCTATGCTGCCGAGGCGATTCATGAAAGCCAAACTGAAAGTAACCCCACAGCTAAAAGTCGGCAGGAAGAGCTCTTTCAGCACTTTATTGCTTTGGTGAACCGACACTGCAAGACTGAGCGACAAGTGTCTTTTTATGCCGATAAACTTTGCCTAACACCACGTTACCTCAACACGGTCATAAAGCAAGTAAGTGGGCAGACAGTGATGGATTGGGTTAACCAAGCCATTATCCTCCAAGCTAAAGTGATGCTCAAACACTCCAATCGCTTGGTTTTCGAGGTAGCCGATGAACTGAACTTTCCCAATGCTTCGTTCTTCAGCAAGTTCTTCCGGAAGCATACCGGACTCTCGCCAATAACTTATCAGAAAAAAGAAACCCCATCTGCGTAAACTCTAGCTGGTCTACTAAGATGGCGATTTTCGACCATGAAAGATAGCCCACATAAGGTCATAAAAAATCTCCTATGCTTACCAACCCACTGAGTGGACTAATAAAGCATAGGAGATTAAACTTCTTAATTTAAAAAACGTCTTTTACTCTTCTCCAGCAAACATCGGGTCCCAAGCCGGTAAGCGGATTGGTTTCTGTTTAAGTACTTCCAATACTTTGGCTGTAGCATATTTCTTTTCCACCACCAAGCGGAACATGTATTCATTGAACCATTCATCGGTCATGATCAAATGGCCTTTATAACCCGAATTAGATCCCCAGCTATTCTCAACCATCCATTTCTTAGTCTTTCCACTTTGGTCAACATCCGCCGCCATCAACGTCATGGCGTGACTAGAACCACTCGTGAAAGATTGGATACGCTCCTTCTTAGTCATATCAAAGGTAGTCCCCATCAACGAAGCATAGTCATAGTTGTTCACATCAAGTAATCCTCGCTCTGAATTCAAGAACTTACCTACGTCGCAAGAAAAGTACATCATCGTACTATCTTTCAATGAAGTGATAGCCATCGCTTTGATCTCTTCAATAGGTAAATTGACATACGTCCAGTTATGACCATCGTAACGGTGACGGTCGTAATCTATCTCATAAGACTTGTAGTATTCACGACTTGGATCATTCATCAGCATCACATAATTCTGAATCAAGTTTGTATCACCATACTTCTCCAAGAAAGTCATCGGTGTGTATTGTGCCGTCTCTACTGGTTTACCAGAAGCATCCATACGCGTCCAAGAAAACTCCGTTGGCGGAACCCCTAAATTAAGTACCAACATTCTGTAAATCACTCCCAACATATCTGTCTTAGCACTCTCTAACGCTGCAGGCTTTGCCCCTTTCGCTACCATTGCACGAAGCTGTAAGCCCTGTTCACGCAGTTTCTGTTTAAGTAGATCGCCCATGCGCGAAGTATTATCACTGCTATAAGTCTCTGGCATCACATCTTTAGGAACCAAACCATATTTGCTTACGATATCGGCCACCCCAGTGAACGTACCTCCATCACTCAAAGGGTTATGAAACAGCCAATCTACCATTTTATCATCCATCGGTTTGCGACCATTATCAATCACGCCTTGTAAAAAAAGATTCGATTTTTCCAATTGGTCATAAAAGAATGAATACGCATGAGAGAACTCAAAAGAGCCCATTTTATACTTAGCGATTGCTTTGGCACGCATCACATTCAAGCCCGTAAAAAGCCAGCACCGTCCAGACGATTTCTGATCGGTAATCCCTTTAGAATCGACCTTGATAGAAAAATTGGTATCCATCGCCTTTAGGTTCTCTTGATTTAAGGCCAATTTGCGAATATCGTTATTACCGATCGCATTACGAATGGCCTTATCAGCAGTTGTCCCCTGATAGCTCTGTTGGATTTTCTGAAGCATACTTTCACTGATGCCTCCCTGATTAACTTGCGCCTGCAAAGAATAAGTAGAACAGGCTAGAACAAAAATAGATAATAATTGTTTATTCATAATAGGTCACTAAAATTATAAAAAGTATCTAGTTTAAGTCGCGTTTTAAAACGTCCAAAATAGTTATTGAAGCCGTTTTTCAGTTGAACGAGACAAGGCAAAAGTACAATTCTTTTTCTAAATTTGAGTCTTTTTAATGAAATAAAAAAAAGAAAAATGAAGCAAATAGAAAGTTCTCAAACAAGTAGAAAGCTTTATCTTAGCTTTTCAAAGAGTCATTATAAGCATTTAACACATTATTATATATAAAAAAATGATTTAACAGAGACTTGATTAAAATTAATCAGTTATATTTGCGATAAATTAACCAACATCCATGCACTTTATAGTTATGAAAAAAGTCTATTCAATACTATTTCTAGGATTTCTTTTATTAATAAGTCTATCTGGGTATGCTCAAGAAGAGGTAGCCGATCATTCTCATTTGGACGATAATGAGTATAATAGTATCAAGTTACCTGCGTTAGATGTTCTCTTTGAAAATGCGAGGCAATCGCCCTATTATGAGCTGGGTACAGTAAAAATGCAAATAGAACGCAGAGTCTTAGCAAAGGAGAGAAAGGCTTTCCTCGGCTTTTTCTCCATCAGAGGAAGTTACCAATATGGAATGTTTGGAAATGAATCGACCTATACGGATGTCTCTATTCCACCCTATCTAAGCTATGCCACACAAGCGCAAAAAGGATATACCATCGGTGGAGCGGTAAATATTCCTTTGGATCAATTATTCGACTTGAGCGGCAGAGTGAAAAGACAAAAATTAATTCTCAAATCGGCCGAACTGGAAAGGGAGATAAAATATGAGGAGCTGAAAAAA
>RZZX01000218.1 GCA_009929715.1 Bacteroidia bacterium
GTAAACATGGCTCCCGCATCTTTTACCTATTTATATAGTATAAAAGATAATATTGATCTGGCCCGTCACGGATTCAGAGACAATAAGCGGAGTTTGAGCAAATTTGGTTCTACTTTAAGAACGGATTTGAATTATAATATTTCAAGAAATGTAAACTGGCAATCCAGGTTCTATTACTTTACCAGCTACGATCAGGTAGTGGGTGAATTTGAAAATACGTTAACATTGGCTATAAGCCGCTTTTTCTCCACCAGAATCTATCTTCACTTACGTTTTGACGACGGAGTGAAGAAAAAAGAGGATATTGACACGTATTTCCAAATGAATGAGCTCTTAAGCTTCGGATTTAATTACAAATGGTAAGTTTCCGCAAAAAAAATACTATATAATATTTGTTAATCTTGATGCAGTTCCCAAATATTCCTTACTTTTGCCGCGAATTGTAATGTCGAGTTTACAAACATGGACGAAAGAATTGATCACACCGGAATTATTGAGAGCATAGAAAACAACTTGATTTCAATAAGAATTATTCAACAATCTGCTTGCGCCGGTTGCCATGCCAAATCAATGTGTACGGCATCAGACAGCAAGGAGAAAATTATTGAGGTTATAGATAATTCCGGGAGATTCCATGTTAACGAGCAGGTGATGATTTGTGGAGAAAGCTCACTCGGACTTTTGGCTGTATTATATGCATTTGTAATACCGCTGCTGCTGATTGTTTTGGCAATTGCCATTGGAACCAGCATGCAGTTATCAGAAACAGCCAGTGCCTTGTTGGGAATGTTGACGGTAATTCCATATTATGGATTACTATATTTGTTTCGGAATAAACTCAAAAAGAAATTTGTCTTTACCTTGAAAAAACTTAATTGATTATATACCATGATTTTAATTGCTGTTATTTCACTAGGTGTAATCGGAGCTATTGGAGCAATTATCTTGTATTTGGCTTCAAAAAAATTTGAAGTATACGAAGATCCACGCATAGCTCAGGTGCAGGAAATTCTTCCTGCAGCCAATTGCGGAGGATGCGGATATCCCGGTTGCAGCGGTTTTGCCACTGCCTGTGTAAACTCTGAATCTTTGGACGGACTCTTTTGTCCGGTTGGGGGATCTGAAGTGATGGGAAAAGTTGCCGGAATTTTAGGCAAAGAGGCTTCAAGCGCCGATGCCACCGTAGCAGTTGTTCGTTGTAACGGAACCTGCGAGGCTCGTCCCAAAATTAATCAGTACGATGGAGTTAAAAGTTGTGCAGTTGCTTCCAGCCTTTATGGTGGGGAAACCGGTTGTTCGTTTGGATGCCACGGGTACGGCGACTGTGTGACAGTTTGTAATTTCGATGCAATTTTCATCAACCCTGTAACAGGGATTGCCGAAGTGATCGAAGATAAATGTACATCGTGCGGAGCTTGCGTGAAGGCTTGCCCTAAAAACCTGATCGAACTCCGTAAAAAAGGACCTAAATCCCGCCGGATATTCGTTAGCTGTATGAATAAGGACAAGGGTGTAATTGCTAAAAAAGCGTGTACCAATGCCTGCATCGGTTGCTCCCTTTGTTTTAAAGAATGTGCTTTCGATGCCATTAAAATTGAAAACAACCTTGCATACATTGATCACAACAAGTGCAGATTATGCCGTAAATGTGTAGATGTATGTCCTACAAACGCCATACACGAACTAAATTTCCCTCCTAAAAAAGAGAAAAAAGCGGAAGCTGTAGTAACAGAATAAAATAATTCATAAAATCTAATCATATGCTTAAGACATTTCGAATCGGAGGTATTCATCCACCCGAAAATAAATTGTCTGCCGGGAAACACATTGCTGCACTTGATGCTCCTAAACAGGTTATCATTCCTTTAAGTCAACACATCGGTGCTCCGGCACAGGCGTTGGTAAAAAAAGGCGACATGGTGAAGGTGGGAACACTGATTGCCAAAGCTGGCGGTTTTGTTTCTTCTAATATTCACTCGTCGGTTTCTGGAAAGGTTAATAAAATTGACAGTGCCCTAGATGCGAGCGGATATAGAAAGCCTGCTGTATATATTGATGTAGAGGGCGACGAATGGGAAGAGGGGATTGACCGCTCGGCAACAATTGTTCGTACCTGCAATTTATCGGCCAAAGAAATTACAGATAAGATTGCCGCCTCAGGTATCGTAGGGCTAGGCGGTGCAACGTT
>RZZX01000219.1 GCA_009929715.1 Bacteroidia bacterium
ATATCGGCAGTAAGTTCCATGTAATTGTGGTCAACCAATCCACCGGGACCCAAAATGAAACCGAACAAACGTGAATCCTTGTTCAACGACTTCAATCCGTCGAAGATACCAGCTATTACGTTGTGTCCGCCCGGAGCCTGACCACCAGAAAGAATTACACCTGCGTTGATGGCAGGCATCGCTTTTGGACTACTTGTCTTTTCGAAAGTAACCACAGGCATACCATAGGTATTGGGGAATAATTTCTTCACCTCATCCTGATCGGCAACTGATTGTGTGTAAGCACCTTCTACGGCCTTAACAGCACCTTTCAAAGCAGCAGGCACCTTTGGCTGGTAAGCTGCTCTTGCAATTTGTAATGCACTTTTTGTCATTTCTTAATCTGATTTATATAGAAACTTATCATTTGAGTCGCTCATAAGGCAGCCGTTTTCATTTTACACTGCCTAAGTAGTAATACGATGCAAATATCGCATTATTTATTGAAATACGAAAGCACATGCCAATCCATACTGCACAATTATTCAGTTCTTAAATCTTTTTAAGGTAAAACAAAGGGAAGTAACCGGCAAATCCATTATCTTCGCATCTTATGTATATGGATTCGCTTTATTTATTAAAAAAACACAGTATATGAAAAAATTCCTTTTCCTGGCAGCTTCTGCAATTGCACTGATCAGCTGCAGTACCAAACCCTCTTATCAGCTTACCGGTAAGGTAGCCGGCGCCGACTTTAACGGAAAGTATGTGTATATGTATGAGTTTGGAGTACGTGATGCCGCACCATTGGATAGTGCTCTTGTTCAAGAGGGTGCATTTCTTTTTAAAGGTGATCAGGCCTCTCCTGCCCTTCGTGTGATCCGTTTCAGTCAGGCCGATATGGAAAGCATCTCTCCACGTCAGACCGGACCGGGACAAAACCGTCCTTATTCTGCAACTATTGTTCTTGAGAATGCTCCTATTCTTGTTACTCTCGACACCGTATCTGTGGTTGCCGGAACTATTGAAAACGAAGCCATTCAGGCATTTACAACTGAAATGGAAAAAATAAATGCTGAAGAGGTTGCTTTCGCAAGCAGCATCGGTAACTTCGACAGCCTTACTGCTGAAGCCAAAGCTGAAGTAGAAAAGAAATCGGAAGCCCTTTTCAATCGCCGACTTGATTTTGCTGGAAAATATGCCAGTGAGAACCCAACCAAACTATCCGGAGCATACGTATTCCGTTCGTTCAGCTCTTATCTGGACGAAGCCGTACAACAGGAAATTATAGCTAAAGCCGATTCCACCTTTAAAGCCGTGCCGGGTATCGACCGCGTAATAGCCAGACTTGAGGTATTAGGCAAGGTTGCCGTAGGCCAGAAATTCACCGACTTCGAAATGGCCGATATGGAAGGCAACATGCACAAGCTGTCCGAGTATGTTGGTCAGGGTAAAATCGTGTTGATCGACTTCTGGGCATCGTGGTGCCCTCCCTGCCGCAAAGAGATGCCTGCATTGGTTGAACTTTACAAAAAGTATAACAAAAAAGGCTTCGAAATTGTAGGTGTTTCATTGGATAAAGATAAAGACGCCTGGGTGGAAGGAGTAAAAAACATGCATATGGAATGGAAGCAATTATCCGATCTTAAATTCTGGGAATCAGAAGGAGCCGCCCTTTATGGCGTAAACAGTATTCCACATACCGTATTGGTTGATAAAGACGGAACTATACTCGCAAAGAACTTGCATGGCGAAGAACTTAACACTAAATTGGCAGAGCTGATAAAGTAATTAAAAAAAGGGAGGGCAGCCTCCCTTTTTTATTGCATGATGTCGAAAAAACAACTACTTTTGCAACGTCTAACTTAAAAACACTTACGTAAGGTATTTATAATTATCTTATATTATAATAAATTAGCGATTATGATTTATTCACATGAAGTACAACACATGTGTGTTGTAAAAAAGGGAGCTAACCATCCGTCTGCTCCAATTCCTGAAGAAGGAAAATGGGTTAGATCCAAAGAAATCAGTGACATTTCAGGTTTAACACACGGTGTTGGCTGGTGTGCACCTCAACAGGGTAGCTGTAAGCTTACGCTGAATGTAAAAGAAGGAATCATCCAGGAAGCCCTGATCGAAACGATCGGTTGTTCGGGTATGACTCACTCTGCTGCTATGGCATCTGAAATTCTTCCGGGTAA
>RZZX01000220.1 GCA_009929715.1 Bacteroidia bacterium
CCACACATTGGAGATCCCTACATATGAAAGCGCCTATTTCGGCACACCGCTTCCCGCGGATCAGACTGAAACAGTTGAGAAAATGCTTCGGGTCTGGGACAGGCGAGGACTTTCGCACGAACTGGTGGAATATCGCTTTGCAACGACGATATTAGGCTATGCAAAAAAAAGGATCGCGGGCGAACCTGTAGATTTGAGCGTACACGAACCCAAATGGCTCACTCCCGAGGAACAGGAAGTCTTTGAAAGGGTAATTTATCAGAGGCGTACGGTACGCCAGTGGGATCTTAAACGCTATGTCGACGATGAACTTATCGACAAGGTACTTAAGGCCGGGCTTTGGGGTCCGCATGGCTGTAACCTGCAGTCCATAAGATATATGGTTATACGCGAAGATGTTGAACCCGGACTGTTTGAGGGAAGCGATGTTCCGGGCGGACCGGTCCATGTAGTTGTGATGCAGGACAGGCGCTGCTACGATGCAAATAAGCTTATGCCTCCATTTAACTTGCTTCTGGACTGCGGTGCGGCTACTCAGAACATCGTCCTTGCTGCCCACGCATACGGATTGGGGGGCTGCTGGCTCACTTTCTCGGATGTGATGCGCGAGAGGCTGATAAAACACTACTCTATCCCCGAACATTACGATGTAGTCACCTATGTCGATATGGGCTGGCCTGATCAGAGCCCCTGCCCTATCTGGCGCTGCGGTGTGGAAGAGGCGGTCGTATACCGTTCTTTGCCCAATAAGAAAAAGTAAGAGAGAGGTGGAAAAATGCTATATCTCAACGGAAACGAAATAATGCAGGCAATTTCAACCGATGAAGTTATGGAAGCAGTGGCTGATGCTTACGTCCTTTTTGACAAAGGCACCTGTTACATTCCAGACAGGGCGTTCTTTGCTCACGGCGGCAACAAAATGATCTATATGCCATGTTTTGCCCCTGATGCTCTTATCACGAAGATACTCTCCTTCTTCCCTGAAAACTACAAAAAGGGAAAGCCCACCCTGGACGGAGTAGTGCTTTGGAAAGATCCCGAAAGCGGAGAAATACTGTCCATCATGGATGCTAAAAAGATCACGGCGTTGCGAACCGGTGCCGCTGCGGGCCTTGCTGTCCGGTATTTATCAGATCCCGGGAGCAAAAGGCTTGGAATAGTCGGTACTGGGATGCAGGGGCTTCATCTGGCAATGTTCGCCTCGACAGTTCGTCAGATCGAAGAGATATTCCTTTACGATACTTTCCGTAAAGAGGCGGACACATTCGCAAATGACCTTGAGAAATTGCTGGGACGCCGTGTGAAGTGCACACTGTGCGGCGATGCCTCAGAACTGCTCCAAAAAAGCGAGATAGTTATAACGGCAACTACTTCCACACAGCCGGTCCTCCCGAACGACCCAGCTCTTCTTGCGGACAAGTGTTTCGTCGGAGTCGGTTCTTATTCGCCCTCTATGCGTGAATATCCCGCCGCACTCTGGAACGTTGTTGATACAGCATACGCCGATCTGGAGTACGCCATGGAAGAGAGCGGAGACCTAAGCCAGCCGATAAAAGAAGGTCTGCTCAAGCCTGAACAGGTCCACAAGATCAGCACACTCATCGGCGGGTCTGTAACACCCCCCGCAAAAGGGAAAAGCAACTTTTTCAAGACTGTCGGAATGTCACTTGTCGATCTGACGACTGCAGCTGTCATTTATAAAAACGCAAAGGAAAGAGGCATCGGTCAGTCAGTCCGGGGCTGATCTAGATAAAGACTGCCTATGCACGGGGATAGGACTGAAGTTATCCTGTTTTCGTGTGTAGGCATCTAAATATATTTATTGTAGAACGACTACAAGATAACATGAATGAAAATTTGGAGGATATCATGCTTACAACTGTCATTTACGCACATCCGTATGAAAACAGCTACAACAAGGCGATCCTTGATATGGCAATAAAAAGTTTACAGGTTCGAAAAAAGAAATATGCGCTTATCGACCTGTACAGGGATAACTTCGATCCCGTAATGACAAAAGAAGAGCTTGCCTGTTACGGAAAAGGCGGCTTTAAAGATCCTCTCGTTGAAAAATACAACAAGATACTTGATGAAACAGAAAAAGTTGTCCTGATATTTCCAATATGGTGGTATGACTCCCCCGCTATTCTGAGAGGTTTTTTTGATAAAGTCATGCTTCT
>RZZX01000221.1 GCA_009929715.1 Bacteroidia bacterium
GGGGCTTGGAAATATTAAAAAGAAGCTCGAACACTGAAAATCAGCAGCCGAGTCATTCATGTTTTGCCTTTAATGAATTTTATCGGACAGCAATAAAAAAAAATCAATTATGAAAGCCAAATTATCCTTCGTATTCATCCTATGTGCCTTAGTCTCTTTCAATGCCTTTGCACAAGAGACTAAAATAAAAGACCACCGCACCAAACCCAACCTCTATTATTTAGAGGAATCGGAAGTGGCCAACAGCTTGAATCTTTTGCCTCCTCCTCCGGCAGCCAACAGCATTCTGTTTTTATATGATAAAGCCCAATACGATTGGGGCAAATTGCAACGCGACACCCCACGTGGCGATCAAGCCGCTCAGGATGCCCGCGTAGATGGCAACGGCGTTCCGTTTGCCTTCTCTGAAGCCTTCGGCGTTGAGATCAGCCAAGAAAAAACACCGGAGATTCATAAACTAGTAATCAACATGCGCGAAGATGCAGGCGACTTGGCTACTCGCCACGCCAAGAATCACTACATGCGTGTGCGTCCATTTAGCTTCTTCAAAGAGATGACTTGTAACCCCGAACAACAACAAGAGTTGTCGACCAACGGTTCATACCCTTCAGGACACACCTCTATCGGCTGGGCTACCGCACTTGTTCTCTCGGAAGTGAATCCCGACAGACAAAATGAGATTCTGAAAAGAGGTTTCGAGATGGGACAGAGTCGCGTGATTTGTGGTTACCACTTTCAAAGCGATGTAGATGCTGCACGCATCGTAGCCAGTGCCGTTGTCGCTCGTCTACATGCCAACGAAGCCTTTATGACCCAACTAAAAAAAGCAAAAGCTGAGTTTGCTAAACTTCAAAAAGCAGGTGCCGTGAAAGCAAGCAACAGAAAATAAACACCTAATCCTTATTTATTAGGAGGCTGTTGAGTCGGACTTAACTTGTCTAAAAAGCAGCCTCATCCTAAACTCTAAAAACAAAAAAACAATGCATAAGTTAATCACCAAAAGTATCATGGCTGTAGCTCTTTTGACCAGCCTCACTGCCACCGCACAAACCGAAGAGAGTGTTAAAGTAACACCTACCGGCAGAATATTAATGGATGGAGGGGCTTACCACTCCAACAACGACCTTTTCGTTAACGGTGTGGCAATGCCCGACTGTAGAATCGGGCTAAAAGCCAGCTACGGCCAATACAAAGCCAAAGTCGATTTAGGCTATGCTTACGGCAAAGTTTCATTGAAAGACATCTTTGTAGAACGGAAATTCTCAGAATCGACCCTCTTGCGGGTAGGTAACTTTGTCCACCAGTTCGGTTTACAAAGTTCTACCAGCTCATCGATGAAAGTAACCATGGAAGAACCGACCAGCAACGAGGCCTTCTTCAACTCACGCTTATTGGGAGCAATGGTGATCTACGATAAAGGTGCCTTCTTCGGTGCAGGAAGTGTACATGCCGAAAGTGCAGCGCTAAAAAAAGCCACCAATGAACTAGGCTCAACCAGTTACGGAGCGATGACTCGTCTCGTTTATCGCCCGTTCCGTGAAACAGGAGCTATCTTCCACGTGGGACTTTCAGCAGCGTATGAGAAGCCACGATACAACAGTGCTGAATCTCTCAACCACTCCAGCTTTGTGTTAGGGGCCAACTTCCCAACACGCATCGCTAAAGTCGGAGCCTTGAATGCGGTAGTAACCGATGCCAACCACTTGGTGAAGTTCACACCGGAACTGGCTGCCGCTTATGGTCCGGTAGGTTTAGAGACTCAATACTTCTATGTGCAAGTGAATAAGACCAAAGGATTGCCCACCTATAAAGCCAGCGGTGCCTACGCCACACTAAGGGGGTTAATCTTAGGCGGAGATTACAAGTATTCGCATGCCGATAGCGGCATTGCAACCCCTCAACCAGGTTCATTGGAAGCAGTATTGAGTTATAACTACACCGATATGTCCGATGCCAAAGCAGCCGTTTACGGTGGTCGCCTGAACGATGTCTCATTCACGGTAAACTACTACCTCAACAAATACATGATCTGGCGTTTCAGATACGCGTACTCAGATGCTAAAAACAGATTGGGATTAGCCGACGATTATCTCAGTGCGTTCCAAACCCGTTTTCAGATTATTTTTTAATCAAGGAGATAAAAAACCATCATTAGCTTATGCTGGTGAA
>RZZX01000093.1 GCA_009929715.1 Bacteroidia bacterium
ATATACGATGCTATTATCAACAGATCTGAGGAGCTGGGCCATATATGCGATATTTACAAATTAAAACTGGCAAGTTGAACTTGCGAAACTTGAATAAAGAGTAACATCATAACCATCGTAATGACAAAAACCATAACGAGTAGCAAACCACATCAACCCGTCTTTATCTTGATAGACTTTCTGAACTTCATCAGTGGGCAAACCGGTAAGAGTGGAGAGCCTTTTAAACTCTAAATGAGACAAGACTGCATCACTTTGAGCTAATACAAGTGAAGGGAGAGATAAAAAAGCAAGAAGTGAACTTATCAAAATAAGGACAAAAGATGGACGCAATTTACTTTTCATTTAATTAGATCTAAATACCTTTGCAAAGATAACAACTAAATTAGTTCCTTTAAGAGTAATTATCGTTCTTTTTTGTCTGTAAATAGCTCGGCAATAAAGCAAATATCGGCCAAAGTGCGATTTTCAGCTTTCGAAGACTTCACCACATAATCGAACCAATATGATCTATCTGTTAAGTGGCAGATGCTTGTCATATAGAGCCTATTGTTGATTCATCCGTTAAATGCGTAGAAGTTTGTCGTGTAGAACATGGAAGGTTTAACTTTTCGTGATAAAAATGGAGGCAACGGCAATTGCTTTACGCTGTCCTGTTAGTATCTCTTTAGAGAATATGCTGTTAATGTAAAACTCACCCCAATTGAAATCTTTAGTGAAATTCTATCTGAAACGTTATTCGCAAGAGTCACTATACTTGCCTAATTGCAGGAAATTGATCTTATAAGGAATAATAGCATATAACATAAGCGATTCAATTAACAAGTCTTTAAAACTTTTGCTTAACTTTGCACCCATTCTAGAAAGAATATCTTTGCAGATATCCAGATATTGGCTAAGTCTGTTTGATTTCAAATAGTGTTTTTTTCTATTTTACAACCGTAGAAATACGACTAATCAACTATTTAATACTTTTTCAATGATTACTTATCAACATAGAGCTTTGATTTATAAACAGACACCTATTTTATTAACGAACTATTTTAGCAAACTCTATGAATGGATGGAGGCTTTTATTTAAACTCTCCCTATTAATATTCAGGACTGCTTCCTATCTTAATCCCAATGGTACAAACCATTAAATGAGCTAAGCCAATCAGCCGTTTTATCATCTTCTTCATTTTATTAAGAGAATTTTCATTTTCTTCTGGGGGATAGATAAATAATAATCATATTTATTATAAATAGGTCAATCCGCTTAAGGAACATTATTAATCTATTTATAAATCTAATAAATTAGTTATCTTATGAAAACATGCCATGCTAAGTGGTTTAATCTGCAAACAATGAAAAAACGGTGGGCAACGTTGCTTGCCATCGGTTTGGTTTGCATGGTTCCAATCTCCACATTCGCACAAGTAATCAAAATTACGATGAAGAAGAGTAATGTAACAATGCAAGCTGTTCTGCTAGAGCTGGAACAGAAAAGTGGTTACTCTCTCTTTTACAACGACAATCACGTCAAACTCAACAAAAAAGTTTCTGTTAATGTCACGGATGCAGCTTTAGAAAATGTCCTCGAACAGGTCTTTAAAAATTCGGGCTACTCGTATCAAATTGTCGACAACCAAATTGTTGTTTCATCGAAAACTCCCAAACAGGTAAGTCAAACACCACAACAACGTAAAACAAAACAGGTTAAAGGTACAGTGAAAGATATCAACGGGGAACCGATTATCGGGGCTTCGGTGGTCGAAAAAGGAAACACAACGAATGGTACTATTACTAATCTGAATGGGGAGTTTACACTTAATACCGCTGGTAATGATTTACAAGTAAGCTACATCGGCTACTCGCCGCAAGAAATCGCTTTACGGGCCGATGCCTCTTCTTATACAGTAACTCTGAAAGAGGATGCCAAAGCTTTGGATGAGGTTATTATTGTAGGGTATGGCACACAACGCAAAGAGAGTTTAACTGGAGCATTGCAGGCTATCAAAGGGGATAAACTGAAAGATGTAACTACACCCTCTATCGAGAATATGCTGAATAGTAAAATACCAGGAGTTTATGTCGCTCCGGGTAGTGGAAAACCAGGCGCTAGCGGTGCAGTGGTGATCCGTGGACAGGCATCAATCAGCGGAAGCGTATCGCCATTGTGGGTAGTCGATGGAGTTATCATGGGTAATGATGGTGCTGGACAGATCAACCCGTCGGATATCGAAACCATGACTGTGCTGAAAGATGCAGCATCAACGGCTATCTACGGTTCGCAAGGGGCCAACGGGGTTATTATCGTGACAACCAAAACGCCCAAAGCGGAAAAGATGACGGTGAATGTTTCGGCTAAAACGGGTATCAGCCGCCTGAACAACGGTAATTTAAAAATGATGAATGGAGCCGAACTCTATGATTATTATAAATCGTTCTCTAACCAGGAGCAGATTAAATTCCCACGCTGGAATGAGGAGCTACGCAACAGCAACTTTGACTGGTGGGATTTAGCTACTAAAACGGGACTCACACAAGATTATAATGTCTCACTACAAGGTGGTAACGAAACGTTGCGGGCATTTATGTCTCTAGGTATCTACGATGAAACAGGAGCTGTTAAAGGGTACGACTATACACGTTATAACTTCCGCTTCAAAACAGTCTATAAACCCAAAAAATGGTTAACAATCAAGCCTGCTCTGTCTGGATCGCGTCGAGACATTGATGACACTCAATATTCTGTAGGATCAATGTATTCCATGTTCCCATGGGATAGCCCATACGACGAAGATGGTAAGCTTGTGCCTCACCGCTATAACGGGTGGGTAAATGCCAATAGTACCAACTATTTATATGACTTGCAATGGAATCACTCAGGATCAACCAACTATGAGTTTATGGGTAACCTCGACTTTGATGTGCAATTTACTGACTGGTTGTCTTTCTCATCTATTAACAGCTACAAATATTCAACTTACTCTTCGAACTCTTATACGGATCCACGTTCAAACGCCGGAAAAGGGGTATCTGGAAGACTCACTGATTACCGCAGTGAGAATGTACGCCGCTATACAAACCATATTTTGCGCTTCAATAAGATGTTTGGTAAGCATAGCCTAAATGGGTTGGTGGCTTATGAATTCAATGACTCTTGGTATAAAACACTTGACGTCTATGGAACTGGCTTTATACCTGGACTTGAGGTCTTAGATGTGGTTTCAAAACCGGAAAAGACTAAAGGTAATATCCTTGAGCAGGCTTCACAATCATTGATCTTCAACGCCAATTATGCCTATGACAATAAGTATCTCGCTCAGTTCTCTTTCCGTAGAGATGGGGCTTCAAACTTTGGAGACGATGTGAAGTATGGTAATTTCTTCTCGATTAGTGGTGGATGGAACATCAAGAAAGAGCAGTGGTTCAACATCGAAGCGGTCGATTTGCTTAAATTGCGGGCAGCTTATGGTACAGTGGGTAACCGCCCAAGTAACTACTACCCTCAATACAGTTTGTATTCTGCTTCGGCTAGTTATGACGAAAACCCGGGAGCTTTATTGTACCAAATAGGACGCCCGTCATTGACTTGGGAAAAGACTTACACTACCGGATTAGGATTAGACCTTCAACTGTGGAATAACCGACTCCGCTTAAATGTAGATTATTACATCAAAAACACCGATAATATCTTGTTTAAAGTGCCTATCAGCGGATTAACTGGTGTGACTTCTATTTGGAAAAATATCGGTAAAATGAAAAATACCGGCTTCGAGGTGGCCGTAGGTGGCGATGTCATCCGAACTAAAGATTGGGTGTGGAGCGTAGACGCCAATATCGGACACAACAAGAATAAACTGAAACAGCTCTACAAGACGAAAGATGCTGATGGCAACTACGTGGTTAAACCAATTATCGCTTCAGACGGTTCTAACATCGCCGGTTCTTCACAGCGCTTATTGAAACCGGGCGAGCCAGTGGATACCTATTATATGAAAAAATGGGCAGGGGTCAATCCGGATAATGGGGCTCCGTTGTGGTATGTAGTCAAGGACAATGGTGACGGCACAGAAACCATCAGCACAACTTCAAAGTATGCTGAAGCGACTTACCAGAAATGCGACAAAGCATCGCCTGATTTCTTCGGCGGATTCAATACAACGTTGACTTGGAAAGAGTTCGACTTCAATGCTTCATGGGGATACTCTGTTGGTGGCAAAATATACAACTACTCTCGCCAAGAGTATGACTCGGATGGAACCTATTGCGACCGTAATCAAATGGCGCTTCAAAGTGGCTGGAGCCGTTGGACTAAACCAGGCGATATCGCCACACATCCGGCAGCTGCATACAACAATAACAGCAAGGCTAATCAAGCCTCAACTCGGTATTTGGAAAGCAGTGATTTCTTAAAGCTTCGCTCGGTATCTATCGGCTATAACTTTAAGTTGCCACAATACCACATCAGCTCTGCTAGAGTGTTCTTCACGGGTGAAAACTTACTGACCATTACCGATTATTCGGGTGTGGATCCCGAAATCCCCGCTTCTGATGAAGGCGCGGTTATGGGAACGGCTGGTCCTTCTGTTTATCCGTCGACCCGTAAATTTATGTTTGGCCTTAATTTCACATTCTAATGAACAATACGTATATGAAAAAAATAGTAGTACTATTGGCAGCAGTCGCTTCGCTGACAGCTTGCAATATCGACAGATTTCCTCATAACTCGATTATGAGTTCGGATATCACAGATGATCCCAACAAATCGTTGGGTGCGCTAATGAACGGAACTTACGGACAACTCAAGACCTGGTCGGACCCGATGCATCGATGTGGAGAATATGCCGGCGATAACATGATGATTCGTGGGGCATCAACAGATTCGTTTTATGAGTTTATCTCTTATAGCCGAACGCCGAACAACGGACGTTTACAAACGTTTTGGGATTATAGCTACAAAGCCATTGCACAATCATCGAATATCATTAAACTCGTTGCCGAAGGACAAAGTGAAGAGTCTGACAGTAAATTGGGTGAATGTTATTTCATCAGAGGGATGCTCTATTTCTATCTCTGCCGAGCTTACGGCCGCCCGTATTATGACAACCCCGATAAGAACCTAGGAGTGCCTATCGTTAATGGCACGCCCGATGATATCGATGGCATGCAATTCCCTGATCGGGCTACCGTGAAAGAGACTTACGAACAAGCCATCAAGGACTTAAAAGAGGCTGAACGGTTAATAACGATTGATCGTGGTTCGATTTACGCATCGAAAGAGGCTGCTCAAGCACTTCTCTCACGTGTTTATCTCTACATGAGCGGAACGTATGAGAATCCGAATAAAGCGTATGCTCAATTGGCTGTGGATTATGCCGATAAGGTCATTGCATCGCCAAAATACGAATTACTCTCGCGTGAAAACTTCATAAAGTATAATACATTCACACCCGAAGCTAATAAGGAGACGATCTTTGCAATCAAACGGGTCGCATCTGAATTCTCAGGCTACGATCATTACTATGGTGTCGGTGGTATGTATGGTAATATCGGCGGCATGGGTTGGGGCGAAATGTATGCCAGCGCCAAATACATCGATTTACTGAATGAAACTGGTCGCAACGATTGGCGTCCGGATCATTATAAGATAGTCGATGCGCGTGCAGCATTTATTGAACCAACTTATACGGACGATAAGACAAAAGTATTCCGCTTCATCAAACATGATAGTCCCACAGTCGTGAATTATGTACAAGCTGAGTACAAAACAGTCGGTGGTCAATTGGTTTGGGATGAGAAATGGACGGATGCCAATAAAGTAGAACAAACGACGTCATATACCCTGAAAGTAGTCGACCAAGCACAAAGCATTTACAGCATCGATTACCGCGATGGCAAGACTTACACCGGTTTATTAGATTATTACATCAAACTAAATCGGGTCTATCCACAATTCTACATAACCAAATGTTCACGCGAAGGTGAGGATTCACATTTGCATTCACCCGTTATCACACGGTTGGGCGAAGTTTATTTGAATCGGGCCGAAGCGTATGCAAAACTTGAGAACTATGAAAAAGCACGACTCGATTTGAATAAAATCCGTGAACGTTCTATTCCAGGAGCAGGTTATGCTACGTTGGATGCGTCGAATGCAAGTGAACGGATCGATAAAGAACGTCAGTTGGAATTGGCTTATCAGGCAGAACGAAGCTATGATGTGTTCCGCAATGGCAAGGCCTTGACTCGCCAATACCCTGGGCCACACAACCAGTTTGAAAATATCATGGCTACCGATTATCGCGTGGTCTATTATATTCCACAAGATGCAATCAATAATTATCCGGGTACTTTGACTCAAAATCCCACGAAGAACTAAATCAATGGATTAATTTAACACATACTCTCTTTTTGATAAAGGAGGCTCATTCGTGGGCCTCCTTTTATATTTTAATGCCAAACCCATGAAATATCATTCTTTTTTTTGTATTTTTGTCGCAAGACCTGTATTTTTTATCTAAAAAAACAAACAAGCTTGAATAATGAAAGTTATAGATCTCATACATAGTCAACAGCACACGGCTTTTTCTTTCGAAATTCTGCCACCATTGAAAGGAACGAGCATTAATAAACTGTATGACACCATCGATACGCTAAAAGAGTTCGATCCTAAATACATCAACATCACCACACACCGAAGTGAGTATGTGTATCAGGATTTAGGTAATGGACTGTTTCAACGCAACCGTCAAAGAAGACGACCGGGAACGGTAGCTGTTGCTGCCGCCATCCAAAATAAGTATAACATAACGGTTGTACCGCATATCCTCTGTAGTGGCTTTACGAAAGAGGAGACCGAATATGTGTTACTCGACCTGCAATTCCTCAACATCACTGATTTGCTGGTTCTTCGGGGCGATAAAGCGAAACATGAATCGATCTTTACACCGGAAAAGGATGGCTATAGTCACGCCATCGAACTGCAAGAGCAGATTAATAATTTTAATCAAGGTATCTTTGTCGACGGTTCGGAAATGAAAATCTCTCAAACGCCTTTCTCTTACGGTGTAGCTTGTTACCCTGAGAAACATGAAGAGTCTCCAAATCTAGAAGCCGATATCTATTGGTTGAAGAAAAAAGTGGAAGCTGGCGCTGAATATGCGGTCACACAGCTGTTTTATGACAATAAGAAGTATTTCGATTTTGTGAGACGCGCTCGAGAAGCCGGCATTACAATACCCATCATCCCGGGAATCAAACCGTTCAAAAAACTATCGCAACTAAACATGGTTCCGAAAACGTTTAAAGTAGACTTCCCTGAGGACTTGGTGAAGGAGATTCACCGATGTCAAACGGATGAGGATGCCAAACAGGTGGGGATTGAATGGTGTGCAAACCAATGTAAAGAGTTGATGGCACAAAATGTTCCTAGCATTCATTTCTATACCATCTCGGCTGTCGATAGCATTAAAGAGGTGGCTAAACTGATTTATTAACTGATTTCAACGTTATATACCGTGTTTTTTAAAGACATCATCGGACAACAAGAGGCTAAAGAGCGACTTCTTCAGGAGGTCAAAGAGAATCGTATTCCGCATGCCAAACTTATTTGTGGGAGTGAGGGCATTGGCAAAATGGCTTTGGCTTTAGCTTATGCACGCTACATCTGTTGCACTAATCGCGGTGAGACTGATGCTTGCGGTTGCTGTCCTTCGTGCGTGAAATTTAATAAGCTCATTCACCCGGATGTGCACTTTGTTTTCCCAACGATCTCCAACAAAAAAACGTGTGATGATTATATGCCGGAGTGGCGAACGTTTGTCCTCCGAAATCCCTATTTTAATTTAAGCCATTGGCTCACAGAGATTAAAGCGGATAACAAGCAGGCGGTTATTTACACGAATGAAAGTGATGAACTGATTAAAAAGCTCAACTTTAAAGCACTTGAGGGAGGGTATAAGGTGGCTATTATTTGGCTACCTGAAAGGTTTCAGATAGCTTGTGCCAACAAACTGTTGAAGCTTTTGGAAGAGCCACCGGCCAAAACTCTCTTTTTATTGGTCTCTGAAGCACCAGAAATGCTTCTGCCGACTATACAGAGTCGCGTCCAACGACTCAATGTCCGCCCCATTGCGAATGAGAAGATAGCACAAGTGTTGCGCGAAAAGTATCAGATTGAGGAACAAGGAAGCTTCACTATTGCGCATCTAGCTAATGGGAATTTTATTAAAGCAATAGAAACGATTCACCTAAATGAAGAAAATGCTCTTTTCTTTGAATTGTTTATCAACTTGATGCGCTTGTCTTATCAACGTAAAATAAAAGAGATGAAGCAGTGGAGCGAGAAAGTGGCTGACTTGGGACGCGAACGGCAGAAAAAGTTTCTAGAGTATTGCCAACGAATGACTAGGGAGAATTTTATCTATAACTTTCATCAGTCTGAAATGACGTATCTAACACCGGATGAACAGCAGTTCGCTACGCGATTTGCACCATTTGTCAACGAACGAAATATCATGGGGATCATGGATGAACTATCTGAAGCCCAACAACATATCGAACAGAATGTCAATGCAAAAATGGTGTTCTTCGATTTCTCTCTCAAAATGATTGTCTTACTGAAAAACTAACAAAAAAATAACGAGCAACCTATAATATAGAAAACATGGAATATAAACTTCATAATGGGGGGTGTGGCCTTTGCTGCAAAGGGATCTCTCGACAAGATAATAAACTTAATACGTATGACTGGCTAGCCGATATTCCTGGCAATGCTGAGGAGACGGATTTTGTGGAGGTGCAATTTAAAAATACAAGAAAGGGGTTCTACCGAAATAGCAATAAAATAAAACTTGAAAAAGGGGATGTGGTTGCAGTAGAGGCAACTCCTGGACATGACATCGGCGTAGTTACTCTGACAGGACGCTTGGTGCCGCTACAAATCAAAAAAGCCAACCTCAAACCGGATACGGAAATTAAACGGATTTACCGTAAAGTAAAACCGGTGGATATGGAGAAGTATGAGGAGGCGAAAGCGAAAGAGCATGATACCATGATACGCTCGCGACAAATAGCTTCTAGCCTGAATCTGAATATGAAGATTGGCGACGTGGAGTATCAAGGGGATGGTAATAAGGCTATCTTTTATTATATCGCAGATGAACGCGTAGACTTCCGCCAGTTGATTAAGGTGCTGGCAGAGGTGTTCCGGGTACGCATCGAGATGAAACAAATTGGTGCTCGCCAAGAGGCCGGACGCATCGGGGGAATCGGCCCCTGCGGACGTGAGTTGTGTTGTGCTACGTGGATGACTAGCTTTATCTCTGTGTCGACAAGCGCTGCACGGTATCAGGACATTTCACTCAATCCACAGAAACTAGCCGGACAGTGTGCCAAGCTAAAGTGTTGCCTAAACTATGAGGTGGATTGTTATGTGGAGGCTCAAAAACGCTTACCATCAAAAGAGATAGAACTGGAAACGAAGGATGGTACCTATTATTTCTTTAAAGCGGATATCTTAAATAATCAGATTACGTATTCAACGGATAAATTTATCCCGGCTAATCTAATTACAATTACTGGCAAACGGGCTTTTGAGGTTATCGGCTTAAATAGAAAGGGCATGAGACCTGAAAAACTGAATGAGGAGGAGGAAGCTAAACAGGCTCCTAAAAAAGCGGTCGACTTATTGGAACAGGAAAGCTTAACACGTTTTGACCGAAACAGAGGCAACAGGGATGATGGGAATGGCGGTGGAAATACTAGCCGCAATAGGAAGAAGAAACGCCCTAACCAAACAGGTAGACCTTCACAAGATACGCCTAGTAAGCCGATTCTTGCAGGTCAGGAAAAAATAAATGTGCCTAATAAAGAGGGAGGGCAGGTGAATGGGCCAAATAACCAACCTGCTAACAAAAATCGGAATCATAATGCTAGAAACCAGCATCGCCCTAAAAATGAGAACCAGCGAAATGCGAGACCAGAGGAGAAAGGAACTGGCAACAAACCGGAAAGGCCTAGCAAACCGGTTCAACGGCCTCAAAATGAACCCAGAAAACCGAAAGTGAATAAACCTCAAAACAATGAAAACGGCAATCAATAATTTGATAGGCTTAATTAGCATTGTTCTATTGGTGGCATGCCAAAAACAAACGGTGTATCACTCTTATCAGCCTATCTCGGAAAAGGGATGGACCAAGAGTGATACGCTCTTTTTCCATGTTCCCATAAGTGATTCGACTGCTACAGTCTTCCGACTGTATGCTGGAATACGTAATAAGAATACATACGCTTATCAGGATTTACACATCAAGCTTTATCATAATTTACAGGATTCTACACAATGGCACACGTACCCGATCTCTATACAACTGACAAATAAGGAGGGAAAATGGATCGGAACGGGCTTTGGTGACCTCTTTCAAACTGAGACTTATATCGGCTCAGTGGGCGTAACTCACCCTGGGAAGTATACTGTCAAAGTTATTTCTAATATGACTGACGATAAATTGATCGGTCTGAGCGATTTAGGTCTAAGAATCGAGAAATAAGACTTACATACGCTTACTCCGACCTGCATCTATCCTTAAAAAGATAAAAAGCAAAATCGTAAAACCCCATAAGGAGGAACCTCCGTAACTGAAAAAGGGCAGAGGTATACCAATAACGGGGGTTAAACCGAGAACCATCCCAATGTTTATAAAAACATGGAAGAGGAAAATGCTTAGCACAGAGTAACCGTATACGCGCCCAAAAGTGGTGGGCTGACGCTCAGATAGGACTATTAAGCGCAAGATTAGAAGCAAAAAGCCCAACAAAACGGCCGATGCGCCGATGAATCCTTGCTCCTCACCAACTGTACAAAAGATGAAATCGGTGTCTTGCTCAGGAACATATTTCAATTTGGTTTGTGTGCCGTTCAGAAATCCTTTCCCGGTAAATCCACCAGAACCAATAGCAATCTTTGACTGATTAACGTTATAACCGGCACCTGTCAAATCTTCTTCTAAACCAAGCAAAACCTTTATACGTATCTGTTGATGGGGTTCCAAGATGTTATCAAAAACATAATCGCTGGAATAGAGGAAGCCGATTGATCCTAAGGCGAATAGTCCAATAAGAAAGTAGCTACGCTTGCGCGAAATCAGAGCTAAATAGAATAGATACATAACTGTCAGCAAACAAAGTGCCCATAATACCCAGACTAAATTAAAGGGAACAAGGTATTCGCAGACAAGGTAGGCTAAAAATAAGATAGCAGTATTTACACCTAAGATA
>RZZX01000222.1 GCA_009929715.1 Bacteroidia bacterium
ATTTATTCGGATAAGCCTCAAACATGTATGTTGTATATACAAGGTACAAAACAAGAGGGTGATGCATCGCTTGAAGTGCTGGTGGGAAAACAGAAGTTTACAGTTCGGCTTATGGATGGGCAAAGCCTGGATAAAGTTGCGGTAGGAAAAATAAAACTATCCACCTCCGGATATCATGCAATCAAATTAAAGGGTATAAAGAAAAAAGGGAAAGAATTTGCCCGGATAGAATCTTTTATACTTGAAGGCATTGAAGGAAACGTAAACTATGTTGGCGATTTCTCGCCCTATTGGGGAAGTAGAGGGCCATCGGTTCATCTCAATTACGCAATGCCCGAACAGACAACCGAATGGTTTTACAACGAGGTTACCGTGCCCGTAAACGAAGATGTTATAGGCAGTTACTATATGGCTAATGGCTTTGGAGAAGGCTACTTTGGTATGCAATGCAATTCGGAAAGCGAACGCAGGGTTTTATTTTCGGTATGGAGCCCTTTTGATACCCAGGATCCGAAATTAATTCCGGATGAAGACAAGATCAAAGTATTACGTAAAGGAAAGGACGTTCATATCGGCGAGTTTGGAAACGAAGGATCAGGCGGACAGAGTTTTTTACGTTATAACTGGAAGTCGGGGGTCACTTACAAATTCCTTACTCACATTAAACCCGATGGAGCAGGAAATACCATTTACACAGCCTATTTTTATGCAACCGACCAAAAAGAATGGAGGTTGATTGCCAGTTTCTCCCGTCCTAAAACTAACACCTATTACACCCGAGCACATTCGTTCCTGGAGAATTTCATTCCATCGCAGGGATACCTAAGCCGAAAAGTATGTTTTACCAATCAGTATTGTCTCGGCACAGATGGAATCTGGCGACCGGTAACAAAAGCAACTTTTACCCACGATGCAACAGCCAATGCCAAAGCAAGGCTTGATTATGCCGGAGGTGTAACCGATAATAATGCATTTTTCCTAAAGAACTGTGGTTTCTTTAATGATAAGACCGGTTATGGAACTAAACTGGAAAGAATCAATTCCGGCAAGGAGCCTGTCATAGATTTCAACGCGCTTAACAATCTGTGATATCATTTTTTTGTTTTATCTTTGCGCTCAATGAAACAGTTCATACATATAGTACTGCTATCCGTCTTGTTCAGCGGAGCCTTACAAGCCCAGCGGTCGGGAGAATCAAGGAAAAGAGGAGGATTTTCTCTTTCCGGATTGTCGTCGCCAACCAGCATGCCAGCTGACAGCCTCGTTTCGGATAGCACAAGATTGAATTCAAAAAGAATAACAGCCTTCAGGCTTACAGATAAGATAGGCGACACATATATTGCGCCGATGGACACCAACCGCATGAATTACTACAACAGCACGCTTGTAGAAGGTAAGTCGGTTGCCATAGGCTATTTAGGCAATCTTGGGTCGCCCCTTCAGTCTAAAATATTCTCAGAGCGTAAGGAAGAACGGGATTTTATCTTTGCAGATGCATACGATTATTACCTGACGACCCCCACAAATGCTAATTTTTTCGACACCAAAATACCCTATTCCAATCTGATGTACACCACAATGGGTGGAAGTACTCAAAAGGAAGAGCAGTTAAAAGGCACGCTTACAAGCAATTTTGGAAAAAAAGTGAATGTGGGGGCCGATCTGGACTATATCTACGGACGTGGTTATTACAACTCCAACGGTACTAAATTATTAAGCTATCGTTTGTTCGGGAATTATATTTCAGATCGCTATCAAATGTATGCATATCTGGCTAATTCCAATTTTGTTAATTTTGAAAACGGAGGTATTACGAACGACCGTTACATAACTAATCCGGACGATTATACAGACGGAAGAAGGGTTACCGACACAAAAAATATTCCTGTTCGCTATTCAAACACATGGAATCGTGTACGTGGCAAGCAGTTTTTTGTATCTCACCGGTACAACCTGGGATTTATGCGTACCACAGAGGGAACCGACGAGGATGGTGATCCTAAAGAAGAGTTTGTTCCTGTATCCAGCATCATTCACACGTTGGAATATAAAGACAACAGGCGCCGTTTTATAACCCACGATGCTGCTGGTGTAGATTCCAGCTATGTAAACAACTACATTGAAGGATC
>RZZX01000094.1 GCA_009929715.1 Bacteroidia bacterium
AATATACGATGCTATTATCAACAGATCTGAGGAGCTGGGCCATATATGCGATATTTACAAATTAAAACTGGCAAGTTGAACTTGCGAAACATGAATTAGTTAGTCGTTTATGGTTTCAAAAAGTCACACATCTCTGCCATTAAAATTCTTTTTAATCCCTTTAGGACTTTTTTGTGCTCATCCTTTCTGTTTCTGCTGCAAGAAATTCTCTATCTCTCGCCACGAGATGACATCTTTAAGAATCACCTGTTTCTTTTTGTCCAAGAGGTAAAGGGTAGGTATTGCTTTCAAGTCATACAGTTGTTTATCTTGAATAACCGTACCGGGATTGTAGCTATTAATCCAGTTGGCTGGATAAGTCTCTTTCTTCCACTCTTTCAGGTCTTCATCTGGATAGACAGCCAAGATTTGAACACGCGGCGTCGATGAGGCATGGAGTAAACTGTTGATTAGTTCACTTTGTCCCATTTCTTCTTTAATAGCGTGACAAGTGTGGCAACCTGGATTATTGAAGAAAAGAATGGTATAGTCTGCTTTTACACCGTATAGATTTCCTCTTTTACCGTTGGCTTGTACAAAGGAGAAATCTGCCGCCAAACTTCCCGGTCGGTTTTTTAAAGCCACTTGAAGGAGGTGGTTAGGGCGTACCTTATTGATCGAGTCTATTTGGGGCGAAGAAATGAGGTATTTCAAGACAGGAATATACAGTTCCTCTTTGCGCATTGGCGAATTAGGATCGTAGAAATACTTTTCGCACAACTTATTGAAACTATCGAAACTTGTTTTAGACGCCTTCATAGCGCCATCCAGCATGGCTGTAATACCTTTTTCGATGGTTGCAGAATCTGCCTGCCACAACAGCTGCGTATAGTTGGCAAAGGCCGATTCTGTGATATCTAGGTTCTTCACAAGAGTGGTATCGGCAAAATTATAAGTACTCCAATAATTCTTAACTAGAAAACGCAATTTGTTTTCGGGTGAAGTGAACATGGGAGGTATCTCAGGTGGGGTGAATGTAGCCGATGGTTTTGAGGAGTCTGTTTCTGCTTTTTTGGAAGAGGAGTGGCAGCCTACTTCTATAAAAGCTAGGAGGAGTAAAAGAGCCATCATCTGTTTCGTACTTTTCATAACTGATCCTTTTATCTGTGAATTTTTATTTTTTGCTTTCATACATTTTGAGGTTTTAGTTAGAGGGTGATCTTTGTAACACCCATTTGCTTCGATCGAAGTTTTTTCTTTTGCAAATTTATTCTTTATTGGGAGATTAGAAAGAAAAAAAGGCTAAAAATAACGTTAAGTGACTTGCAGAGAGGCTTTCCATCCTCTTACACAGAAATGTAATCGGTTTATTCTTGAATTGTCACAAGCTTGTAGTTGCGCTGTAACATGTAGAGGTGATCTTTGCATCAGTTTAATAACGTCAACTAACACATGAAAAAAAGTATTCTTTTCTTTTTAATTCTTTTAGTCTGTAGCTTGGCTACAGCAGCCCCAACTTCTGTTATTAAGGGGTGCATCTTAGATAAACAAACCAAAGAACCGCTTATTGGAGCCACTGTTCAGGTGGTTGGATCGAGTGCCGGTGCGGTAGCCGATATGGATGGCAACTATCAACTGAATGTGAAACACGGCACGTATACGGTCGAAGTGAAATATGTTGGTTACAAAGGGCTTGTTCTCAAATCGGTACGGGTATCTAAAGAAACGGTGTTGAATTTTGAGTTAGAGTCCGATACACAAACACTGAATGATGTGACGGTGGTAGCACAGATGAAGCGCAACACCGAGGTGTCGTTGATGACCGACCAGCGTCGAAGTTTGGTTTTGCAGTCGGGGGTATCAGCTCAACAGATCAGTCGTACGCAAGATAAAGATGCTTCGGAAGTGATTAAACGCATTCCGGGCATTAGTATTATCGATGAAAAATTTGTCATGGTACGTGGTCTTTCACAACGTTATAATAATGTGTGGATTAATGGGGGAGCGGTACCGAGTTCGGAAGCCGATTCCAGAGCTTTTTCGTTCGACTTAGTTCCTTCGTCGCAGTTGGACAATATGATTGTTGTGAAGAGCCCGGCACCAGAATATCCAGCCGATTTTAGTGGTGGGTTTATTCTCATTCAAACTAAAGACATTCCAACCAAGAACTCTTTTTCTATTGGGGTGAGTGGTAGCATGAACGATCAGACGCATTTTCAGTCGTTTTGGTATAATAAAGGGAGTAAAACAGATTTCTTGGGATTTGATGGTGGGTTACGTGGGCTGCAAGGTGGCATCTCTGCTCGCCTTAATCCAATAGCAGATAATGGCGTCGATTTGCAAACCAATGGGTTTAATAACGATTGGACCGTTCATCGGAAAAAACCGGTAGGCGATCTAGGCATCAACATGGACTTCAGCCGTTTTTATGAGACTCAGAGTGGAAAGAAGTTTGCCATTTCGGGCGCATTGAATTACAGCAACTCCTATAAGAGTTTTGAGAACATGGAAAATTCGCTCTTTGGCGCATACGATGAGGTGAATGATCGGAGTAATTATTTACGTAAGAGTACCGATAATCAGTATAACCATGATGTTCGTTTGGGAGCTATGTTGAACATGACGTATGTACCCAATGATGGCGTGAGCCGGTATGAGTTTAAGAACATCTTTAACCAGTTGGGTAAAGAGAGGTATACTAACCGTAAGGGATTTGATGCACAAGATAACCAAATGGAGAGTGCAGAATATTATTACAGCAGTCGTACGACGTACAATGGTCAGTTTACCGGTAAGCACACATACTTGCATAGTCAGCTGGATTGGAGTGGGGGATATGCCTATTCTAACCGCAACTTGCCAGACCGCAGACGGTATACCATCGATGATGCTTTGGAGAGCGGTGTGCTGGGTCTTTCAAAAGGGAACGATATCAGCCGCGAATACACCGAACTGAATGAACACATTTTCTCGGGTAATGTGAATTATAAGCACGATTTTGATTGGGGATATGGTTTAACTCCGACTCTTAAAATGGGTGCTTATGGGGAGTACAGAACACGTAAGTACACCACCCGGGAGTTTAATTACTATTGGAATTACAGCAACAATACGTTGCCCGATGGCTTTCGTTACCTCGATATTCCCAATGAACTGCTCACCGACGGTCATTATGGAGCCGATAAACTCTATCTACTTGAGCAAGTGAAATGGCGTAACAACTACGAGGGACGCAACTTATTGTTGGCCGGATATGCCGGGGCTAATTTCCCTTTAGGAGCTTTCAATGTTTATGCCGGCGTACGTTTTGAACACAATAAGATGGAACTGATCAGTCATACACGGGATGCCGAAAAGAGTCCGAAGAGCACGTTTTATGACTATAACGACTTCTTCCCTTCGCTCAATATGGGATATAAAGTGTCTGAAAAACAGCAGTTCCGCTTGTCATACGGTCGGTCGGCCAACCGCCCTGAGTTTCGTGAAGTCTCCTCTTCGGTCTTTTATGACTTCGACTTGGGTAGTGCTGTTCAGGGAAATACCGAACTAAAGAATTGTTACGTTAATAACTTGGATTTGCGCTACGAGTATTACCCAACCAGTGGTGAACTAATCTCGGTAGCTGTATTCTATAAACATTTTGATAACCCGATAGAGTGGACTTACACCGTGACAGGTGGAACAGATTTGGTTTACTCGTTCAATAATGCAAAAAGTGCCTATAGCTTAGGGGTGGAGATCGATTTACGTAAAGACTTAGCTTTTATGGGACTGAAAAACCTGATGTGGTCATTCAATGGGGCCTGGATCAAGAGTAAAGTCAACTTTGAGGCAGGAGCAAAAGAACGGAACCGACCTATGCAGGGACAATCGCCTTACCTAATCAACACCGGCTTGTTTTATCAGAAAGATAATCTGAACGTGGGATTGCTTTATAACCGAATCGGAAAACGGATTATCGGTGTGGGACGGACTGTTGGAGTGACTGGCGGCGAGAATAGTGCCAACATCCCCGATTCTTATGAGATGCCACGAAACGCATTCGATTTGACTGCATCGGTTAAGCTCAAAGAACATTGGTTAATTAAAGCAGGAGTGCGCGATCTTCTGGCCGAAAAGGTCTATTTCAAACAGTTTACTGACGTGACGCACAAGAACGGTGCTCAGGAATCCATCGAAGAGGTGACTAAATCGTATCAACCCGGTCGGCAGTTTAACCTGAGTGTTAGCTACACGTTTTAAAGAACGAATTTAAAGGAATAATTAACAGAATATTTAGTTTAAAAGAAACTATTGTTTAACAAAAATGATTTGACAATGAAAGCATTTGGTTTTTTAAAGTTTGCTGCAGTTGCATTAATCTTAACAACGTTCAATACCGCTTGCAGCAGCGATAGTGACAGTGATAACACGAATACGAACACTGCGTTTGTGTGGACTACAGATGGTGGCTTGAAGGCTTGCGATCATATCTTGTTCGACAATAATGTGTTGGGCAATGGTGACGATGAGTTTGTGTTTACTGGTAAACAAACCTTGAAAAAAGGCACTTACTTGTTGAAAGGCTGGGTTTATATTGCTAATGGTGCAGAACTGACTATCGAACCTGGGACGGTGATCAAAGGTGACAAAACGAGTAAAGCCTCTTTAATTGTGGAGCGTGGTGGAAAACTGTTTGCTAAAGGAACGGCCACTATGCCTATTGTGTTTACGTCGGCACAACCCAAAGGGAATCGTAAACCGGGCGACTGGGGTGGTGTGATTCTTTGTGGTAAAGCGGTGAATAACCAAGGTGATATGCAGATCGAAGGTGGTCCGCGTACAAAGCATGGTGGATCAGATGATGCCGATAATTCGGGAATCTTGAGCTATGTGCGTATTGAGTTTGGTGGGTACCCGTTTGCTGCTAATCAGGAGATTAACGGATTAACGCTTGGATCTATTGGTAGTGGAACGCAGTTGGATCATATCCAAGTCTCTTTCTCGAACGACGATTCTTATGAATGGTTTGGTGGAACAGTGAACGCCAAGTATTTGGTTGCCTATAAAGGTTGGGACGACGATTTTGATACAGACAATGGATACCGTGGAAAAGTACAATATGGCTTGGCTGTTCGTGATGCTAAGATAGCCGACACCTCTTTGTCCAACGGTTTTGAATCGGACAACTGGAAGGATGGTACTAAGATCGATCCAATGACGAAAGCGGTATTTAGTAACATAACCTTTGTGGGCCCTAAAGTCATGGCACTCGATTTTGCGAATACAGAGGCTTATATTAACGGTGGCAGTTATAACCCGAACAACGGATCGGCATTAGGCAAATACCAAGCTGCTATGCAAATTCGTCGTTACAGTAACTTGAGCTGTTTCAATACCGTTGCCATAGGCTATCCGGTGGGAGTCATTATCGAGAATGATAAAGGAGATGCACAAGGATCGGCTAAAGCGGGTGATTTGAAATTACAAAACACTTGGTTGGCCGGTATGGATGTGACTGGAAGCGATAAAAATAAAACATGGACTAACGTTGCTCTCGATGGCAATGGGACGGAATCATTCTCTTCTTCATTCTTTAAAGCACAACCGGGCAACAGAGAGGTGACTCTTGCCGAAATGGGGCTTACTCAAGGCGCTTATATTAAAGTAAATTGTGTGCCATTGGCTACTAGTCCGCTCTTGACAGCTGCTGCCTTTACTGATGGGTTATTGAGTAGTGGTTTCGATAAGGTCAATTACATCGGTGCTTTCGGAGCAAACGACAATTGGTTGCAAGGATGGACCAATTTTGATCCGCAAAATGCCGATTATTAAAAGCTAATGCTGAGTTCTCCATAGAAAAACACACACAAAAAACCTCCGCAGATGGTGTCACGTGCCATCTGTCGGAGGTTTTCTAATTTATCATTAGGAGAGAGAAACGTTTTATTTAGAGAAACGTTTCACCTGCTCAGCAATCAATTCTGCATCATCGAAATAGTTAATCCGCATAGCTTTTTTAACATCCGAAAGGGTCGCTGCCGCAGCCTCTCTAGCCTTGTCACATCCTGCTTGAAGCATTTCATAGATGGCCGGAATATCTTTCTCGAACTCTTTCCTGCGGAGACGAATCGGCTCAAGTTCCTCCTGCATAATGGCATTCAAGAAACGTTTCACCTTGACATCACCCAAGCCACCGCGTTGGTAGTGAGCTTTCAGTTCATCCAAGTTCGGGTAGTCCGATAAGTAACGTTCAAAATGTTCGGGGCGTGAGAAAGCATCCAAATACGTAAAGACGGTGTTACCCTCTATCTTGCCAGGATCCTGTACGCGTAAGTGATCCGGATCCGTAAACATACTCATCACCTTCTTTTGTACCTCATCAGCTTCATCCGATAGATAGATACAGTTGCCTAGTGATTTACTCATCTTAGCCTTCCCATCTGTTCCCGGTAAGCGCAAGCAAGCAGTATTTTCCGGTAAGAGAATTTCCGGTTCTACAAGCGTTTCACCATAGATATGGTTAAAGCGGCGTACAATTTCGCGAGCCTGCTCAAGCATCGGTTCCTGATCTTCGCCTACCGGTACTGTTGTTGCACGGAAAGCCGTGATATCAGCCGTTTGGCTGATGGGGTAAGTGAAGAAGCCAACGGGAATGCTCGATTCAAATTTACGCATTTGAATTTCACTCTTTACCGTCGGGTTACGTTGTAGACGAGAGACGCTGACCAAGTTCATAAAGTAGAACGACAACTCGCAAAGCTCAGCGATTTGTGATTGAATAAAGATGGTCGATAAGTTCGGGTCCAGTCCGCAAGCGAGGTAATCGAGCGCCACTTCGATGACGTTCTGACGCACCTTTTCAGGGTTATCCACATTGTCGGTCAGTGCTTGTGCATCGGCAATAAACACATATGTTTTATCGAACAGGCCAGAGTTTTGCAACTCCACGCGACGTTTCAGTGAACCGACATAATGTCCGATGTGCAATCTACCCGTAGGACGGTCGCCGGTTAATATGATTTTCTCTTTTCCCATTGTTAGAATTTTATTTAGTGGCACAAAGATAGAGAGAAAGGAGATAAGTAACAAAGCAAACGAGAGAATAATAGTGGCCGATACGAGGTTGTCCGGTTCATACATTTCCCTTTTCCTTCCTGTTTTCCATTTTTTGCTTTAACTTTGTGTGCAAACTTTAAATAAACTTCGAATGATCATTCTGTTATCTTGTGCTAAGACGATGAGTGAAACCGAAAAAGTCCAATCACCTTTTCGGACCACCCCTCGTTTTGAATCCGATGCTAAAGAGATTGCTTTTAGCATGTCACTTCTTGATGTAAGCGAGCTAGAACGCCTGTTGCGTGTCAACTCAAAGATAGCGGTCGAAAACTACAAACGTTTTCAGGCGTTTTTAGGCGAAGAAGCCAAGCACATACCCGCATTGTGGGCTTATACCGGCATTGTCTTTAAACGTTTGGCTCCGAAGCAATTCTCGGACGAAGAGCTAGCTTACGTGCAAGATCATTTACGCATGACCTCTTTCTGTTACGGTCTGTTGCGTCCTTTTGATGAGATATCACCGTACCGTTTAGAAGGCGATGTGAGACTTCCCGAACTATCCGATGGTACGCTCTTTACCTATTGGCGGTCGCGTCTGACCGATCTTTTTATCTCTGAGATCAAGGCGACCGGTGGTTTGCTGTGTTACTTGGCCAGTGATGAGATGCGAGGTTTGTTCGATTGGCGGCGGGTAGAGGCAGAGGTGCGCGTCATTACACCAGAATTTCGGGTGTGGAAAAATGGCAAATGGACTACCATTGTGGTTTACACCAAGATGTGTAGGGGAGAGATGAGTCGGTTTATTCTCAAACAGAGGCTGACCACTGTCGAAGAGTTGCTCAACTTCCAATGGGAAGGATTTGAATATAACCCCACACTCTCTACCACAGATCATCCTGTGTTTACTCAGATGGGGTAGTTCAAAATTTAAGAGGGTTGCCAGAGTAAACTCTTTGGCAACCCCCTTTAAAAAGAGTCATGGGTTACGTTCATCCCTATTTCCCACTTTTAAGAGTACCCGAAGTGGTATCCTCGTTGTTTATTCGTTTTTGGCGTGATTCATATTTCCGTCCAAAGCTGAAGTTCCAAGAGACCTTCAGAGCCACTAAGCAAGAACTCTCTTTGAAGTACGACCAGTTTTTAGAAGGAGCTAATGCGTTGAAGTTCTCGTTTCCTGTTCTGTAATTATTACTAAATAAGTTGATGCCAAAGACCCCGACGTTAAGTTGTTTCAGTTGGTAAGTCAAACCTAAGATGTGGAAGTTCTCGCCATAAGTGAGGGTTTCACCATAAAAATCATTCTCATGGTTGCGCATCTCAAAGAACAGTCCCCAATTCTTGTAGTTGGCCATTGCATCTATTCGGTAATACCAGTTAGAGTAGGTATGGTGATAGTTTTGACCTCTGCTGTCGAAGTAGTTCAACCCGGTAGTCAGCGATACCGATAAAACGTCTTTAATCGGTCCCACTTTAAATTCAAATTCCGGGTTAATCTTTTGCCAACTCTTTTGCGTGGCTATGGTTCGAACAAACAGATTCCCCTCCCGCAACGTCTGTTCCATGTTTGGTTTAGACTGATACTGATAGAACAAATTAAAGTTCGTTCTGAGTAATCCCGTTTTAAGATTAAACGCTAAGTTCTGCTCATAGATAGTCGACAATTTAAGATTAGGGTTACCCCGACGTATTTGCAAAGAGTCGATCATTTGTTCCACATGATTTAAATCGCTTAAGTTAGGGGCACTGCAACGAATTTGGCCCTGGTAGCGAATGTAGGCATTTGGAGAAAAATGGTAGTTCAACTTGATGCGTGGCAAGAAGCAGTATCTTTCAAACCCCTCCCCCTCTTGGTTGAACCAAGCACGTTTACCCTGAATGCCCACGGTATAATTAAACTTCTTAAGTTTACCCATGTACTCCATGTAAGCAGTGGTGTTAGATTCCTGCATGTTTGTTTGAGCAAAAGAGGTACCCGAATACCGATTCTCTGTTATTGACTGCTGATGCCGAATACCCGCACTTAATTTCCCTTGAGTCAATCCCTTTTCGTAGATTCCCTCCGTGATCAATGAATACTTATTCCCTTTAATCCCAGAAAAAATATCCGTGAGCAGTTCAGACTGTTGTCTCTCCTCATAATCCCTCTGGTTGTTACTTCGGATATAAGTGCCCACCACGTTCAAGACAAGAGCTTGTTGGTTTTTAAGTTCCCGCTGTACATAAATATCGATTGCCGGCCGATACCCTTTATCCGATTTGTAATCGGACATCCTCACTCTGTCACTCGGTCTATCAATGGGATAAAGATCACTCACTGTATTGATATGCGATGTATTAATATTGCCCCTTACGGCAACATTCACAAACCACTTATTCTCTTCATGAAAGCTATATTTCAGATTCAAGTTATTCCAATTCATGCGTGTACTATTAGGAATTCCATCCTCGGTGCGAGTAAAAGGCGGTTTATTATCCAAGTGAAACGTTTCGATATTTTCTCTCCAATACTGGTTAAAGCTTCGGTATCCACCGTAGAAGTTAAGTCCCAATTCCGATTTCTTATGATTCACTTTCGCATTGAAAGAATAGTTTCCCCAGCCAGTATTCACCGACGGTGTCAGATCGGTGCCGATATACCCCCCAGTTTCATGTCGGCGCACGATGTAATTGATAACTGCCGCTGTGTTGCTGCCATAACGCAATCCAGGTTCATCATGATACTCTATGCGAATAACATCTTCAGGGCGTATAGCCATAATTTCCTGAATTTCGGCCGTTGAGCCATTGATGCGCAACTGCACCTCTCCTTGATTCGATGAAGTAATGATTTTTTGGACTGGGTCCACTTGTATCCTATTAAGCTGTAGATGTTTCAGGAGCGACAGTCCATCTTGTGAAACTTTGATTTGTCGGGCAGTAGGGAAGACCAATTTCTTGTCCGGTTGGTTAATGATCGGATTGGCCGTTACTGTCACCTCGTCCAAAGTGATTGTTGTCGAATCGATTGCAATCGTTCCTAGATCCATGGTTGAGGTAAAGTTTTGAAGTTCCACCTGTTTCGTTTTGTAGCCGATGCCAGAGATTTGCAAGTTATAGTTACCCTGTTGCAAGTTCTTCATGTAAAAATGTCCCCGTTGGTCGGTTGTACCCCCCGATATAAAGACCGAATCCTTCGTTTGTAGAACCACATTGGCAAATTCTACGGGAGCTTGTCCCGAGATCACTTTCCCTTTGAGTTGCAATGCCTGTCCATGCGCCATTGTTGTGGCATATAATAATATTAAGGCAATAATGATAGTCTGTTTCATTTTTCAATAGATTTAAAAAGGCTTCGCGACTTCCTTTGTTTAGTGTGTTTATTAGACGGGGGCGATAAAAAAAAAGTTGCATGAAATAATCTGTTTTTTTAGAATATTGATTATCAGTCTGTTCTCTGTATATCGGTGGAAAGTGTAGAAAAATAATTCTAAAAACATTTGGCGGTTTCAAAAAAAGCCGTACCTTTGCATCGCTTTTGAAACGGAAGTGTACGGGCGTTTAGCTCAGCTGGTTCAGAGCATCTGCCTTACAAGCAGAGGGTCGGCGGTTCGAATCCGTCAACGCCCACTTTCTTTAAAAAGAACGACACTTCCGGCTCATTCAAAAGGGCGTTTAGCTCAGCTGGTTCAGAGCATCTGCCTTACAAGCAGAGGGTCGGCGGTTCGAATCCGTCAACGCCCACTTTTAAAAATACATTATTCCTTTTGGTGAAATCCAAAAGGGCGTTTAGCTCAGCTGGTTCAGAGCATCTGCCTTACAAGCAGAGGGTCGGCGGTTCGAATCCGTCAACGCCCACACGAGTAAAAACCTTATAAAAGGTTGATTTCTAAAGAGATAAAAAAGGTTACGAGCTGTCACTAACAAGTGATGGCTCGTCCTGTTTTTATAAATAGGGCTTATTTGGGATCAGTCCGAAAACCGGATCAGTCCGAAAACCCTGGGGATATGTTAAATTGTACGGTCGTTTGCGCTTTCGTAATATGATAATATCTTTTCGTAAAACACTATATTTCAATTA
>RZZX01000223.1 GCA_009929715.1 Bacteroidia bacterium
TTTTCACTTTTCCTCGCCACGCTTTTACTCGTGATTCTTCAGCCTCGTGGGCTCAAAATTGGCACGTCCGCGCTTATCGGCGCAGGGTTTGCCTTGCTTTTAGGCGTGGTCAGTTTTGAGGATGTTTTGGTGGTGACGCAGATTGTCTGGGATGCGACGTTGGCGTTTATTGGCATTATTATTCTCTCATTAGTCCTCGATGAAATAGGCTTTTTTGAGTGGTGCGCCATTAAAATGGCAAAGCTTTCTTATGGCAATGGACACCTGATGTTTGTCTATTCGCTTCTTTTGGGCTCGCTCATCTCTGCACTCTTTGCCAACGATGGAGCGGTGCTTATTTTAACCCCGATTTTACTGGCTAAAATGCGCATTTTAAAGTTGGATACCAAAACGATTGTGGCGTTTTTACTCGCAGGAGGCTTTATCTCAGACTCAGCCTCGCTTCCCTTTGTCTTTTCAAACCTCACGAACATCGTCACAGCCAACTACTTTAACATTGGTTTTGCGAACTACGTGAGCGTTATGTTTACCCCTTATATCGTTAGTACCATCGTATCTATCGGTATTTTATGGCTCTTTTTACGCAAAGACATTCCTTTACATGTAAACACAGAGCTTCTTAAAAATCCCGATGATGTCTTAAAAAGCAAACCTCTTTTTTATCTGAGTTGGTTCTTCATCGTAGGGCTGATGACAAGCTATTTTGTGGGAGAATTTTACCATGTGCCCATTAGCTTCATCGCTTTAGGTGGGGCGTTTGTTTTTCTAGCCATTGCCAGCTACTTTAAAGCCGCCAAACCGTGGCTGACCATTAAAACTGCTCCGTGGCAAGTGGTGTGGTTTAGTATTGGGCTTTACATCGTCGTGTATGGGCTTAAAAATGCAGGACTTACCGACTACTTAAGCACTCTTTTGCAAACGCTTAATGAGCAAGGAGAGCTTATCGCCATTGTTGGAACGGGCTTTATCGCGGCTATTTTAAGTGCGGTGATGAACAACCTTCCCACCGTCATGATTATGGATATCGCCTTACATGACATCCAAAATAATGCCTTAGCCTACGCCAATATCATCGGGTGCAATTTAGGACCAAAGATGACCCCTTTTGGCTCACTCGCCACGCTTTTATGGTTGCATGTTATGGCAAAAAAAGGGGTAAAAATCAGCTTTTGGGAGTACTCAAAATTTGGGCTTATCGTCACGCCACCTATTTTACTGCTCGTTCTTTTAAGCCTCGCAAGCCTTTACATGTAAAGCTATCAGAGCCAATACGTCGGATAGTGTCGCTTTGTGTTGGAAGAGAGGTTATTAATTAAAAGTGCTACCCCTAACATTAAAAACGCACCGACGCCAATAGGTGCAAAAGGGTACAACCATCCCAAACGATGAATCTCCTCTCCTCCCATAAGAAAAATAAGCGCTGTCGCACCTCCTGGAGGGTGCATGGTACGGCTTGCATGCATGACCATAATGCAAAGAGCCACCCCTAAGGCACACAAAAGTGCCATCGAAATAAAAGGAGCAACACACTTTCCTAAAAAACCGCCACACACGCAGAGAAAATGTGCCCACCCATAATATTGCGAGGTTGTGAAAAATCAGCCTGCGGTGCGCCATAAATCAGAACCGCCGTTGCTCCAAAAGAGCCTAAAAGATATAAATGCTCTTCAATCCCAAGCAAACTTCCACCTGTGGCTACGGCATAAATCCCTAAAAATGCCCCAAGCCCAGACCAAAAAATTTTACTCCAAGGCTTTCGCTGGGGCGATGTAAGTTTTGGTTTCATACGCCTAGCGTATACGTTTAACATGATCATTTCCTTTGAAAATGGCGTATTTTAGAGAAAACAAAAGACTTTTGAAATGATATACGTCAACTCAATCTTGTACCTGCAATTTACATATAATTTACGCAAAGAAACTACCATGCGTTCTTTTATTTTATGTGTACACAAAGGAAGCGTATGTCACTCTCCACTATCAAGAGTAAACTCACCCTACTTCTCATCGTTCTTATCGTTGGATTTGGTATTTTAGGGTATGAAATTCTCAAAGAGAGCCATGATGCCAAAATGGCAGCAACAAGGCTTGTCACCATTGCGACCATTGAAAAACTC
>RZZX01000224.1 GCA_009929715.1 Bacteroidia bacterium
GCTTTGTAAGGTGCGTTTTCATCAGCTAGTTGTTGCATTTTAGCGATTAAATCTGAAGAAATTTGAGATTGTAAAGCCTTGTAGTTACCAAAAGTCGCTTGCTCAACTGTCGCATCATCAAAGCTAATAACTTGCTCTAAGACACGTGCTGATAAGATTAATTCTGGTGAGTATCCATCGTCAACAATCTTAACTGTATCGCCTATTTTAGCGCCTGTCCTGCCCTCAACCTCATAATTGATAGCTGGCACGCTAATTTCTTCTAATTTCGCAACACTCCTGTTGAAAAGCTCAGATTGTGAAACTTTGTCATAGCTGTAGTCATATACGACATATCCGCCAGTGCTTCGATTTCCGAATCTTGCGTTAGCCTGAGGAGCTAAGATGTGCTGACTACCTTGTTTGTGAGATAAGACTACATTTCCGTTTTCATCAAGTTTTTGCCAGTCAGTCATACTACTAATGTCAGTAACTTTTCCGTTATCATCTTTTGATATTGGCTTGATAGCAGTATAGAGACCGTCGATGTTTGTCGAACGCTTGACAGTCTTAATATTTTTTCCATATCGTAATTCGATGTCATCACGAACTTCTCCGACTTGCTTTTTGATGTGAACTAAACGTTTTTTGATAGTAAAATCTGAGTTAAGAATCACTTCATAGTCAAGCTCAGCATTATCAAATTGTGTCGCCACTGACTGTAAGAAAGCCCTGTGGCTCATCTCGCTATCCCATGATAGTTTGCGTGTTAAGTTAGAGATTTCATTGATGCCAATTTCATATCCTGTGTCATACATAATTCTGTCAAAATACCACGAAAAAGGTCTTGCAACATCAGCTGAAAAAGGTTGCGTATTTTCTTGGTTCAGGTCAAGATTATTGCTTAAAGTTGAGATAGACATCATCTTGTCTTGCTCAGCTTCTTGTATATCGTTGATATACATCAGCCTATCTCGTGAGTCGTACTTGAAAGCAATCCAGTAGCCAACTTGAAACTTATCACTATCGACATGAATTTTTGATGTTTCAAAATCAAAAAAGTCAGCTGAACCAGTTAAAAACCGTTGCAATTTTGATTTTTGAAAGTGAATGGCATCTGGCAAATCGTTATCCATGACAGCAACTGGAACATAGTTTTCATCTAAAATATGGAATTGCATTATAAATTAGCCTCCGTAAATTCGATTTGATAAGTTGGTGGTGTCGTACACCAATCGGAACATTGGAAATAAATTGTCGTCTCGCCAGGCGGTATTGTGAATAAATTTGAACCGTCAACTTTTTCTGATAGTTTCGGCAGTCCGTTGACATATACTTTGCTATCAGCGCCTGTCATCTTGACAGTTGAACCAGACGGAAAACGATTCTTAATATCACGATTATATGTTGCATTGTCGTTGATAAGTCTTACATTACGAAAATCAAAATAGCTCATCAAAGGCTTGTTGTCTAATGTGTACAGATTAATGTACATTTTGGCGACTTTTTTATCTGCTAAATAAGGGACTGTAACTTTTGGATACCCGCCAAACCAGAAGAAAGTTATATCTGCACCACGCTTGCGCATATCGCAATGCCCACGTGGCAAATTAAATGGGTTTTCGCTATCAAGATGGCTTGTCCTGAAACTACCAGACTTAAAAGTTTTGATAGTTGTTGCGCTATCTCTATACCGCATATAGTAATTACCTGTATTGCCCTTTGTATCCGATTTTGACAAGTGAAATCCACAAATAAACTCATTATCAGCTGTCGCAAAGTGGACTTGCGTTTGACCTACCTGACCCATTGCGCCCGCCCAAAATACTTCGTTAAAATACGTATAAGCATTGACACTGCCAATATTACCTACTCCGTCAGGCTGGAAATCGTACACATAACTTGCACCATGCCAGTAACCGTTATTGGTTCCTACATCAGATAAGTGAAGATATGTTTTTCCGCCAATTGTTCGATTGGTTGCTATTCCAGAGTTTGAAACGATTGAGTTTTCGATATTCGTACCAGTGTAGTGAGTGAATGTAGATGGAATGTCTGCTGTACTAAACAACGTTGTTGCACTCACATAATTTTCAGTGTCGTCCTCTTCTTTGTTACCAATCTCAGTGACACC
>RZZX01000225.1 GCA_009929715.1 Bacteroidia bacterium
ACAGGAATTACGTTTGGGCGACTTGCCAGGATGCACCTGGATCATCTCCTGGCCTCCGGGAAAACCGAGAAGCACATCAAAAACGTTGCCGTCCTGCTGAAGAATTCATTCTTTGCCCTTCTGGGGAAGGACACGCTTGTGGATGAGATCACCTACATCGATCACATCCTTCCATTCATTAAGCATTTTCAAGCAGAGAGTCCGCAGACAGGAAAAATCCGGTCAAAAGTAACTGTGAATAGATACTGCGACTATTTAGACGCGATTTTCAACTTTGGTTGTCAGAATGCCTTGATGAATTCCAACCCTATGAAAATGAGAAAGAGGATTAGAGAAAGACCACGTGAAGTTCAGCTAACTGTGGATGACATGAAGCGGATCATGGCTTGCGCTGAACCACATGTACGGTGGGCTATGGAAGTATGCTTTAACTTGGGAACCAGACCTGGAACGTCTGAACTCCTGTCGTTGAAGTGGCACCAAGTAGATTTCGAAAGATCCACTGTTAAGATTTATGCGAGCAAAACCAACACCTATCGGATCGTTCCAGTCAAACCAATATTTCTCGAAAGACTCAAAACGATGAAAACTCATGCAGTTTCAGAATACATCATCGAATTTCGAGGAAAACCCGTAACCACAATTAGAAAGTCATTCAAAACAGCATGTGATCTTGCTGGAATTGATTATCCAATTCGCATGTATGATCTTCGTCATTTGTTCGCCACGACAATGCTGACAAACAATGCTGATTTGGCAGCAGTTTCTAAACTCATGGGACATTCAACTGTCAAAATGACCGCCGACACCTATTATCATTACATGGAGGGAGAAAAGGAAAGAGCTATTAACTTGTTACCGGAAATTGCTTTGTAAATTTGAAAACAATTAACAGGAGCTTCTTGGTGAAGCTCCTAAGGAGTGAATCTTTATGATTCCAAAAATTACTATCAAATGCTGGATTTGTGGCGTAGAGTTCGAAGTTGAACCAAAAGATTCTTGGAAAACATTTTGTTTAGCTTGTACTATAAAACATTATTTTCCAGTAGCTGATTTGGTAAGCATGGCGGAATTAAAAAAAGATTGGGATAACAAAAAGCATATTTTATTTAATCATCCAAAAAACAAAAATGATAACTTGCATTCATTCTGGAGAAGTATTTGAAGTTCCGATTGAGTCTCAGTTTTTCATGACTCTTGAAGCAATGAAAAACGAGTTTTATCCGCGCTTGAATAAATATGGAAAAGAAAACTATGGATTAATTAAAGATAATTGGCGTAAAATCATTGAACTTGAACCTGAAATCGAAGAAATGTTAACAATCAATCCGCATCTTGTGTTCATGATCTGCAAAGGCATCTACGAAGAAATGATTAAAAAAAATAGAAAATAATAAGTTTTAAAAAAGATTACTCGACTTTCGGGGTTAGCCATTAGCCGCTAACAACCTTTGTTCATTGAAAATATAATCGAAATTGCGCCCAAAACTGCGTATTCCGTCTCGGAAAGCCTCAAGCAGTATGCGTTCGGCTTGGCTCTGGGCTTCGCCAAGCTTCTTCAGGTTTTCCAGGGTGATGCCTAGGATTTGACACAGCGCCTTGACGAGCGTGCAGTCCTCAGCCTCTTCGCAGCAACGATGGAACAGCAGACCGAGGGTTCTTGGATCTTCCGTCCTGCGCTTCTCGATGCTCAGAAAAATGTACCGGGTCATCACGATGGTCGTGTGGGCTATGAGGGCATCGAAGTCCCGGCTTTGGCAGCCTTTCTCTAGTTCCAGATGCTGCTTGGCCGTGCGGAAGAACACTTCGATGTCCCAGCGCTTGCCGTAAATGCGGACAACGTCTTCATCGGCAAGGATGAGGTCAGTGGTAAGCAAGGCCAGCCAGTCTCTTTTGTGCTTGTTTCGCACGAAGACGAGCTTGGCCTTGAGGCCGTCCTTGAACTCAATCTGGGCATTGGCCAGGATCTTGGCCCTGCCTCTGCGTTTTCGGATCTGGCTGTAAATCTGCGTCACGTCCATCTTCTGTCCTTCGAAGATGTAGTGGATCTTGGGCGTGCGTTTGACCATGCAGATGACGGGGATGTGC
>RZZX01000226.1 GCA_009929715.1 Bacteroidia bacterium
GGCAGGCCCTTCAGAAGAAGCAGCAAAATCATATCTTGCCGGAGAACTTAAATCTACAGGTTCAGTCTGCCATGAGCATTCGCACCACGATGAGTGCGGTCACTGAAGCAATTAAAAGAAAAATATAAAAAAGGGGGGAGCCTTTAGGGTTCCCTTTTTTTCCGACAACTGTTACGCCGGTAGTTTTAAAATCTATTTTTAATCAAACTGTTTACTTCATTAAAATAAGCATTGATATTTCTGTTGTCAAAGTAGGGCTTGCCAGTGTAGAATTAACTGTTGCCCAAAGTATAGTTATTTTTTAAATGGCAGTTTGATTTGCACAATTCCTAATTTGTATCCATCATTTTATTGACAAGGTGGTATGCCGTGAATATCCTGAAGAGAATGTCCATCAAGAAAAATATCATGGCCTTATACATAGCAACGACCCTAATAACCTTTGGAGTAGTATATTATGTGCTCTTTTCAAACTGGATAGAAACCGCCGACAAAACGCTTTCTTCTGTGGCACAGGACATGAACAATACGATATACAAGGAATTCGAGGGGTTCATAAAACTTCCCCGGCATCTTAACGAGATGACCGAAAACCAGATCCGCAGCGGGGTCCTGGACTTCAGCGACGAAACGACACGTGACAAGTTTTTTGTCGGACTGTTAAGCGCTCACGGAAGCACACCCATATACAGCATAAGCATCGGAACGGAGAAGGGTGAATACTACGGAGCGCGCAGAAACACCGACAACACGGTTGAGATCATGAAAAACAATTCCGAGACCGGCGGAAGATCCATGTACTACAAAGTAAGTGAAGATATGACCAAAGGAGATCTGGCGCTCCAGACAGGCACCTTTGATCCCCGAACGAGGCCATGGTACAGGGAGGCAATAAAAATCGGCAAAACGACCTTTTCTCCACTCTACAAGCATTTTGTGATGGACGACCTCACAATTTCTGTGGGAACTCCGGTACATGACAGAGACGGCAAGATATGGGGAGTCCTTGGAACACACATAACGCTTTCCAGAATGGATTCATTCCTGAACGACATTGTGAAAAAAAACAACGCTGCGGCCGTAATAATCGACAAAAATACAGGCGAACTTGTTGCAAATTCCCTCGGGGTGCGCAACTTCACAGTGAACGAAGACGGGACCATAAAAAGGACACTGATAGGAGAGCTTAAGAACCGGAGCATCATGACCGCTTATGGAAACTACCTGAATTCACAAGACAGCGATATTCTTACTGTCAATGGACAAAACAGTCATGTGAACGTATCCGGATTCGACGCAACGGGGGTCGAGATGCTGCTCATTACATCCGTACCCGATGCCCTCCTCACAAAAGATATATATGAAACCATAAGACTTACTGTCATTTTCTCTCTCCTGATGCTGTCAGTCACGGCTCTTTTCTATCTGAACCATGTCGCAAACATGCTCAAACCCCTCGAGAACCTGAATTTAAGTGCTGAAAAATTTAAAGAAGGTGATTTTTCGTCAAGGGCGCACATCCACAGGGAAGATGAGATCGGCACCCTTGCAAGGACCTTCAATATGCTGGCGGACGATGTGAGCGGACTGGTCCGGGACCTTGAAAAGAAGGTCCGGGAACGGACCTCTGATTTGGAAATGACAAACATCGCCCTCGACGACAAAAGAGGGCAGCTCAAGCTGATACTTGACTCGACTGCAGAGGGCATATTCGGGATGGATACAGAAGGAATATGCACCTTCTGCAACGAAAGTGCCCTCAGGATGCTTGGATACGACAGCCAGGAGGATCTGTTGGGAAAAAACATGCACGGTCTGATACACCATACAAAAAAGGACGGCAACACCTTCCCGGAAAAGGAATGTCGCATTATGCAGTCCTTCAAAAAGGGGAAAGGCGTTTATGTCGATGACGAAGTCTATTGGCGGAAGGACGGCACGAGCTTTGACGTCAGGTATTCGTCATTCCCGCAGCACAGGGACGGAGTTCTTGTCGGTGCGGTAGTCACGTTCATGGACAATACTGAACGGAAAAAATCGGAGGAAAACATCCGCTATCTGACATACCACGACCC
>RZZX01000095.1 GCA_009929715.1 Bacteroidia bacterium
AAACAAAAGGGGAAATAGTCATTTCAGCAAAAAAACACATAGGGGGAGTCATTTTTTAACCTTACTTATATAATCAAGTTTAGTTGCGGATTTAAGGTATATAATCAAGTTTAGTTGCGGATTTAAGGAATTAGAAAAAGCATACCGCATATACTTATCATTAGCCCATTGGAAATAGGCCCCCACCTGCGAAGGGTAATCGGTAAAACCGGCGCCGTTTACAGCTAAGTTCTTATACCCATAATAATAAGCAGTCGGCGATTTTAAATTATAAACAGTCATCTTCTTCGCATCGGTGACTCTCTTTTGATACGGCATCACATAGTCTGCTTCTTGTCCTTGTCGGAGATAAATAAACGCTTTCACTTTCTGCTCACCAACCCCATATTCCACGGCAATACGCGCATACCTAACTTGATTCTGATTACAAGTTGATCTCAAACCAATCCGAAAATAGATACCATCTTGTTCAGTAATCACGCCCGAAACAGTCGTTGCTGTACCCGATACACGGTAGTTTTGATCATTCGTGCGGTTATTCATATCTGCCGGAGATTCACCCGCTTGAAACGTGACCCCTCTATCTGCCGTTTTATCAGCACTTAAGACAATATCACCTGCAGGAAAAGAACCCACATTCTCGACCCAAGCTTTCCAAGTTCCCTTCAAGAAAGTCCCCTTAGAACAGCTCAATGGCATCCGAATAATTCGTTCGCCAGTTTGATCATTTCGCCAAAAAGCCCCTGCAAACGGTAAATCCTTTAAGCTATATTGTTCGGCTACATCTAAATCGTAAGTCAGCTTTATTTCGGACTGACTTTTTATTTCTAGACCATTAGAGTGCCACTTTTCCAGATGATTCGGTCTTTTTCAGATGAGGCCAACCAGTCATTTAAATAGAACAGATCCACCCGATTTTCGGACTGATCCGTTTTTAGATATAAAAAGAGAGCGGCCATAAGCCGCTCTCTTTTTATATAACTCTAAGACGAAGAAACACTATCGCTTCATCTGATACCAATCGGTGTGTTTTTTACCATATGATTGAGCCCATTCGGCAAAATAAGGATACTCTTCAGGCTGTCCGATAGACTCCCCTTCCGTCACAATTTCCAATCCAATGACTGGAATATCAATGGCAAATGGGAAAGCCCCCTCCTTGTCAACATAATAAGCATCATCACCCGTACCGACTAAACTTGCGTCGGCCCAAGAGGTTGGCTTCATTTTAGGTAGATGAACCTCTCTTCTAAGCCTCATCCCCTCCTTGTAGTTCACCACCACAAACGGGTTGTAATTTCGGCGATAAGAGACCTTATCAAGAGGCGTTTTAAATTCGCGAGTCACCGTAAAGACACCCCCTTGTTCGGCTATCACCTTCGCATTAGGGAAAAGAATAAATTGATTAGCTTCCTCTTTTTTAAAGAAGCTCGATTCAGCCGCATTAACCTCCCCTACCGGTCCATCAATAACATAACCAAAGGCATTGGAATTAACGGCACTATTCATCTTATTGACCGGTTTAAACGTATCAACAATCTTCGTGATCTCATTTCGCTGATTAAACGTCACTGCCGATTCGTACTCAACCACCACATCGTTCATGTCATAATCACCACCACTAGGCCACACATCCTCAAAGGCAAGCGTACCAACAGTCCGTTCCGTTACCCACACATCCTCATCGACCACCGGTATTTCCGGCCTATCCACATCAATCACCGCCCCGATAGGATCGGCATCCACATAAAACAGAACATCCTCATAGCTCTTATCCGACAAAGAGAGATCCTCATAAGATTGATCCTCAAAACCGATGATGATCTTCTGCGACTTCTTATCATATAAGGTAATACAGCCAGGTTGTTGTTTGTAATTGGCCGATTGATTAGAATAGATCGCCTTACCTGCTCTGAAAGCATCAATGTTATGCTCTTCTATCGAAGAGAGTGACGTATAATTTGAAACATAAGATTCAGGAAAAGTATTCGAAACAACCATCCATCCCACCGTATAGCCAGCTGGGAATACATCCGTTCCAGGTTCATCGCCCCGTTCGCCAAAGAACTGCAAGCGTGTTTTCACCGCTTTATCCGGCTTTCCAGCGGTCATACGCGGTATAACAAAATACTTCTTCAACGCCTTAATCTGCGAAGCAGTAGGATTTGTTCCTGTTTTGTAATAATAGTAAGCCATCGCACTGTGATACCCCCCATTATTTTCGAGCAACACGAGATCAAGTCGTGCCCCTAGAACAGGTTTTCCATCAGGATCTTTATCGGCAATCGATAAATTGACCAACTGCTCGTTGCTCACAAACTTTGAATTATCGACCTTCCCCAACGCATTATCAATGCGATTCAGCAACTGCCCCATGGTACTTTCGGCAGAGAGTTTCTCATTCGGCTTAACCACTGAGTAAAGGTTGCGGAAATAAAAGTTATACGCCCGGTAATAATCGGTCGACACACTGATATAATTGGTATAAAGTGAATAGAACGGATACGTATTATCTATTTTCCGATAATAATCTCCCACATGAATATGCCCCTCACCCATTCCAACTGTTGGCGCCTTTGTAGAAGCATACGCCGAATTAAAGTCGTACGTAGCCACCCCATTCACGATAGGCAACTTCAAATACTTGGTGTTCCCCTTCGTTGGAGAGTAGATAAAAAGCGTGTCTGCATGTGCAGGTACCTCTTCTATACGACCAGAAAACGAACAGTTATTATCCGTAAAAACCTTAAAAATAGGTTTCAATCCCTCCTTGCGCACACAATCATTCTCCAAAGGATTCTCGGCATACACCTCAAGCAAAGCGGTTAGCCCAACAAACCCATAATCGACACGGAGCTGCACACTCTTTTTCGTCGAAAAGTCAAAATAATCAGTAACCACTCTTTGTGAGGTTCCTTGACTATAATCCTTCTCATCCACACAAGATAATAAAGAGAGAAGCGCTAGGAAGACGCTCCCCAGAAATACATTTTTTTCGATTTTCATATAGTACTTTGTTTAAAAGACGATGCAAATATAGTAATAATCAGCAAGATACAAATCTTTTTTTTCAAAAAGAGCAAAAAAACAATCACCCAAAGAATCCATTTTCGCAAAACTTAAAAACAAAGAAAAACAAAATCAACGAGCGATACAAAAAGGTGATTTAATAAACCACCTTCACATTATCGATCCACAAAGAGTTACCCGGCGACCCAATGTACGCTCCACCATGACTAGAGCTAAACTGAAGATAGAGATGCGTAGGCACATCCTCCTCATTTCCCCAAGCCACCTCATGAATAGGCACACTTTCGCCCTTACTATTAACCGTATAATTCTCCGTTGCCCCCAAACGCATCATGTGAGGTTTATACCCTGAATGCTGCGTGATATCGCCATACCAAATTTCAAAAGTAGCCCGATCGACCCACTCCGTTGAGCCATAAAAATAGTGCACCAAAGTAGCCACACGCTTAGCATAGATATTTCCGGAAGCATCCTCCCACCGTTTCTGTAAGTACAACGTTAGAGTCGGGTAATCCCTACCTGCCACGTTCGTAATCTTACTAAATCCCGTTGCGCGAATTCGATTCTCATTATCGGCCAGCTTCACTTTATAATCGAGTTGCAGAGCGATGGGTTTTTTAGTAAACGGAATACCCGTTTGCAACATCTTGTTGGGGTTCTTAGTACTCTTAATCGGCTCGTGAATGGTTCCGGTAAAGACCGATCCAGCAGCTAGAACAGTGATATTCACCAAGCCAAGAACCTTAACACTCTCCATCCGCGTATCCAGTCGGGCACAAAAGCCATCTCCCCGTTTTTCCGGAAAGACCGATGTATTCGTCTTGGTAATACCAGCCACTTTCGCCATCACATTCGATGTAGCCCAAGGAGATCCCCCCAAGTTGGTATACGCTTTATCGCCTGTCACAACCGCCGTTGGGGCTATTTCATACACATGCTTCACTTGTCCGCCGATCACACCCGACTCTTTAATTTGCCTATCGACCCACTGATTCATATCGCCATACGGCACTAATTCAACCCGATGTTGGGCAACCAAAATACCTGAACAAAAAAAACCGATGAGAGCCATCACTAAACCTCTACAGATAGTTTTCATAACATACCTCCTTAATAAAAAACTAGTAAACAATGTCTTTGTGTTCAACCATCCATGTATTCACTCAAGAATAGCAAAAGTGCCGCAAAGATAAGCATATCTTTGCGTAGCGAGCTAAAAAAAGGCAATAACTTCACAGTTATTGCCTTCACAATCTAGATCTCAACGATCCAGACCCATTACCAAAAAGAAATTAGTAAACACGGTATAACAACCAAGCAGCTTGGAAGTCAGAACGGTTTGAATATTTTGATTTAAAAGCATCACGTGCATGAGCAGCAGAATCTCTATCGTCGAATGAATTAACGACCACACGGTACATCGCCTTCTCAGCGTTGAATGCCACCATAGCACTGTAACCTTGTCCGTCCAACCACTCTTTCAAGCCTAGTGCATTAGCCTTCACGCCGAAGCTACCGGCAACCACACTATACGCTTTTAAGCCATCCACACCCGATACCACTGTCACCTTCTCCTGACGAACACCAGCAGCAACAGATGTAGTTCTAGCAGCCTCTTTAACAACCACGACCGGAGTCACTTCTACCGGAGTTTCTACCTGAGGTTCTGCCAATTCTTGTTGTTTAGCTTTCTCATAAGCTTTTTTATAAGCACTTTCGCTTGATTTACAAGCCGAGAAAAACAAAACGACACAAACCCCCATTCCTAATACAACTGATTTTTTCATGATCTATACATTGTTTTTAAATTAATAGTCTACATTTTCGGCCAACCACGTTCCAAGTGTTAGCCTAAAGAGAGAACAAAATAAGAGATTTTTTATCATTTAGCAAAGCAGAACAGACAAAAACATCAAATAACACCCGTTTTATGAACAATTGTAGCACTTGCTTGCTGAGTAGGCATAAGCAACACCTCAGCAATCTGTACATGTGCCGGTGCGGAAGCCACATAATAAACCGTATCGGCCACATCCTCGCCAGTGAGAGGTTGGAATCCCTGATAACACCGATCGGCTGCCACCTGATCACCACGAAAACGCACCACAGAGAAGTTCGTTTCGACCATCCCCGGCTTGATATTCGACACCCTCAAAGGCGTGTCCACCAAATCAATTCGAAGCCCATCGGTCAAAGCCTTCACGGCCGCCTTCGTCGCACAATAGACACTTCCACCAGGATAAGCCCCATCGCCTGCGATAGATCCAATATTAATAATATGTCCCACACCACGTGCCACCATGCCAGGCACGAGAAGCCGAGTCATCGTAAGCAACCCCTTCACATTCGTATCAATCACCACCTCCCATTCATCCAGATCGCCCTCATGCTCTTTATCTAGTCCGATAACCAGACCAGCATTGTTAATCAGCACATCGACAGCCTGCCAATCCTCAGGCAAAGCATTCACCCCGTCCACTGCCTCTTGACGGTTCCTGACATCAAAAGGCAAAAGAAAAGCCTCACATTTAAAATCCCGCTCCAACTCCTCTTTCAGAGTCGTTAGCTTTTCAACATTCCGTCCATTCAAGATGAGTCGATAACCATTAGCCGCGAATTTACGCGCACATCCGGCACCGATACCACTGCTGGCACCAGTTATAAAAACAGTTTTTGTAGTCATACGTCTATTCATTAAAGTTACATTCCTTGCAAAAATACAGTTTAACTTCCACCTATCCACCCATTAAACGAATTAAATAGTGTTAACTTCCCTCCGAAAAGAATCTTTTTCCGTATGTTTGTGAATTAGAGTATCCACCCTTAATACATCAACTTATGAAAGGAATGAATTTACTGGCCGCATTCTTAGGCGGCGCTGCCGTAGGTGCAGCACTTGGAATTCTTTTTGCTCCCGATAAAGGAGAAGAGACTCGCCGTAAGATAGCCGAAATCTTACGTAAAAAAGGGATCCATCTAGATGGTCATGAGATGGAAGACCTGGTAAACGACCTTGCTGCCGAACTCAAAGGCGAAGCAGAGAAGTAAACGATTAAAAAACAGTGCTACCATGTTTTCAGACGATAAAAACCTTGAGCAAGCAGAACGCTTAGTCGAAGAGATCAAGAGCTATCTAACGTTACAAAAAAGATATGCCCAACTAGAGCTGACCGAGAAGCTCTCCATTCTGCTTTCGATGATAATCATGCTAATCATCGTCATTCTATTAGGCGTGGTGGCTCTGTTTTATTTTTCCTTTGCGATGGCGTATGTGCTAGAACCTCTAGTGGGCGGATTAAAAACCGGTTTGCTGATCATAGCCATGTTTAACTTGCTGCTAATACTAGGAGTTCTCCTCTTTCGAAAGAGACTCATCATCAATCCGATGGTCCGTTTCCTAGCCAAGCTCTTCCTCAAAAAAGAGGAATAACTCCCCTCATGGGCCAATAAGAAGATTCTCCGAAGACTAGAAAGAGAACCCGAACGCCCTTAGACCAATCAACGATCCCAAAGAACCAGCTAACTCCTCAAACGATGTCCAAGCCAACCAATACATTAGAAGATATACAAGCGGAAAAGAGAGCACTCTCGATCGAGATAAAGAATCAACAAAAGGCGATTCTTCAGAGTACTAAGCAACTCTTTGCACCAGCTCCGGAAGCAAACTCGAAAGTAGAATCTCTGATGCACACGGTGAGTTGTGGCATGAATGCTTATGACGGGTTTATGACTGGTCTGAAACTGATCAAGAAACTCCGTCGGTACTTCGATTCACTAACCGACCAAGAGTGCCCCGAAGCACCTCAATAGTCCGCCCCCTCCACCCTTCCGTTCATCGGCGGTCAACAACCACAGTGATCGGTCTAAAACCAAAATCGGCCGCGATGTGCGGTACACCGAAAGTTTTTCGTATCTTTGCACCCCATTTTTTATTTGAAAATAGTTTATGCAAGGAATTAAAGATTTAACTAGCGGACCGATCAACAAGCAAATATTCAATTTAGCGATCCCGATCATGGCCACCTCATTCATTCAGATGGCTTATAACCTCACCGACATGGCTTGGTTGGGCCGATTGGGCAGCGAAGCTGTGGCCGCCGTAGGAGCTGTGAGTCTCCTGATGTGGATGTCCTCTTCCATCTCACTGCTCAACAAAGTTGGTTCGGAGGTTAGTGTGGGACAGTCTATCGGCGCCAACAACCAGAAAGCAGCGCGTCACTTCGCTTCACATAACGTCACCATGGCGTTAATCATCTCGGTGGTTTTGGGTGGAATACTCTTCGCACTAGCGGCCCCTATTGTAAGTATTTACGAGTTAGAACCCGCTATTGCCCAAGAAGCCGTCAACTATCTGCGCGTGGTCTCCACTAGCTTACCATTCGTCTTTCTATCGGCTGCTTTTACCGGTATCTATAACGCTGCCGGACGAAGCAAAGTACCGTTCTTTATCAGCAGTACGGGTTTAGTGCTCAACATTATCCTAGACCCTCTATTCATCTATGGCTTAGAACTAGAAACTCAAGGTGCAGCCTATGCCACTTGGCTATCACAAGCCACTGTATTCTGCATCTTCATCTACCAACTCCGCTACCGCGATGTGCTATTAAGTCGGTTCCCATTCCTGACCAAGCTCCATAAAGAGTATGCCGTTCGCATCTTAAAGCTGGGTGTACCGGTAGCCACACTAAACACCCTGTTTGCTTTTGTGAACATGTTTCTTTGTCGCACAGCCTCAGCACAAGGAGGGCATATCGGCTTGATGACCTTCACCACCGGCGGACAGATTGAGGCCCTCACTTGGAACACCTCACAAGGATTCTCCACCGGTTTGAGTGCATTTATCGCTCAGAACTATGCTGCAGGAAAGATCAAACGCGTCATCAAATCATGGCACACTACGCTCTGGATGACGGGGATATTTGGTACCTTCTGTACCCTCCTATTTGTCTTCTTCGGCAATGAGGTTTTCTCCATCTTTGTACCGGAGCGGGCAGCGTATGAGGCCGGCGGGGTCTTTCTACGTATCGACGGTTATTCACAGCTCTTTATGATGCTCGAGATTACCATGCAAGGGGTCTTCTACGGCATGGGGCGCACTGTTCCGCCAGCGATAACGAGTATCACGTGCAACTACATGCGTATTCCTTTAGCCCTGCTTTTCATCCATTTAGGTATGGGTGTAGAGGGTATCTGGTGGGCTGTCTGCCTGACAACCATTGCCAAGGGGCTAACCCTCTTACTGTGGTTTGTCGTAACTAAAAAGAAGTATCTCCGATTAGAACCTGTAGGATAAGTGTCGTGTCGACATCGCTCCTCAAGGATTATTTTGTAACTTTGCTGCATGAAACAATACCAACTGACCGATTGGTTGCCTACAACCAAGAAAGAGACCGACCTACGTGGCTGGGATGAACTGGATGTGATCTTATTTAGTGGCGATGCCTACGTTGACCACCCGTCGTTCGGAGCAGCGGTAATCGGTCGTATCCTCGAAGCACAAGGGCTTCGGGTAGCCATCGTGCCTCAACCGAACTGGCGTGATGACTGCCGCGACTTTAAAAAACTAGGTCGCCCACGGTTGTTCTTCGGCATCTCTGCCGGATGCATGGACTCGATGGTGAATAAGTACACGGCCAACAAGCGGTTGCGCAGTGAAGATGCTTATACGCCGGATGGCCGACCGGACATGCGTCCGGAGTATCCATCGGTAGTTTACACACAGATCCTCAAAAAGCTCTATCCCGATGTGCCGGTGGTTCTCGGTGGTATCGAAGCGAGCATGCGTCGCTTGAGTCATTACGATTATTGGCAAGATAAAGTGATGCGCAGCATTCTGTGCGATAGTGGGGCGGATGCTTTGATCTATGGCATGGGTGAGAAACCCATTGTGGAGCTAGCGCAAACACTCCAAAAGCTGAAAGCCGATGGGCAGACGGCCAACTTCAGTTTGTCGCCCCTCAACACTCTTCCGCAGATCGCTTTTCTGACGAAGGCGGATCAGTGGAAAGAAGAGGATAGTACGACCATCCAGCTCTTCTCACACGAGGAGTGTCTGAGCGATAAGAAGAAACAAGCAGCCAACTTCCGGCATATCGAAGAGGAATCGAATAAGTACGAGGCTAGCCGCATCACGCAGCAGGTAGGTAAACAACTGGTGGTGGTGAACCCACCCTACCCTCCGATGAGTCAAACGGAGCTCGATCACTCGTTCGACTTGCCTTACACCCGTCTGCCACATCCTAAATATAAGAACAAGCGCATTCCGGCGTATGACATGATTAAGTTCTCGGTCAACGTTCATCGGGGATGCTTCGGTGGTTGTGCCTTTTGTACCATCTCTGCTCATCAGGGGAAGTTTATCGTGAGTCGCAGCCGTGATTCTATCCTGAAGGAGGTCAAAGAGGTGATGCAACTGCCCGATTTCAAAGGGTATCTGAGCGACCTTGGCGGTCCGTCGGCCAACATGTATATGATGCATGGCAAAGACGAAGCGGTATGCAGAAAGTGCAAACGTCCGTCGTGCATTCACCCCAAGGTCTGCCCGAATCTGAACACCGATCACCGACCGCTCCTTGATATTTATCACGCCGTCGATGCGTTGCCTGGGATTAAGAAATCCTTTATCGGCAGCGGTGTGCGTTACGACTTGTTGCTGCATGAGAGTAAAGAGCCTGCCATCAACCGCACGGCACAAGAGTACACGCGCGAACTGATTGCCAAGCATGTGAGTGGGCGTCTGAAGGTGGCTCCTGAGCACACGGCCGACCGTGTTTTATCGGTCATGCGTAAGCCGTCTTTCCAGCAGTTCGAGGCGTTTAAGCGGCTCTTCGACCGTATCAACCGGGAGGAGAATCTCCGCCAACAGCTTATTCCCTATTTTATCTCTTCGCACCCTGGATGTACGGAAGAGGATATGGCGGAACTGGCTGTCAAGACCAAAGAGCTCGACTTCCATTTGGAGCAGATACAAGACTTTACTCCTACGCCGATGACTGTAGCTACCGAAGCGTGGTACACAGGGTATCATCCTTACACGCTTGAGCCGATCTTCAGTGCGAAAACCCAACGAGAGAAGTTGGCCCAACGCCAGTTCTTCTTTTGGTATAAGCCGGAAGAACGACGAGGAATCACCGACGCCCTGCAACGGTTGGGCCGACGCGATCTGATCGATAAGCTCTATGGTAAGGGGAATGACAAACCTTATGGCAAAGGAAGCGATAAGCCTTATGGCAAAGGAAAAGCGAAAAGACGATAAGAAAGAGACTCGAAAATAGAGTAAAACAGCCCACTGACCGAGATGATCGGTCAGTGGGCTGTTTCCTTGTTATCAAGAGCGGATTTAAGTATCTATCCATCATACAAACTTAATGTTTTTTTGGACAGAGTTAAGATTACAGCCTCACTACCCAAATGGAATTACCTCATTAAACAGTCATAATGTGTACCAAGTTATTTTTTAAGCGTTACAAAGCATCAAAAACATTGCTTAGCAAGCATATTCTTACTAAAGGATAAAATAATTCCATTAAAATGGACATTGATTCTGTTCAATTTGCTATTATTTGAAGTTAAAACAAGCGAAATGCGACATTTTAAATTCTAAAATGCTGTTATTTAGAATAAAAGCATTAGTTTTGCATCTAATCAAACACAAATGATTATGTGCAATATTAATGATTACATAAAAGATGTGGTTCTTTATATCAAGACCACTCTCGACTATAAAACCGAG
>RZZX01000227.1 GCA_009929715.1 Bacteroidia bacterium
CTAAGTTCTTCCAGCGGTTTTACTTGACTGCAGCAATTCGGCGGTTTAAACTACTACCACTCACAGTATGAGTAGTGAGAATGACAAAATCAAGGAGAATCGCCATGTTGCATGGAGTTTTTACTGCGCTTGTTACCCCATTTTCCAAAAATGGGGATCTTGACATCGGTGCGCTCAAGGCAATCGTTCAAAAACAATTGGAATCAGGTATCGATGGCTTGGTACCCATAGGTACAACCGCAGAGAGTCCGACCCTCGATGACAAAGAGAAAGAGTTGATCATCAAGACCGTTGCGCTCCTTGCTAAAGGAAAGGTTCCCATCATCGCCGGAAGTGGCTCCAACTGCACGAAATCGGCAATAGAAGCAACTAAAAAAGCAAAGGATGCCGGTGCCGATTATACCCTGCAGGTAGCCCCATATTACAACAAGCCCTCCGAGGAAGGCCTGTATCGACATTTTATCGAAGTTGCCGAACATGGCGGCCTGCCTGTGGTCCTCTACAACATTCCGGGTCGCAGTGCGATCAACATGTCGGTGGATCTTGTACTGAAGCTGGCAAAGCATCCTCTTATCGTTGCTGATAAGGAAGCGTGTGGAAGTATGGGCCAAATACAGGACCTGCTTCATAAAAGACCCGCTGATTTTGCAGTGTTATCCGGGGACGATGCACTTACTCTGCCGATGATGGTATGCGGTGCACAAGGCATCATCTCGGTGGCCAGCAACATGTTTCCTGCCGAAATGGTGAAAATGACACACGCTGCCGCCGCTGGTGATTACAAGACAGCTCTGGAAATGTACAACTGGATTTATCCGTTCTTTGTAAATCAATTCATCGAAACCAACCCGGTTCCTGTAAAGACCTACATGGCTTCCAAGGGAATGCTTGAAGAGGTATTCAGACTTCCGTTGGTACCGCTTAAGGCAGTAAACAAGGAAAAGCTTCTGGCCACATTCAAGTAGCGGTTCATGGCAGCAGGCCTTGGAACAGAGACCCGCGAATCCAATGAGAACATGTCCCCCGACTTTATTTGTCAGGGGGCATTCATTACACCAACCATTCATAAACTAATGCAAAATATTTTTATGTTATTATTGATTCATTATTGTTTTTAGAATAACATACATACAAATATACTAACAGGATGTTTTGTATGGTGAGAGTAATTCTATACGGTTGCAGTGGAAGAATGGGACAAGTCATTACATCGATGACAGAGCGGCTGGACAATCTATCAATCGTTGCGGGAATCGATGTATATCCAAGCGAGCGAGCCTATCCGGTATATCAGAGCCTGCTCGCCTGCCCCGTCGAAGCAGACGTACTACTTGACTTTTCTTCACCCAAATCGCTGCACGACTATCTCGATGTCGCCATCGAACGCAGACTTGCCGTTGTTGTCGCAACTACAGGACTTGCAACATTGGAATTGGATTTATTGGCAAAGGCAGCTGATACAATCCCTGTTTTCCGCAGCGGAAGCATGTCACTTGGAGTCAACCTTGTCCAGCAGCTGATCAAGCATGCAGCAAAGGTGCTGGGAGAACAATTCGATGTGGAAATCATCGAAAAACATCATAATCTGAAAAAGGATGCTCCCAGCGGAACCGCGTTGATGCTAGCAGATTCGGTCAATGAAGGCAGGACCAAGAAACTGAGATATGTATACGGCAGACAGGGAGGAGAGGCTCAGCGCAGCAGTGATGAGCTGGGCATCCATTCACTGCGCGGCGGAACAATCGTCGGAGAGCACGAAGTGTTCTTTGCAGGCAAGGACGAGGTAATCACCATCGCCCATCAAGCCTTTTCACGACAGGTATTTGCAACCGGTGCGGTGTTGGCGGCTTCCTACATCTTTGAACAAAAGCCCGGCATGTATACGATGCAGGATATGATTACCGCAAAAAGCGCAATTACGACACTTTTGGCACAACCGGATCAAGTACTTGTATCGATAGAGAATATCCCAAGGAACATGTCCATCGTCACCGACCTGTATGGGGCGTTGGCATCAAACGATGTATTCATCGACATGAT
>RZZX01000228.1 GCA_009929715.1 Bacteroidia bacterium
TCTTAACTTCCTGAAATTTACGCACTCAAAACTTTAGCGGGTTCGAATCTCCTTATGAGACTCAAACCCGCTTTTACTATTCTTTCTTTACTTTTGACGATAGGTAACTCATAACCTCCTCGTAGGTGCGATCACTTTTTTCAAATGCCGATAGCAGTTCCTCATTTCGTATAGCTGCTTTCTTTTCCTGCAGTTTCGCCAACACCTCAACTGCAGAGTCATATCGTTCCTTGTATTTAATTACGTTTTCTTGTGCCTGTATAATCTTCTTGTCCAATACTGAAGGGCTTGTTGTTCGTGCCATAATTAATAAATCTCCTCCCTTTATTTAAGCAGATCGCTTATCATCGTTGCCTGAAGCTTTACATAATTCGCATCTATACCAAAGGCTTTTAATATCGTCTTCTGAGTTGCTGTCACAGCATGATCCAAGCGGTATATATAATCAAGGTGGCAAATCATTTCTATCTTCTCAAGCTCTTTAAGAGCTGCTGGAACCGTCATATAGTTCTGTTTCTTTTCGTCTTCCGTTACAGCGTTTTTTAGGCAAGTATACATCTTGCTCCTGATAATCAATGCCAAAAACTCTATAAAAATTTTCGCTTCTGCCGAGGCATCCGATTGGACTCTTAGACTTCGATTTCCAAGATAAGATTTATCACCTCTAAAGAGCTTTTCCGAGGCATCACGACTCTTATATAACTCCAAAGCGTCCTTCGCAGTCATTTTTTTGGACGTGATGATGCAAAAATAACCACAAAGTTTTATCTCTTCATTCACTACGTCCGTTCGTTCCCTCGCCATAACAAACTTTTCATCCTCTTTGCCGGGATGATAATAAATGAGATCAAAATACTTTTCGAAACCGGTGCCAATTCGAACCGCTTGTCCCTCAAGTTTTTTTAGCGCTCTAGCCATACGATCGATTTTAGCTTCTAAAAGCTCCCGTTCAGACGCATGCTTACGGTTGCTGTAATAGATATGGAAATATCGCTCTTTAACATCCGATGGAAATAGTTGCCTTTTGACCGTTATGCCATTTGTTTTATGCTTTCGTATACTCGTCTTACGATCCTCTTCAAAAGTACCTCTATTCTCTCTTATCAGTTCGTGTACAAACTTTTTCATTCCTTTGACCATAATCACAAAGTCATACCCATTCTTGTCTATGAAATGGATATTTTCCTTACTGAAATATCCCCTATCAAGAATGAACCCAACCTTCTTGTAGCCGTATCCTTTAGCCTTTTCTAGCATGTACTGAAGCTGTGATACATCGACTATGCTACCTGGGTATTCCTCATAAAAGAGTGGCTCCTTATTCTCATGGTCATACGCCAAGGAATAATTGATTATGGGTTTATCATCACCGGACTTCGAATGCCCAAACTCCGCAATATCAATATCCCCGGCTTGACAGACTTTGTTAGTAGAGTCATAGGAAATATAGATTTGCTCTCGATGATTCCTTGAGGCATTCCATTCATTCAAGAAACCGATACTTTGATTGATTGTCAGGTTACTAAAAAAATCAGAAACCTTACTATCGCTATATAACTTCATCTCCCTTGTGAAAAGCGGATGGTTATATGCATAGTCTGGATAATACTGGCTAGCGTTACTCTCCGATATGATAGAGTATGCCGCTAAGTCTAAAAACAGACCACTATCACGGCCGATGATTCTCGCTAACATTTCGTCAAGACCATATTCTTTGATGATTTTCTGAACAACTAAAAAGGAGCCTATTCTCAGACAGCTACTTCTCGTGGAACGGTCTCGTTCTTTAGGAAACTCGGCATCTGGATAAAACTTAAGATAGTTAGCGTTCGGATACATCATCTCTGGTTCGTCATCACACAGTTTCCCAATTGTGGTGCGCTTTGGGATATTGTATTTTTTATCAGGCTTATAGATTCTTGCATACTCGTAATTAATATATATAACTCCTTTGATGGTTCTACGGGTAATCTTCCCTACTTCTTCCGGTATTTTCACCTTAAAATCATAATACATAATAGTCTCCTCATTAAGTATGT
>RZZX01000096.1 GCA_009929715.1 Bacteroidia bacterium
TTTCACTCTCTGTGTAACGACGAGATTGTTGATCACTCATAAAACACTATTTTTTTAGTTAGTAATAGTGTCTACCTATATCAGTATAAGTCAATTTGATTATATGTGCGTGTCTTTGAAACCTAAATCAATCGTTGAATAGATGAATTATTAAAAAGAACTTCGATGTCTTCAGCGCAGTTTTAATTGAAGAGGCAAAATGGTGCGTAACCTCCATGCCCTAGACCACAAGTGTCTACCCATTTACGGATGAACCAGAAAAGAGCCTCTTCCAAACAGGAAGAGAGAAAAGACATTGGTCAACCCAACTCTTTTTTATAAAAGTTTAAGACTCCTTTTACAGCAGTTCACTATTACTCAATATTTTTATGTAAATTTGCGCGGAAACTTTCAAAAAAACAGAAAACACCATGAATCTATTGTTGCTTATCGGAGGATTACTCCTAATTATCTTAGGTGCAAATGGGCTAACAGATGGGGCGGCTTCTATCGCCAAACGACTTCGTATCCCCTCTATTGTTATCGGGCTAACCATCGTTGCTTTCGGAACTTCAGCTCCGGAACTGACCGTCAGCGTCTCATCTGCTCTTAAACAGAGTGCCGACATCTCTATCGGTAATGTGCTGGGAAGTAATCTCTTCAATACGCTTATGATTGTAGGATGTACAGCGTTGTTTGCCCCTATTGTAATCACCCGAAACACTTTACGCAAAGAGATTCCACTCTGCATACTCGCTTCAATCGTTTTACTCATCTGTGCCAATGACACTTGGCTAGACCGCACGGCACAAAACGTGATTAGCCGGACAGATGGCTTACTCTTGCTCTGCTTTTTCACCATATTTATAGGTTATACGTTTGCCATTGCTTTTCAGGGCAACGAGAAGAGTGCAGAGGAAGAGGAGATTAAACAACTCGCTTGGTGGAAATCAATCTTGTATATCTTAGGTGGATTGGGAGGATTGATCTACGGTGGACAACTCTTTGTCGATGGCACCACAGGAATGGCACGTAGCTTGGGGATAAGCGAATCAATTATTGGTCTCACATTGGTAGCAGGGGGAACTTCTCTACCGGAATTGGCTACCTCGATCGTCGCTGCTCTCAAGAAAAATCCGGAAATAGCAATCGGTAATGTGATCGGCAGTAACTTATTTAATATCTTCTTTGTTCTTGGCTGTAGCGCAAGCATTACACCATTGCCGGTCAATGGCATAGGCAACTTCGACTTTATCACATTGGTGGGGGCAGGAATCCTCTTGTGGCTCTTTGGACTCTTTTTTGCTAAACGAACCATCACCAGACTAGAGGGAAGCATTCTGATTCTATGCTATATAGCTTACACCGTAGTCTTACTAGTTCAAAGCTGATTTTAACAGCGAATTCTCTTGCACCCAAAAGCTTAACAAAGATTTCAAACCAATTGCCGATTGATTTTTAAAGATTATGGCGTATCTTTGCTAACCAAATCATAAATACATTATATGGCTATTACGATTAAAACTGTTTCAACGAAACGTGAACTCAAGAAATTCATTCGTTTCAACTACAAATTATATAAAGGAAACCCTTATTCCGTTCCAGATCTTTACGATGATATGCTCAATACGTTCAATAAAAAAAAGAATGCTGCTTTTGAGTTTTGTGAAGCGGATTATTTCTTAGCGTATAAAGAGGATAAAATAGTGGGACGCGTGGCGGCCATTATCAATAAAAGAGCGAATGAAAAATGGGATAAACAGGAGGTACGCTTTGGTTGGATAGACTTTATTGATGACATCGAGGTCTCTTCGGCTCTGCTAAAAGCGGTTGAAAAATGGGGTAAAGAACGGGGCATGACTGCTATTCAAGGCCCATTGGGATTTACCGATTTCGATGCGGAAGGAATGCTCATTGAAGGGTATGACCAACTGAGCACCATGGCCACGATCTATAACTATCCGTACTATCCGGAGCATATGCTCCGACTGGGCTATACCAAAGATGCCGATTGGGTGGAGTATAAAATCTATATACCCGAAGATATACCGGACAAACATAAACGTATTTCAGAGCTGATCCTAAAAAAGTACAACCTGACTATCAAAAAGTATACCTCTTCCAAAAAATTGGCTAAAGAGTATGGGCAGGAGATCTTTGAATTGATGAATGAAGCGTATAGCCCACTTTATGGCTACTCACCACTATCGCAACGCCAGATCGATCAATACGTCAAAATGTATCTGCCGATTGTGGATCTGCGCATGATTACACTGATCACCGATGCGGAAGGGAAATTGGTCTGCGTGGGACTCTCGATGCCATCGCTCTCGGAGGCTTTGCAGAAATCGAATGGCCGGTTATTGCCTTTCGGATGGTATCATCTGTTTAAAGCTTTGTTTATGAAGCGACGCGCTAAAATGCTCGATTTGCTTTTAGTGGCTGTGAAACCGGAATACCAAAACAAGGGGGTTAACGCGCTGTTATTTTACGATTTAATCCCTACTTATAAGAAATTAGGCTTTATCTTTGCCGAAAGTAACCCGGAGCTTGAAGTAAACGGAAAGGTACAGGCTCAATGGGAGTATTTTAAAACAGAACAACATAAACGTCGCCGGGCGTTTACTAAACCGATAGAATAATCACTGATATGAAAGAGAATGAATTGATTTCTGTTAATCAAACCAATACTACAGCTTATACCGACGATAATATTCGCCATCTCAGCGATATGGAGCACGTGCGCACGCGACCCGGTATGTATATCGGGAAGTTGGGCGACGGCTCGCATCCCGAGGATGGTATCTATGTCCTCCTTAAAGAGGTACTCGATAACAGTATCGATGAGTTCAAGATGCAAGCGGGTAAGAAAATTGAAATTACGGTCGATGAGAATCTTAGAATATCGGTGCGAGACTACGGACGGGGTATCCCACAAGGAAAACTGGTCGAGGCGGTGAGTGTGCTGAATACTGGAGGAAAGTATGATAGTAAGGCTTTTAAAAAGAGTGTCGGACTGAATGGGGTTGGTGTCAAAGCGGTGAATGCGCTAAGTTCTAACTTTGAGGTACGAAGCTATCGCGAAGGTAAAATGCGACAAGCGACGTTTTCGAAAGGCAACTTAAAATCGGATGAGACGCATGATACCACGGAGGAAAACGGTACCTATATCTTCTTTGAACCGGATGCTTCGCTGTTTCTGAATTACAGTTTCCGACCGGAGTTTATCGAAACCATGCTCCGAAACTATACGTACTTGAATACTGGCTTGTCAATGATATACAACGGGCAGCGGATTATTTCTCGCAATGGACTCGTTGACTTGCTGAACGATAACATGACGGCCAACGGCCTTTATCCTATTGTTCATCTCAAGGGTGAGGATATTGAGATCGCCTTTACGCATACCGGACAGTATGGCGAGGAGTATTATTCGTTTGTCAACGGACAGCACACAACTCAAGGTGGTACGCATCAGAGTGCTTTTAAAGAGCATATCGCCCGAACTATTAAGGAGTTTTTTAATAAGAATCAAGATTATACGGACATCCGAAATGGCTTAGTGGCGGCTATCGCAATCAATGTAGAGGAACCGCTATTCGAAAGCCAAACTAAAATTAAACTGGGATCGACCAACATGACTCCGGGAGGTGTTACGGTCAACAAGTATGTGGGCGACTTTATCAAACAGGAGGTGGACAACTTTCTTCATAAACACGCTGAAGTCACTGAGGCTATGCTGCAGAAAATCCAGGAGTCTGAGAAGGAACGAAAGGCAATTGCTGGCGTAACGAAACTGGCACGCGAACGGGCCAAAAAAGCCAACTTACACAACCGCAAACTGCGGGATTGCCGTCTGCATCTGAATGATCCTAAAGGGAAAGGGCTCGAAGAGTCGTCTTGTATCTTTATCACCGAGGGCGATTCGGCTAGTGGATCAATCACCAAAAGCCGGGATGTCAATTCACAAGCGGTGTTCAGCCTCCGTGGAAAACCTCTCAACTCTTATGGACTAACCAAAAAGGTGGTGTACGAAAATGAGGAGTTTAACTTGCTGCAAGCGGCTCTGAATATCGAGGATGGGATTGAGGGATTAAGATATAATAAGGTAATCGTGGCTACGGATGCCGATGTGGATGGCATGCATATCCGACTCTTATTGATTACTTTCTTCTTGCAGTTCTTCCCGGATTTAATTAAAAAAGGGCACGTTTATATCTTACAAACACCGCTGTTCCGGGTACGCAACAAAAAGAAAACGTCTTATTGTTACAGTGATGAAGAGCGAGTGAATGCCATAGCCGAACTTGGGCCAAGCCCTGAAATCACCCGATTTAAAGGTCTGGGAGAGATCTCGCCCGATGAGTTCAAACATTTTATCGGCAAAGATATGCGCCTAGAACAGGTAACACTCAAAAAAACAGACGCTGTGAAGGAATTGCTCGAATTTTACATGGGCAAAAACACCATGGAGCGTCAGAATTTTATTATAAATAATCTAGTGATTGAAGAAGATTTAGCATCATGAAAAGAGCTATATTCCCGGGAACATTTGATCCCTTTACCATCGGACACGCATCGGTCGTGGAGCGTGCCCTGACTTTTATGGATGAGATTATTATTGGTATCGGTATCAATGAGAATAAGAATTCTTATTTCCCGATGGAGAAAAGAATGCAGATGATTCAAAATCTTTACAAAAAGAATCCGCGTATTCGAGTACTGGCTTATGACTGCTTGACGATCGATTTTGCACAAGAGGTGGATGCCGGCTTTATTGTCCGTGGTATACGTACAGTGAAAGACTTTGAGTATGAAGAGACCATTGCCGATATTAACCGCAAACTGGCTGGCATCGAAACCATTTTACTCTTCACGGAACCGGAACTGACTTGTGTTAGCTCTACCATCGTGCGCGAATTACTCGCTTACAACAAAGACATCACACCGTTTATCCCCAAAGGGATGGTGGTGGATGATTAATGACTTAGAAATAAAAAATATGAAACACTTTTCTTGCTTTCTTATTGCATTATATGCCTTAACTACACAAGCACAAAACTTCAACTCAGCGCCGATGCGCAAACTGCAATTGGCGGAGTTTGCTATAACGAACTTTTATGTCGACAAGGTTGACGAGGATAAACTGGTCGAAGAGGCGATTATCAAAATGTTAGCACAACTTGATCCGCACTCGACTTACTCTGACGCTGAAGAGGTGAAAAAAATGAATGAACCGTTGCAAGGGAATTTCGAAGGTATCGGGGTGCAATTTCAAATGGTGGAAGACACTCTTTTGGTTGTCCAACCGGTTAGCAATGGCCCCTCAGAAAAGGTCGGTATTTTAGCAGGCGACCGCATCGTAGCAGTCAACGATACAACCATAGCAGGGGTTAAAATGAGCACTGAAGAGATTATGAGCCGTCTACGCGGACCGAAAAACTCTAAGGTGAACCTTACCATCAGCCGCCGCGGCTCGAAAGAACCGCTTCTTTTTACGGTTAAACGAGACAAAATACCGATTTATAGTCTAGATGCCTCGTACATCATCCAACCACACATCGGATACATCCGCATTAGTCGCTTTGCCGCAACAACTGGCGATGAGTTTAAAACAGCGATCAAGGCGTTAGAAAAGAAGGGGATGAAGGATTTAATCCTCGACTTGCAAGGCAATGGCGGTGGGTATTTAAATGCAGCCATCGATGTGGCGAATACCTTCCTCGGTGAAAAGGAGCTGGTGGTCTATACTGAAGGACGAAAAGCGCAACGAAGCAATTTCTTGGCTAAGGGTGATGGGCAACTTCAAAAAGGTCGGCTAGTGGTGTTGATCGATGAGTTCAGCGCTTCGGCCAGCGAAATCGTAACTGGCGCCATCCAAGATTGGGACAGAGGGGTGGTGGTAGGCCGTCGGTCGTTTGGCAAAGGATTAGTCCAACGCCCAATCGATCTGCCCGATGGATCAATGATTCGTCTAACCATCGCGCGTTACTATACACCCGCTGGCCGATGTATCCAAAAGCCTTATACTACCAATGCGGATTTAAAAATGGGTGAGACTTCGAGCAGAGACAGTGAGGCCAATCTGATAAAATACCAATCGGACTTATTAGAACGCTACAACCGCGGTGAACTGAGTCATGCGGATAGCATACACTTTCCAGACTCTCTGAAGGTCTTCACTAAAAAACTGAACCGCACCGTGTATGGAGGTGGAGGAATTATGCCCGATGTCTTTATGCCGATAGATACCACGCTATACACTGATTATCACCGGAACTTAGCAGCCAAGGGGGTTATCATCAAGTATACCATGAAGTATATCGAAAGCCACCGGAATGAATTGACACAACAATACAAAAAGTTCGAACAGTTTAAGACGCTTTTTGAGGTAAACGAAACCATGCTGAAAGCTCTTCGAGAGATGGGAGAGAAAGAAGGGGTAACGTTCGATGAAGCGCAATATCAGAAATCTGTTCCTCTTATCAAAACGCAATTGAAAGCACTCCTTGCCAGGGATTTATGGGATATGGGTGAGTACTTTCAAATCATGAATACAACGAATGCAAGCATCGTCAAAGCCTTGGATCTGCTAGAGCAAGGAATGTATGAAAAAGTGCTAAAGTAGATCGTCCTAAGTGCCTGTTTAAACGATGGTATCAACCGGAGCATTGCCTTTGATTCAAAGGCGATGCTCCGGTTTTTTCAAAGTGACAGAGAAGAAGCTTGTTGACCGAAAAAAGAAACAAAGCAGACAGCCCGTCGACACCCCCTTCAAACCCGCTCTATATTAAAGAATTATTTCTTTAATTCTTTGGTGAATCAAGCAAATTAGCCTATTTTTGCATCGAGTATAAAATATCTTGACCAAGAACAACATTAATAACAATTAAATAATTTAAAATCAATCATTTATGTGGTTAAGTAATTCATCTGTAGGAAGGAAAGTGGTGATGAGCGTTACCGGTATCGCCCTTATCCTGTTTCTCACATTTCACATGGCGATGAACCTTGTAGCGATTATTTCGGCCGAAGGTTACAACATGGTTTGTGAATTCTTAGGTGCAAACTGGTACGCGTTAGTAGCAACAGCCGGTCTTGCAGCCCTTTTCATCATTCACATCGTTTACGCATTCTGGCTGACTATGCAGAATCGGAAAGCACGTGGTAGTGAGCGTTATGCTGTAACAGAAAAGCCTAAAAATGTAGAATGGGCTTCTCAAAACATGTTGGTTTTGGGTATCATCGTTCTGCTAGGTTTGGGATTGCACTTGTTCAATTTCTGGGCAAAAATGCAGTTGCCGGAAATCATGCACAAAGTAGGTAGCCTAACAGCCGATACGACTTATGCAGCGGATGGCGTTTATCACATCCAAAACACCTTCTCTAACCCGGTATATGTGGTATTGTACCTCGTTTGGTTAGGTGCTCTCTGGTTCCACTTGACACACGGCTTCTGGAGTTCAATGCAGTCATTAGGCTGGAACAACAAAGTGTGGATCAACCGCTGGAAATGCATCTCTGACATCTATTCAACTGTTGTAGTGGTATGCTTCGCTATCGTGGTGGTGGTATTCTACATTCAGTCTTTGACGTGTTGTGGTGCAACGTGCTAATTTGTTTTATGTAAATGATTAAATCGGAAATAAGATTATGATTAAGATAGATTCAAAAATTCCGGAAGGACCGGTAGCAGAGAAATGGACCAATTATAAAGCACATCAGAAATTGGTAAACCCTGCCAACAAACGTCGGTTGGATGTGATCGTGGTGGGTACAGGTTTGGCTGGTGCTTCGGCTGCCGCTTCACTTGGCGAAATGGGCTTTAAAGTCTTTAACTTCTGTATTCAAGACTCTCCGCGTCGTGCGCACTCTATCGCTGCACAGGGGGGTATCAATGCTGCAAAAAATTACCAAAATGATGGTGACTCTGTTTACCGTCTGTTTTACGATACAGTGAAAGGTGGCGACTACCGGGCACGGGAAGCCAATGTTTACCGCTTGGCAGAGGTGGCCAACGCTATCATCGACCAATGTGTGGCTCAAGGTGTTCCTTTTGCTCGCGAATACGGTGGTACACTAGACAACCGTTCATTCGGTGGAGCTCAGGTGTCTCGTACGTTCTATGCTAAAGGCCAAACTGGACAACAATTGTTGCTTGGGGCTTACTCGGCGCTGAGCCGTCAGGTTAATACTGGTAGCGTGAAGCTTTTCACACGCTATGAGATGCAGGATGTGGTGATCGTTGACGGTCGCGCTCGTGGTATCATCGCTAAAAACTTAATCACTGGTAAACTGGAACGCTTCGCTGCTCACGCTGTCGTGATCGCAACGGGTGGATACGGAAACGCTTACTTCTTGTCGACCAACGCTATGGCTTGTAACTGTACAGCCGCTATCGCTTGTTACCGCAAAGGGGCTGTTTTTGCTAATCCGGCTTTCGTACAAATCCACCCAACGTGTGTACCTGTTCACGGCGACAAACAGTCGAAACTGACATTGATGTCTGAGTCTTTGCGTAACGATGGTCGCATCTGGGTACCTAAGAAATTGGAAGATGCGAAGAAATTACAAGCAGGCACATTGCAAGGTAGAGATATCCCTGAAGAGGATCGCGACTACTATTTGGAACGTCGTTACCCGGCATTCGGTAACTTGGTGCCTCGTGACGTGGCTAGCCGTGCAGCAAAAGAACGTTGCGACAAAGGTTTCGGCGTAAATAACACTGGTTTGGCTGTATTCCTCGACTTTAGCGAAGCAATCAACCGCTTGGGTAAAGAGGTGGTTGGTCAACGCTATGGCAACTTGTTCGATATGTACGAGGAGATCACGGACGTGAGCCCTTATGACAACCCAATGATGATTTATCCAGCTATTCACTACACCATGGGAGGTATCTGGGTCGATTACGAACTGCAAACAACGGTGAAGGGATTATTCGCTATCGGTGAATGTAACTTCTCTGACCACGGAGCCAACCGCCTAGGTGCATCGGCTTTGATGCAAGGTTTGGCCGATGGTTACTTCGTATTGCCTTATACTATTCAGAACTATTTGGCCGACCAAATTACTGTGCCGCGCTTCTCGACCGACTTACCTGAATTCGCTCAAGCAGAAAAAGAGATCGAAGCTAAAATAGACCGTTTCATGAACATCAAAGGCAACGAATCTGTCGATACAATTCATAAAAAATTAGGCCACGTCATGTGGGAATACATGGGTATGGGACGTACCGAAGAGGGTCTGAAAACTGGTTTGGCTAAACTTAAAGAGATCCGCAAGGAGTTCGAAACCAAATTGTTTATCCCTGGCTCTAAAGAGGGTATGAACGTAGAGCTTGACAAAGCGATCCGTTTGTATGACTTCATCATTATGGGCGAACTGATTGCTTACGATGGTATCAACCGTAACGAAAGTTGTGGTGGCCACTTCCGTGAGGAGTTCCAAACAGAAGAGGGTGAAGCGAAACGTGACGACGAAAACTTCTTCTACGTAGCTTGTTGGGAATACCAAGGTGACGATGAAAAAGCACCGGTATTGCACAAAGAACCACTCGTATACGAAGCTATCAAGGTTCAAACTCGTAACTATAAGAGCTAATCGGTGAAGTCTAACTTTTAAAAGAATCAGAAAAAATGGATAAAAATATAAGTTTCACGCTCAAGGTGTGGCGCCAAAAAGGCCCAAAAGAAAAAGGTGCTTTTGAAACATACCCAATGAAAGATATCTCCGGCGATACCTCATTCTTAGAGATGCTGGATATTCTTAATGAACAACTAATCAGCGAAGGCAAAGAACCAGTGGTATTCGATCACGATTGTCGTGAGGGTATCTGCGGTATGTGTTCACTCTATATCAACGGACATCCTCATGGACCGGCAGCAAGTGCTACAACTTGTCAGGTGTACATGCGTCGTTTCAACGATGGCGATACCATTACTGTTGAGCCTTGGCGTTCGGCTGGGTTCCCGGTTATCAAAGACTTGATGGTGGACCGTACGGCTTACGAAAAGATTATGCAAGCTGGTGGCTATGTTGGGGTACGTACAGGTGCACCTCAAGATGCCAATGCAATCCTTATTCCGAAGCCTATCGCCGATGAAGCGATGGATGCAGCATCTTGTATTGGCTGCGGTGCTTGTGTAGCAGCTTGTAAGAATGGTTCTGCGATGCTTTTCGTATCGGCTAAGGTGAGCCAATTAAACTTGTTGCCTCAAGGTAAACCGGAAGCGTTACGCCGTGCTAAAGCAATGCTTTCTAAAATGGATGAGCTTGGTTTCGGTAACTGTACCAATACACGTGCTTGCGAAGCAGAATGCCCGAAGAATGTATCGATCAGCCACATCGCTCGCTTAAATCGCGACTTTATCATTGCTAAGTTGAAAGACTAAGCATACTTGATTTGATTAATAGAAAAGTCCCCTTAAAGCGAAAGCTGAAAGGGGATTTTTTATTAAACATTCTTTTTGCAAAAAAACGGTTATTTTTTACAAAAAAAAAAGAGGACATAGCCTTAAAATACATCTTTTACAATATCTTTGTATTTCATTATTTAATAATTCATGTTTCGCAAGTTCAACTTGCCAGTTTTAATTTGTAAATATCGCATATATGGCCCAGCTCCTCAGATCTGTTGATAATAGCATCGTATA
>RZZX01000229.1 GCA_009929715.1 Bacteroidia bacterium
ATCAAGTCGGGAAGAGCCTCACCGGCAACTGAGGCGGTGATTAAACTGGTAATCGTATTGGGCATGATCTGGGCATCGAGAGCAATCTGATAATCGGGGTTGTTCTCATTCATCATGTCAATACGCTTCTGGAAGAACTGACGATAGAGATCATCATGCGTCCACATCTTGATGGTGACCGTCTCCCCCTTCTTTGGTGTTATCGATGTTTCCTTCGCTCCACCCGCCATCAACAGGGAAGCACCTACCATTAAAACGAGCAATACTGATAAACCTTTTTTCATAGTCGTATACTCCTTTATGTTCAGTCTAGGAGTGCTTAGGCGAGCTGTCTATGGAACTCTTGACAAGATTATGGACAAAATGATAATCACGCTGATAACTGACAGCAAGGTACACATTGCTTTTTAATGTCATATTATTTCTTCTTTTAAATCGGTTTATGTATGTGCTACCTTTCGATACTCCCGAGGAGACACTCCGATTATCTTTCGAAAAACGCGAGAAAAATAGAACTGATCAGAAAAGCCTACATACTCGGCAATCCGGTTGATAGGCTCCTGAGTGGCGTCGAGATAGTAGCATGCTCGTTGCATTCTCAGGTGTTGGACGAATGCCATGGGAGAATAGCCGGTCACCTCCTTGAACAGTTGGATAATTCGGCTGGGGCTGTAGTGGGAACGGATGGTAAAGCTTTGGAGGGTGATATCTTCAGTGAGATGGCTTTGCGCATAGGCAATCAGGTCTTCGATGACGCGTACTCCTGGAATGTTCAGGGTATCAGTAGTAAGATACTCCTGTTCATAGGTGAGCGAGAGAATCAGGGCGGCGGCACTGCTCGCTGCAAGCAGGTATCGGTGGGTATACCCCCTGGAAAGCGGGGTGAACACCTGTGCAAACAAACCCTGTATGACCGATTGAGACGTCGCTGAGATTTGGAAAGCCCGAGAAGCGAGGGCACGGGGGACATAGGTTGGAGAAAAGTCTCCGATAAAATGGAACCAGTAAATCGACCATGGGCGGTCCTTGCTCGCCCCATAGAGGTGGGCCGTTCTCTCGGGAATAGTAATGGCCTGCCCGCTGCAAAGGCGGGTCACCACCCCGTCGATACTGACAAAGCCCTCCCCTTCCTCACAGTAGATGAAAATGTTCTGTTCACAGCCGTGCAGACGTTGACGAAGGTGATAACGGGCATGGGGAAAGTATCCCGCATCGGTAATCACAAACCCCCGCAGGGCAGGATTGGCATTGAATACATCGAGCATGCTGCGGGGAATCACATAAAGCTTCTCCTTGGGAAATCCTTCTCCTTTTTCACGAATTTTTGCCATGACACTTCTCCCCCTCACGGTAAAGCAAGGGACTGACCCCCACCCGTTTCTTGAAATTTGTACAGAAACTGCTCGCAGTCTGAAAACCACAGCAGGATGCAACTTTCTTGATCGGGAAATCAGTAGTTCTGAGCAGGTACTTTGCATTGGCCACACGATGGTTGAGCATATACTCATGCGGTGAAAACCCTGTATTCTGCTTGAAAAGTCGAGAGAAGTAGTACGGGCTGAGATTTGCCCGCCTGGCAAGGTCCTCGACACTCAAGGGCTGCTCAATATGCATAGAGATAAAGGTGAGCACTTCCTCGATGACATCGAATCTAGTATTTTTCTCTCCGGCGAACCGGGCGAGATGGAGCTCGGTCATTACGTTCATGATCATCTGAGAGAGGCGGGCTTCATCGATCGATTCATGCTTGTCAAATACGGAAAATATTTGTTGGAGATTCCGTTCAACCACATAGGAAGAGGGAAGCAATTGGATGACAGGCTCTCCAGTCGGGGAGAGCGTTTCAAACCAATTTCTCATCATTGGCCCATCGATATGCATCCAGAGTATCTCCCAACCTTCGTTTGAGGCTTTGTAGGTATGGGCTTGGTAACAATCTAGCAAAGCGATGCTTCCCGTTCCCACCAGTGAATAATCACCGTTTTGCATTACATAGCCGGTACCGGAAAGGGTGTAGATGAG
>RZZX01000230.1 GCA_009929715.1 Bacteroidia bacterium
ATAGGCACGCTTACTGATATGTATGCCCATTCGTCCAAACTGATTTTCCAGATGGTTGGTACATTTCTGCATGTCGGCATCCTTTGGAGTGCATACCATTAGGTTGTAGTGCGTATAGACGAGTTGCTTGCTTTCTCTGGCAATGACTTCCTGCACACGCTTAATATCTTCCACAGCCATCTCGTTGGATGGATTGGGAATACTGGCATGTCGGTTTTTCTTCTTATCCAAAAGGGCAAGTTCTCGTTTTTGGTTCGGCATGTAAATCATCTGATTGTAGATGACGGTTTCAGCACCCGGAATGCTGTCGATATGCGAAAGCAAATCGACAGGCATACTGGTGTTGTTTACTTCAATGTTGGTATATGGACGTACATATCCAGGCAGGCAGGCATAATCCACATCTACCAAACTATAGACCTTGCAACGCTTATCACCAAGTTCCACGCATTCTTCATCCACCTTGAAATTGTTCATCGAGATGGTTTTGTCAGTGAAGTTCATGGCAAAATAGCGGTCCACATACTCGCTTGCCTCCTGCTTGGTCAGAAACTCAGCTTTCACGCCACCATCTCTAAGCTGGTCGTGTACCTTACGAATCTTGACCTGAAAGTCTCTCCACGTTTTACTGTCGTAAGAGAACAGACGGCTTTTCTTGCTTTCTTGTGTGATGGTCAGATAGCAGATGCTGTCAGTGTAGGTTCTTCCTGTGAAGTACTTGAAGTAGGCATCAGAAAGAAATTCCTTCTTGCTTTCATCATCAGAAGCGAAGTCTTTACGGATAAAGATGTCCTGTTTATGGACGGCATAGCCTTCACCCAAAGTCTGAATGACTGCACTCATCAATGTCGTGAAGTCATAGTAGCTGTCTATGTTCGCAGAGTATTTCTGCACTGGGTTAGCTATTTTCAGGATAGCTGAGTATTCACCTGTCTTTGTGTACACCACACCAACACCGTTATTGTCTTCCACGGAAAAGTATATATCCTGAAAGATTTTCTTGCGTTTGCCGCCTGTACCGAAAACAGATACGGAGATTGCCATACCTGCTAGGATTGCAAAGAATATGAGTATTACGTATAGGGTCATCAATTATTGATTAGTAGTTGTGTTTTCTTGTTGCCAAAGCTGTGGCGTAATGATTACTCCAGTTCCTCAATCCAGCTCTCAAGGCATTCCTCCCAATGGTCTCGCCAGATGTCCAAGTCGAGATTGCGCACGGGATTGTAGCTGTTGTTATAGTCCTTACCGGTTGTAAAGAAGCGACTAATTTCTGAAAGGATGCTGTCACGCATATCTTCATCCAAGTACTTGCGGTTTTCTGCCGAGAGCTTACGCATGGAAGTTTTCAGTTCATCGGTTCGTGGGTAGAGTGTGATATAAATCAGCTGTCCTGTGCGGTCATTCAAGCTCACGCACATCTTGTCAGATTCCTGTGGTGAATGTACAATCAAGCGGAATGTGCTTGGAATGATGGCTACGTGAGCCTTTGTCTTGCCGGGAATGGCGATAGTTGCTAAGTATTGTTTCATGATTTACCAATTGATTTATTTCTTTTCTGACTTTTCCTTTTTTTCTGCGTCCTCTTTGTTTGCAGGTCGTCTTGTATAGGTCGAAAGTTCAAATACTACGTCTGTGTACCATTCTTCTGCTTTTACGCCAATATCAAATACACCGGGTTCATAGTCAACATATTCATCTTCATCATCAGAGTAGTATTTGCCGTTTGCGATGAAGTATGAAATGTCGAATGCTATGCTTGCAGTCAGTGATTCGCCCAATTTCATGGCAAGTTCATATGTCATGCCATCAAATGCCTTTTTGTATTCTTTGGGTGGGCAAAGAGTTATGTTGTGTATGAGTCCTCTGTTGTTATCAAGGAATAAGATGGTAATATGACCATCACGTTCCAACGTTGCATCGATGGTGAAGACACGAGGCATAATTGCAATCTTTCGAGTTAGACCATATGCGATTCGATTTGTTTCTGTAATTACTAGATGTTTCATTTTTGTTGT
>RZZX01000097.1 GCA_009929715.1 Bacteroidia bacterium
GGAAGAAAATGACAACGTTTTCAGTAACGAATAATAAAATGAAACAACTTATTTAGTAACTAACCTCTAAAAGTGACAACCATTTCCAGTAGAAGTCAAGAACCATTTTTAGGATAAGTCAAAGCACCGCTTTACGACCTCTAAAGCGGTGCTTTACGACTGCTAAAGCGGTGCTTTATGCATTCTAAAGCGGTGCTTTCTTTGGAAGTTTGACTTCTACTGGAAATGGTTGTGGGCTTTTAGAGGTTTATTTACTGATGCGAATCTGCAGTTGCTGAGTCCTAACGCAAAACTCCTCGACTCTTGGTCTGAAAGTCGCCGAGTTTGAACCTGAAAGTCCGGGAGTTTTGATCGAAGCCTCGCCGAGTTTTCAATCAAGCTTTGCCGAGTCTCCAATCAAAAAGAGCAGAAGCCTATGAATAATGCGGTATGGTAAGAAAAACCTCTGATTGGCCCACTTTTGTAGCGGGCGTTTATCCTTGTGCTTTTTTCTGTTTGAAGCGATAGATAATTGTCCCCAAAACGTTCGTTTTCTCGATTTGAAATCTTTGGATCTGTTGGTCGCCATTCATCTCTGTGGTTGTTTTTATCACCAAGTCTTGAGCCGTAGTTTTTACCGTGCAGACTACCGGTGTGGGATGAATGATGCTATAAGTCAGTTCGGCAACGTGAGTGTTCGTGTTATAGCCCGATCCTGTGAGAGTCACGTTTTTGGCACCGCTGAGATCAATCAGACCGTTGGCCAACACCGGGTAACTTTGTTCACCGATAACCACGCTGAGTGAACCCAAATGCGTGAAATCGGCTTTGCCTGAAGGCGTGTCATCACTCTGACCACAAGAAGACAGACTCACGACTAAAAGAATAAAAAGAGGCAGTAAGTGTTGAATGCGTTTCATAAATCGACGTTGTTTTGATTGTTTTAAGGGCGCAAATGTAAATAGAAGGGAGGAGAAGAGGCGTGTCTCTTTAGCAAAAAATGATTAAATAGACGGAGAAATACCTCTAAAGAATTCGATTCTAACGAGTCAGGTCTAGAAATAGAGGTCAGCTAGAAAGGCAAAGAGAATAATCGGCATGAACTCTTTCAGTTCTTCGCGAAGAAGTTCCATCGTTTTTTGTTTGTAGCGGTTCACCGATTTAACACTCAGTTGGAGTTCCTCGGCTATCTCGGCATGCGTTTTGCCATCGAAAAAGCTCTTTATGAAAACCAAACGGTAGTTCTCAGGGAGCTTCGCTAGGGCCTCGTGGAGCATCTGGTAGAGTTCGTTAAGGGTGTAGACACTATCGGTCTCTTTCTCATAAATAGGCACACGCTGTTGGATGGTCTCGGCATAAGTACAGACGTATTCTTGGTGCTTTAGATAGTTTAGACAACTGTTTCGAACACACATTTTCAGGTAAGCCAAGGTGGTATCCGGACGCAACTCAATGTCGCCTTGTTTGTCCCACAGAGTAGCAAAAACCTCCGAGACGATGTCTTGACGAACATTTAAATCGTCGACAAAGCGTTTGGCATAGAGGCAGAAAGGGGCATAATACTCTTCGTAGAGTGATTTGAAGGCGCTCTCTTTGGTGGAGTCGGAGAAATATCGTTTCATGAGATGTGATAGATGTGTGTTAGGATTTTCTGCTTTTTGTTGTTGTTCGGTGGGCAAAGATAGGGATAGTTATTGAGAAAACAGAAAAACTTTCAGGAGCTTTGAAAAAAAAGGCAAAAGGCTGTCCCTTTTTTGTGAGTGGGCTGTATTATTCTTGTGATGGGATAAATAGAGTGATTAGATTATTTAGATATAGAACCGATATATGGAACATAAACAACCGGATTTTTGGCTTCGACAGGCACAGCATTTGGCCGATGATATTAAAGAATTGGAGGCGATTGATGTGAAACGTGCCTATCGGGACACACGCCAACGCATAGCGCAGAATAGAAGAAAGCGCTGGAGTGAACGATTTGTGAGGGTGGCGGCTGTCTTGGCTGTCCCTTTACTTTTGACTTCGCTCACGTTGGGTTATCTGGCGTTTCATGCCGACGAGGAGGTGGTACGGTATGCCCAGGTGAGGGCGGCACAAGGAACCATCGTTCGGTATGAATTGCCCGATAAATCGGTGGTGTGGCTTAATGCGGGAAGTGAATTGAGCTTTCCTACGGTTTTCGATGATGCGAAACGGGAGGTGGCGCTGAAGGGTGAGGCCTATTTTGAAGTGACGGCCGATAAGGAGCATCCGTTTTATGTGCATACGCCGGCCGGACCGAGTGTGTATGTTTATGGGACAAAGTTCAATGTGAGTGCGTATGCCGATGAGGGGGCTATGGAGACGGTACTTGAAGAGGGAAAGGTGAATGTGTTGACGGCCGACCGTAAGGTGGTGACTCTTTCGCCTGGTGAACGTCTGCTTTATGATAAAACCACTCAGCGTATGCTTAAAGGAAAGGCGGATGTTTATGAGAAAACTGCTTGGAAAGAGGGAAAATTGATCTTCAGAAATACCCCTCTCGATGAAGTGCTCAAGAGGCTTTCTAGGCATTTTAATGTGACGATGACATTCCATAATCACAGCGGAAAGGAGTATCATTATCGCGCTACGTTTAGAGATGAAACACTGCCGCAGATTCTCGATTACCTCGGCGAATCGGCTTCTTTGAAATGGCGGATGGAGGAGACGGTGAAGCAGGCCGATGACTCGTTTAGTAAGAAAAGCATAATAATCGATTTATATTAAACTAACCCCAAAAAGAAGTTGCCTATGAAATAACACGGAAAAGGAGAATGCCAAAAAATAAGAATAAGGAAGAAAACTACGCCAATAGTTCGCTCCCTTATTCAGATGATTTTTCACAGCGGCTTAAGAGTCTTGGAAGGTCCAGCCGGAATGTGAATCTAGTTTTATTATAGTAATAACAAACGCTAGTTAACCGCAAATTTATGAAAAAAAAATGTGCATGGTATGCATTTTATCAAAATTGTTCTTTAAATCTAAAACTACCTTTAGTCATGAGGATTAGTCTTGTACTACTTTTTGTAGTCGTTTTTCAACTGTCGGCCAGGGTGGGGTATGCCCAATGTACACGCTCGGCCATTGAGATGTCTAATGCAACTATTGAGCAGGTGCTCAATAGAATAGAGCAGACGTCTGATTTCGTGTTCTTGTATAACGATAAAACAATTAATGCGAATAGAGTGGTATCGGTTAATAACCGATCGAGAGAAGTGTCGGATATTTTGAACCATATTTTTAGAGGTACAAATATCACGTACACCATTGTTGACAAGCAAATTATCTTGTCTACTCAACAAGTAGCGTCGACGTTACAGAAAAAAGCGAATGTGCTTAAAGGAACGGTGAAGGATGCCAAAGGGGAGCCTATCATCGGGGTGAACGTGAAGGTGAAGGGGGCTTCGGCCGGGACAATCTCTGACTTGGATGGCAACTTTGCGTTGCAGGTATCGAAAGGGGATGTCTTGGAGTTCTCGTACATCGGATATAGCTCTAAGAGTATTCATGTGGGCGATGAAAAGGTGCTCAATGTGGTCATGGAAGAGGACACTAAGGTGCTTAGCGAGGTGGTGGTAACGGCCTTGGGTATCAAAAGGGAAACGAAGGCGCTGACGTATAATGTGCAGGAACTTAAAGCGGCTGATCTGGTAACGGTGAAGGATGCCAACTTTATGAATGCTTTGGCTGGTAAGGTGGCCGGGGTAACGATCAACACTAGCTCTACTGGTGTGGGCGGTGGTGTAAAAGTTGTTATGCGTGGAGCTAAGTCTCTTTCAAATAATAATAACGCCCTTTATGTTGTAGATGGTATACCAATGCCTTCGTTACAGACGACACAACCTAGTGATTTTTATACAGGTATGGGACAGTCGGGCGATGGGGCTTCAATGATTAACCCCGAAGATATTGAATCAATGTCCGTATTAAGTGGTGCAGCAGCTGCTGCGCTTTATGGTAGTGATGCTCAAAATGGTGTTGTTATGATAACGACTAAACGTGGTACTAAAAATAGTACTAATGTGACCTATTCTAACAATACCTCTTTTTTTAGTCCATTTGTTACTCCTGAATTTCAGAATTCTTATGGTGCTACACCTGGAACTTATTATAGCTGGGGAAGCAAATTAGGACAGCCAAGTAGCTATAATCCGATGGACTTCTTTAAAACAGGCTATAATGTAGGGAATTCGATCACTCTTTCTACAGGTAATGATAAAAATCAAACGTTTTTGTCTTTGGCTTCTCCAAATGCTGAAGGTATTGTGCAAAATAATAAATTGAATCGATACAATTTTGCTATTCGTAATACGAGTAATTTGCTAGATGATAAACTGCGTTTAGATTTGAGTGCTATGTACATGAATGTCCGGGAGCAAAATATGGTGGCTCAAGGGCAGTATTTTAATCCAATAGTTGCTACTTATTTGATGCCACCAAGTTATAATCTTGAAACTTACCAAATGTTCGAGACTTATAACGAAAGTCGTGGATTTAAAACACAATATTGGCCGTGGGGTAACAATGGTATTGGTATGCAAAATCCTTATTGGACTACCCAACGTGATAAATTTATTAATCATAAGAATCGTTTCCTTATTAGTGGCGGAGTGAATTATCAATTATCTAAAGGAATAACGATAGGTGCTCGTGCTAAGATGGATTATACTTCTGGGCTTTATGAAAAGAAATACAGTGCAAGTACTGATGGCGTTTTTGCTGGCAAATATGGTGCTTATTACAAAATAGATGATACGACGCGTCAGATTTATGGTGATGTGATGTTGAATGTTGATAAATATTTTGGAGATTTTTCGTTAAGCTCGACTATTGGTACAAGTCTTCAGGATGTAGATTATCGTTGGTATAGCGTCGGAGGAGATCTTAATTCTGTGGCAAATAGTTTTACCTTGAAAAACTTGAATATACATAAATTGAAGGTTGATCAAGAAGGGTATCATGATCAAACACAATCTATATTTGGTACAGCACAATTAGGATGGCAGAGTAAATTGTATTTGGATGTTACTGGTCGTGTCGATTGGTCATCTGCTTTGGCATGGACTGAGACAAAAAATGTGGCTTATCCATCGGTTGGCCTTTCTGCTATAGTTACAGATTTATTTGATATAAAGAGTAAAACCTTGTCGTTTTTGAAGATTCGTAGTTCTTATAGTGAGGTGGGTAATGCTCCTATACGTTATAAGGCTTATCAGACATATCCTTACGAATCGGGTACACCAACGACTATGACTACTTATCCAAATACTAATATCAAACCAGAACGAACAAAAGCCTGGGAATTAGGTTTACAATCTCGTTTTTGGGGTGATAAAATTGGTTTGAATGTGTCTTTATATAAGACTTCTACTTATAATCAGTTGTTTAATCCTTCATTGTCTGCTTCATCTGGTTATAGTTCAATTTATATTAATGGAGGACAGGTTGACAACAAAGGGCTCGAAGTTAGTTTATCGGTTAATCAACCTCTCGGGCCTGTTTCATGGAATTCATCTTTGACGTATGCTTTAAATAGAAATAAAATAACTAAGATGTTGCGTGAAACAACTATTGATGGATTGAATATATCACAAGATCATTTGGACTTAGTTAGTATTGGTAATGTAATGTCTCGCTTATATGAAGGTGGTTCAATTGGTGATTTATATGTTACTTGTTTGAAGACCGATTCTCATGGGTATATTGATGTGGATTATGTTAATAATACCGTTTCAAAAGATACAAAAGCGGGACCTCAGCATGATGGTTATATTTATGCAGGTAATTCTCAAGCGAAATATACAATGGGGTGGCGCAATCAATTTAGTTGGAACGATTTAACTTTAGGCTTTTTGGTAAGTGCTCGTGTTGGTGGTGTAGGTGTCTCTATGACGCAAGCTTTAATGGATTCTTATGGCGTTTCCAAAATTACCGCAGACGCTCGTGACGCTGGTGGAGTGATGATTAATGGTGCTCTTGTCCCGGCTGTTCAGAAATATTATCAAACGGTAGGCACTAGTGCTGGATCAATGTATGTCTATAGCGCTACTAATGTCCGATTGGCAGAACTCTCTTTAGGTTATGACTTACCTATAAATAAATGGATGAAATTTATTAAAGGTATGAATGTAGCTTTTACAGGGCGTAATCTTTTTATGTTCTATTGTAAAGCTCCTTATGATCCTGAACTTACTGCTAGTACAGGTACGCATTTTGATGGTATGGATTATTTCATGCAACCAAGTTTGCGTAACTTAGGATTCTCAGTGAAACTTAACTTCTAAAATCTCATTATGATGAAACTAATTTCAAAATTAAAAAAAATAAGTGATGGTTCTTTATTGGCTTTGAGTCTATTACTTGTCTCATGTACTGGACAGTTTGAAAAATGGAACATTAACCCCAATGAAGTAACTCCTGAGCAAATGTCTTATGATAATCTAAACATTGGTGCTTATTTCACTCAAATGGAAAAGAGCATTTTTATTGTTGGTGAAAATTTAGGAGGTCAATATCAGATTACAGAAATGCTAGAAGGCGATATTTTTGCTAGTTATCTCTCTAATATTAATACATACTCTTATACCACTTATCATAACGACCATTATGCTTTATACAACAATTGGTATAATGCTCCTTTCAACGATGCTTATAAAAATATTATGCAACCGTGGAAGTCTATAGTCAATGCTACTGGTGAATCTTCTGTAGCATATGCCATGGCTACAGTCGTAAAAGTGCTAGGAATGAGTCGTATTACTGATATGTATGGTCCAATACCTTACAGTAAATTTGGTGCTTCTACACAAGTAGAGTATGATACTCAAAAAGATGTTTATTATAAGTTTTTTTCAGAATTAGAGTCGGCTGTTTCGATTATGACGGAATATGTAAAATCTTCATCTAATGCTTACATGGCCGATTATGATTATATTTATTCGGGGAATGTAAATAACTGGATTAAATTAGCTAATACTCTTCGCTTACGTTTAGCTATTCGTATATCTAATGTAGATGAAGATAAAGCTAAAATGGAAGCTACTGCTGCTATTAACCACAACAATGGGTTGATGAAATCATCAAGCGATGATGCTATTCTACACCAAACATCTTCTTTCAGTTATACTAATCCTATTTGGGAAGTTTGTCAGAACTTTAATGATATGCGCATGGGGGCTACAATGGACTGTTACTTAAATGGATATAATGATCCGCGTGTGGCTAGCTATTTTTGTACATCTGCTAATGATGGAAAGTATCACGGCGTAAGAAACGGCATGGTTAACATTAATAAGAATGATTACATTGTAGCGACTTCTGGTGTTAATTATCAATCAGGAAGTAATATGAAATGGATGGATGCAGCCGAAGCTTACTTTTTATTAGCTGAAGCTCAGATGCGTTGGGGGCTAGGTACAGAAACTGTTCAGGCGTATTACGAAAAGGGCATTATGACTTCATTTACTTCAAATGGTGTTTCTGGTGCAGCTAGTTACATTGCGAATAATACTAATTTGCCACTTACGTCTTATACAGATGCGGCTATTAAGCGTGATACTAATGTAGGTAGTATGTTGTCTAATTTGACAGTTGCGTGGGATGATACTGCAGATGATAATATAAAGCTTGAACGTATTATGATTCAGAAATGGATTGCCCTTTTTCCTAATGGTCAAGAAGCCTGGAGTGAAATGCGCCGTACAGGCTATCCTGGTTGGGTTAGGATAAGCTCTTATGGTTATCAAAATGAAGTTTCTGAAGGTGAAATGATTAGCCGTTTGAAATTTCCGACAACTGAATATTCCAACAACTCTGCAAATACTCAAAACGCTGTAGGATTATTAAATGGTGCTGATTTAGCTGGTACAAGGCTTTGGTGGGATGTTAAAAGAAAACGATGACCTTATAAATTTATGGTATAAAATGAAGACAATTAGATATATTTTAGCAATATTGCTGGTAGGTTCTTTGGTAGCTGCTTGTAGCAGAAATATTGAAGCTGAATCGATACAGAATCCTTATACTTATAGTGATTTGTATTATAAAAATTTACGTGATTATAAAGCGAGTGATCATTCCATTTCTTTTGGTTGGTTTGCAGGATATGGACCGCAAAATTCAATGGCTGTTCGTTTTATGGGACTTCCTGATAGTTTGGATATTTGTTCCTTATGGGGTGGTGCTCCTGCTAAAGAAAATAAAGAGATTTGGAATGAAATTCGTTTTGTTCAAAAGACAAAAGGGACTAAGATGTTGACTGTAGCTATTGTGCGCATTGATGCTGAAACTGATGAGAAAGATTTTAAAAAAGCTTATCTTAAAGCAATTGCTATGCCACAAGGTGAAGAACGTAATGCGGCAATTAATAAAGCGATCGAGATGTATGCTGAATATTTTCTTGATGAAGTGTTTAAAAATGATCTTGATGGATTTGATGCTGATTATGAACCAGAAGGCGATTTCTTGGCTGGGGCTCATTTTGAGTATTTTATGAGTCATTTAGCTAAATATATGGGGCCAAATCCCAATATAACTAAAGAAGATCGTTTGAAGCTTATTCAAGAACGTTACGGGAAAGGGGTGACTGATACAAATAAGTTACTTTGTGTAGATGCTCCAGGAGATCCATCATCAGCCCTTCAACCTATTTGTAATTACTATTTTAAGCAAGCTTATGGTGGAGGTACTAGCACTAGTTGGCCTATTGAAAAAGTGGTTTTTTGTTGTAATATGGGAGACAATTGGCAAGGAGATATGTCGGTCATGTACGAACAAGCCAGGTATCAACCTGCGGTTGGACGTAAAGGAGGCTTTGGAGCTTTTATTATGCATCGTGATTATAATGTACATGAAAACAGTCCTGAACCTTACTATCGCTTTCGCGAATGTATTCAGATTCAGAACCCAGCTATTTATTAATTTAGATACAGAATTAGACGTATGAAAAAATATTTATATTTGTTATTGGTTTCGTTGTTTGTTATTGCGGGCTGTAAAAGTGAGCCTGATTTTGGGGATAATGTCTATGTAACTGGAACTCTTACTTCTCAAACGGTTAAGTTTTTGGTAGAAGGACAAACGAGTTTAGGTTTGACAGTGACTTCGTCAACAAAAGTTGAGCAGGATGTTAAGGTAACTCTTCAGGCTAATCCAACTTTGCTAGATCAATTTAATGCTACTACTGGGAGAAATTGTCAATTACCTCCAGAAGGTAGTTATTCAATAAAAGGCGATGAAGTGTTTATTAAAGAGGGCAAGGTGCAGTCTACACAGTTGGAGGTCTTTGCTGATGCAGATAAACTTAAAGAGGGTATTTCTTACTGTTTACCTATCAGCATTCATTCCGTTGATGGTAGCGGACTTAAAGTTTTAGAAACCTCTCGTACAGCTTACGTGTTGCTTACTAAAATTATTAAAATTAAGGTTGCTTATTTAGCAAGAAATTATAGTATGGATGTTCCAACGTTTGGAGGAGATGATAGTCCGGTAAAAGCGTTGAATGCAATGACATTAGAAATGAAGGTTATGCCGGTTTCTTTCCCTACAAATGCAACAAGTGGCTCAAGTATTAGTTCACTATGTGGTTGTGAAGAGAATGTTCTTTTCCGTTTTGGTGATGGTGCAGGTAATCCTACTAATCGTTTGCAATTTATGGCTGCGATTGGCTCTGCTACTCATCCTGATAAAAAGGATCACTATAATGCTTGGGCTCCAATAGATTTTGAACCAGGTCGTTGGTATCATTTTGCTGCTGTATATAATGGGCAGTATCTTCGAGTTTATTTGGATGGTAAACAAATCCAATCTGTAGAAACTAAAAATGGTGGTACTATCAATTTGGGTATGGCTTACGATGGTCATAAATGGACTGATACTTTTTCTATCGGACGTTCTGTTGGCCATCAACGTTTCTTTGACGGCTGCGTTAGTGAGTGTCGTGTCTGGAATGTTGCTCGTACGCAAGCTGAACTAGAAGATGGTGTATGTTATGTAGCTCCAACTACTCCAGGGTTGATAGCTTATTGGCGTTTTAATGGTCAATTACAGGAAGATGGTACGGTGCTTGATGAAACAGGTCATGGATATAATGCACATCCTTCTGGGACTCCTCAATGGAAAGATAATCAGAAGTGTCCGTTCTAAAATTTAATAAATAAATAGTTTAAACACAATGAAAATGAAAAATATATTAGTGCTGATTGGAGCATTATTTTTAGGGACAGTCGTTTTTACTAGTTGTAGCGAAGATAAATCTTACGATTTTGACGGCATTAGCTATGAACGTATCTACATGCAGAAGCCTAATACGACAACTTTAGGAAGTGTTTTGAAAACACCAATAGGGTATCTCTCGACATTTAAAGGGCAGATTTCAGTGAAAACGACAAAAGCGATAACTGCTGTTACAAATGTGACATTAGCTGTAGATAATTCATTAGTTGATGTGTATAATTCATCTAATTCATGTTTCGCAAGTTCAACTTGCCAGTTTTAATTTGTAAATATCGCATATATGGCCCAGCTCCTCAGATCTGTTGATAATAGCATCGTATATT
>RZZX01000231.1 GCA_009929715.1 Bacteroidia bacterium
GCTACTCGTTTTGGTACTGTTACCAAACTTGACGGCTATTCGCAAACGGTAGAAGCAAAAGCGGTTACCGAAGAAATTATCGGCTACTGTTATCATCGATATAAAGCGTGGCGTGAAGTTAGCCAATATAATGATTTTACTGACATTTTAGGTTTATTTATTTATTAACATTTAAAAACAAAAAAAATATGGCAATTACAAATTGTGATTATTTAATGGATTCGTCTTTAGTTCCTGATTGCGTCAATCCGCTTGTTGCAGGATACGAAGAAGAAGCCTTGCTGTTGAACTTCGACGATATTGTATCGTTTGAATGTTTGACTGACAAACCACGAGGCGAATGGAACGCTGTTGTCCGTAAAGTCGGAACAATGGGCTATCCTATCAAAATGATAGGTGCAACACCATTCAGCGGTACCGTAAAGGCTGGTGTCGTTGGTGCGAGCGGTAACCGTACACAAAAAACGGTTCAGTTTACTTTTGCAGATGCTGGTTTATCGGCTGACAACAAGGTAGATATTTTGCACAATGGTAAATTTGTGGTTATTATGCGCCCATTGCACGCTGGTAGTGATGCAAAAAGCAAGTTCGAGATTATCGGTAAAGAATCTCCTTTGCGTTTGACTGCTTCGGCACAAGACCGCAATTCGGCTGATACTAACGGCGGCTACACAATCACGTTGCAAACAACAGAACCACACGCAGGTAACTACTTGTGGGATACTGACTATGCGACTACGTTAGCCGACTACGAAGCTCTTAAAGTTGCTGCTGTTGCTCCTTAACCATGAACATCGACCTATTGCGATCAATCATTAACAGCGGAGCTTACGCCTCAAACGCTGTTATAATTCAGGAGGAATACAAGCGTGTATTTAAGCGTGATTTAAATTCGACGTGTCCTGATAAACTAAAAGATGCTGCATTTATGATTTATGCACGTCAAAAGGATAGCGAGGACACAAGGCTATACAAATTGAAACCGAGTAAGTCGGTGTACGACGAAAAAACAAGGACTGCATATAACTTCGTCACTATTACAGACGATGTAGCGGAACGAGTTTTAGCCGCTCACCCTGAGTGGGTCGATAGGTTCAGAACAACACCTAATTAAATGAAGGGAGGGCACTTAAAATCCCTCCCTTTTTTACTTTCACGATTATGAAGCTAAAAAAAACAGAACACTACACCAAGATTTACAAGCTGATAAACGCAAAATTGCTAACCATTTCAGATTATGAAGTGTTGCGTGATACGGCTAAAGCAATAGATTTACCAAAGCGAATAATGAACTACACGCTCGATGAATACTTCGGTTTGATGAATGCTGCAAAGGGTGGGGATGCTGCAATAATCGAGTATATTTTTAGGGATAATAAAAAAAGTCTAAAAAAACTTGATTGTTATAATTATTTTGCTTATATTCGTGCCGTCAATGAGCAAGTAAAAGAGGTGGCCGAACAATTTCAGAGCATCAAACAGCCTCCACTATCTGCAGAAGCTCAACAGGCTGGCTTTGGTTTGCTTAATTTTGGGGATTTTGGCTTGTTGGACTACATCGCCAAACGTCAAATGTTAACCGACGAGGAAGCAGCCAAAACGCTTCTAGGTTTTGCGATATTGAAATTGAAAAACGATGCAATGGTTGCGATGTGCAACTACAGAATGAATGAAATAATAAAAATGAAATACCAACAAAGATGAGTTTATACCAAAGAATAGGAGGCAAGAAAATTACTCCAGTAGACACGTTCAGCGTTGACTGTATCGAGCCAGAACAAATTGATTATTTGGATTGGCAAGACGGTTTTGGTGCTGACTGGGATTTGGCTGTTACAGATGCCCCACTGCTATATACAAATAGAGTGCTCCACGTTTATACAGAAGTTGACTTTTTGCAAATGGCATCTAATTTTCCGACTACTATTGACATTGTTACATATAACCCTGAAACAGAGGCTTATAGACGTATTACGCCAAGTGCAACAAAACTACTCACTATTGAAGAGTCTGAC
>RZZX01000232.1 GCA_009929715.1 Bacteroidia bacterium
GTATGGGAACCTGTGGAAGACAAAAAAGGTATCTGGAAACTTTCGGTGTACTACAAAGGGAAAGAGGTAGCCGGAAAACAATTTATACTGGTGTAATAAAAAACAAAAGGCCCTCAGTCTGCCGACTGAAGGCCTTGCGACAACCGCTTTACGAAGTTATCCTAAATACGATTTGAGCAGTTTGCTACGAGTACCCTGTCTTAATCTTCTGATTGCTTTTTCCTTGATCTGGCGGACGCGCTCTCTAGTGAGGCCAAATTTGTCGCCAATCTCTTCTAGTGTCATCTCCTGACTTCCAATACCGAAAAACATTTTGATTATCTCGCATTCTCTTTCGGTTAACGTAGCTAATGCTCTGTCAATTTCCTTAGCCAATGATTCGTTCATCAACGCACGGTCCGCAATGGGAGCATCGTCATTCACAAGCACATCTAAAAGGCTGTTGTCTTCGCCTTCCACAAAGGGAGCATCCACAGAGATATGACGTCCGGACACTTTCAGTGTATCCGAAATCTTATCTACAGGAATATCCAATTCATCGGCCAGCTCTTCCGGTGAAGGTTTGCGCTCGTTTTCCTGCTCGAATTTAGAGAAGGCCTTACTGATTTTATTCAGCGAGCCAACCTGGTTCAAGGGCAAACGAACAATCCTTGACTGTTCTGCCAAAGCCTGAAGAATGGACTGACGAATCCACCATACAGCGTACGAAATAAACTTAAAGCCTCTCGTTTCGTCAAACTTCTCTGCTGCCTTGATCAGTCCGAGGTTTCCTTCGTTAATAAGGTCGGGCAAACTTAATCCCTGATTCTGGTACTGTTTAGCAACTGAAACAACAAAACGTAGATTAGCCCTGGTTAATTTTTCCAACGCTCTACGATCTCCTCTTTTAATAGCCTGCGCCAATTCTACTTCCTCTTCAACTGTAATAAGGTCTTCACGGCCAATTTCCTGAAGATACTTATCCAATGAAGCGCTTTCGCGATTGGTGATGGACTTTGTAATCTTTAACTGTCTCATTCAATTAATTTAATTGACAAATTCGGGGTGCAAAGATAACAAAAATAATTGAAAGTATTGGCCGAGGGCACCCTATGCCTCGACCAATTAAAAACCTTTAACAATCTTTTGCCTATTAACTATCCTTTTAACCTTTATTCTGATAGATTGATCGCATAATAAGTTGTTTTACCGTTCGGATAAAATCCTTTGATAAACAGTCCCTGTTCGCTCGATCTGCCTTTTAGAATACTATCTACAATACGTTCAAGATCTTCGGGAGTACTAATTTTCTCGTCGTTCACCAACATGATAATGTATCCCTTCTTTATGCCCGCATCTTTCAACTTACCGTTAGTTACACCTGTTACCTCGATACCGTAGTTAACCCCCAGTTCTCTCTTGCGCTTATCGGACAGCTCTTGATATGCTCCACCTAATACTTCAGAAGGATCTGCCTTATCAAGTATTTTGGTATTACCTTGCATATTACGTAATTCAATATTGAATATTTTCTGCACACCCTTGCGGTTTACGGTAATCTTTACCTTGTCACCCGGTCTGTACTTACTGATCTCCTCTTGCAGACGACTGGTAGAACGCACGGCAACATCATTAACGGCAACAATCACGTCTCCAATCTCAACTCCTGCATCTTTAGCCGAACTAGGCATTGCAAATCCACCAACCCAAGCTCCTTCGGTTACTTTCACATCTTTTTTCTGTTCATCATTTAATTTTGATACATCGAGAATAGAAACACCCAGAATGGCTCGCTGAACATTACCATATTGTTTTAAATCCTGTACAACCTTACCGGCAATACTCATAGGTACTGCAAATGAATATCCGGCAAAATTCCCTGTTTCAGAATAAATAGCCGTATTAATACCAACCAGTTCTCCTTTGGTATTTACCAAAGCTCCTCCGCTGTTACCCGGATTTACAGCCGCATCGGTCTGAATGAATGATTGTATCTTACTTACATCTTCATCGCTACCAGTGGAAAT
>RZZX01000098.1 GCA_009929715.1 Bacteroidia bacterium
TGAGTGGTCAAAGCAATCTCTGGCAAGAGGTAGAGCACCTGCTTACCTTCACGAATAGCTGCTTCAATAAGATGGATATAGACTTCGGTCTTGCCACTTGAAGTAACGCCATGCAGCAAGCAAACATTCTTCTCTTCAAACACGGTTTGAATCTCCCGATATGCTTTTTCCTGAAAAACATTCAAATCATGGAGAGGCAGACAGGCGCTGGCTTCAGCTTTTAAGCGCCCCACCTCGTATGGATAGACTTCCAGAATCTTCTTGTCGACCAGAGCATTCAGGACTGCCGGCGTAACACCCGACCGTTGAAGTAACTCTTTCTTAGAAACCTCTTTCATCGGCTGGCCAACAACCAACACACCGGATAGCTCGATAAAGCACATTAACAGATCAAGTTGTTTGGGGGCACGAGACAAAAGATCGAAAAGCAAGTTCATCCGTCGCTCCTCCGCTGCACCAACCAGACGCACCCGCACCTCTATCTTCGGTTTATACGCCTGTCTAAGCTCCTCTTTGATAAAGACAGCCCCTTTATCGAGAAGCGTCTTCACCACAGTCAGGCAGTTTTTGAATCCGCTCGCCTTTTCAAGTTTAGTCACCGTCTGCTCCGGCTCACTTGCCAAAAGATCGAGCAGGCGGTTTTCCCGTTCGGATAGCGGTGCAGCCGCTTCGAAATCGGGATTATACGCCACCACCGTTTCACTTTCAAGTTTCAAGCCCGATGGCAAAGCCGCTTTGTAAACATCCCCCTGTGCACATAAATAATAATCGGCTATCCACTCCCAAAACTTAAACTGAAGCGGAAGTAAAATGGGCGACTGATCGATAACGGCACTGATCTCTTTTACCTCATAAGCTGTCGGCGCCGAATCATGCACACGCACCACAATCCCCGTATAAAATTTCTTCCGCCCAAAAGGGACTACCACCCTAAACCCTACCGAAACAAGCGGGTAAATCCCATCGTCCCAAGCGTAGGTAAACAACTTAGGTAGTGGTAAAGGAAGAATAACATCCATATATCTCTTCATCGTAACCGCAAAGATAAGAAAAAGATTCGTCCCTCCACTCGAAAAAAAAGGAGAGTCTTCATCGCATTGAAAACCCTCCTTCTGATTAAAAGTTCATGAATACCCTTTCCTATTCCAGGGCATCAGGAATTAAAACATATAGGCAACAGAAACTTGCCACATTTTCGTTTTATAATCGAAGTCACCCAAGTCGCCTGTCTTACTTAATGGTAAGTTGTAATTCGCCCCTATTTGGAGATGCTTGATCAACTTCACACCGGCACCTAGATTCAAGCTAGTCACCATCGTCTGACGGTCAATCTTCACATTATTAATCGTTTCATCTCCCTTAAAATTGTAATAGAAGTCAGGCCCAGCTGCGAAATAAACCCCCAACAAGCTCCCTAACCCGATATTATACTTCAAATTAAGAGGAATTTCGATCCCATTTTGCTTCAGACTCTCTCCCTCGACTTTCACACCACGCTGCGAAAAGAGCAAAGCACCATCCACACCCAATCCCACGATTGGGATAGTCAGTTCGGCCATCGGGCCAATAAAGAACCCCGTAAAGTTATCTTTATTGAAATCTCCCTTAGAAAAGCTCGCTTTCGCTAAGTTTAAGCCGCCTTTTACTCCAAAACGGAATTGCGCTTGAGCCGGCATAGCTAACCCCATGCCTGCTACAATCAAGATCAAACCTAAAAATTTTCTCATACACGTTTTCATTTAAGTTCTACAACATTGTTTTCATTAAAACAGATAAACAGACTTTTTGGTTCGATGAGCGGTTGCTTCAAACCGATAAAAGCCATTAAAGTGCCTTGCCACATGGTGGCTATCCAAACACTTTAATGGCTTTCAACCAGCAGTCTTTAAATTAATACTCCTCTTCGTTGAAGAAGAAATCTTCTTTGCTCGGATAATCCGGCCAAATATCCTCGATACTTTCGTAAATTTCGCCTTCATCCTCCATCTCTTGCAGATTTTCAATCACCTCAAGAGGGGCACCCGAACGCATTGCATAATCGATCAACTCATCCTTGGTTGCAGGCCAAGGTGCATCTTCCAGTTTTGACGCTAATTCTAATGTCCAATACATAAGTCTAAGTTATTAAAATGTGAATATTTAATACTTGAATCTCTATTTTTCGGCAAAAGTATAATATTTTAGCTCACTTACAAGTTTTATTCCAAAATATTTCGCTCTTTTGTTCGTCAAAGTTTATTTTTCGCGATAAAACAAACAAATAATCTGATAATCGGTTGACAAACGCCAATAGCTCCTCGGCAACCGTTGTTTTTTCTGCTAAAGCCAAAATGCGCCGTTCGGCTCGTCGGCAGACTGTGCGGCACACATGACAAACAGCCGATCCTCGTGCTCCACCAGGTAAAACAAACGCTTTCAGAGGAGGCAGAAACGCATCCATCCTATCTATTTCAGACTCTATGCGCACCACCTCTTCGGGCTTAATAATGCTCGGTTGTCTCAAAGCGGTTGTCTCCTGATCAGTAGCCAGATGAGATCCCACCGCAAACAACTGATATTGCATACGCAAGACAAAGTTCCGATCAGCCTCATCCGTCAGATAGGTTACCAACACCCCTAAATGCGCATTCAGTTCATCCACCGTACCATAAGCCTCTAAGCGGTCGTCCGTTTTAGAGACCCGTTTACCGCCAACCAAACTCGTAGTCCCTTTATCACCTGTTTTCGTATAGACTAGACTTTTTTTCATAATTCTCCTTATTTATAGTTCTTATTTAGAAATAGAACGTCTGCCACCGGCTAGAAGTTAACAAGATAATGCTCTTTTATTTTTTTTAGATCAAAAAAGATCAGCCCCACATCATATAAATCGAACGTGATACCCACTTTTGGATGATTCTGGATGCGCTCCCAAAGAGCTTTCATGTCAGCCGAATAGCGAATACCTTCCACCACAAAAAGACTCTGTTCCGTTGCCAAGTTCACACAAGAAAGAAAAGAGCGTTCTGTCTCGCCCGAATCTGGATAGTGGTGTATATAGAGAAAGTCGATAGCCCCTGTTTCAGGGAAAGCACTTTCAGAAAAGGTCACTCCTTGGTAATAGCGTGCCGACAATTTACCGGCTATTAAGTAACAAGCCGATAAAGAGGGGGTGCCCAAGTCGAGGATTGTCTGAGGCTGGCAACGGTTCACCAACCTAAAAAGTAATTTATTGACCTTATCCAGCCCATCGGGCCGTTTTTCTCCAGCGCATTGCAGCTCCTTACACCGTTTCCTCAAATCGGCATAAGCATAGTAAGGCCGTTTCTCATAAATCACGTTTGTTATCAAGTCGAAAGCAAACGGTGAATGTACCCCATAACCGCAACGTTTTCTAAAACGACGCAGCCAGATAAACGGACGTTTGCAGGCTAATGTTATATTCCACATGACATAAAAAAATTAATGGGTGCAAATATACCTCTTTTCAAACATTTTTCACTGAATAATTCTGTGTTATCGGACATCTAAAAACAAGAAAAAAACAACCGGCTGTTGCACAACAGTCCATAACCTGACGCACAGCAGTGCTCTTTTCTGGGCAGAAAGGCTCCAGAGCCATACCTTTGCAAAAAATAAACAGAAGATGATATGAGAACAACAAAAAAGAGCTATTTAATAACCGCTTTACTTTTCTTGTCGGCCTACTCGGTTATGGCACAAGACAAAGCCAATGCCTACTTGTCGTTGGATCAAGCGATAGACTCGGCCTTGATACACAACGAGTCGTTGCGACAGGCTACCTACACAGCCCGTATCGCAAAGGAACAGAGCAGAGGGGCCGATGCCGTATTCATGCCGCAAGTAGAACTATCTTACAATGCCTATTTCACCAATAATCCGCTCAATGCTTTCGGATTCAAACTGCAAGAACAGCAAGTCAGTGCGGCCGATTTCGATCCGACTCGCTTGAATCACCCCGGCTTCAACAAAGATTTCTCAAGCCAAATAGAGGTGGTCCAACCGCTTTTTAATCTAGATGCTATCTTCCAACGCAGCAGTGCGAGAGCTTATGCCGAGATGCAAGCGTGGAGCCAGAAACGTCGGGAGGAGTATCTCATCTTTCAAGTGAAACAAGCGTATGCCGAAGTGGCGCTAGCGCACCAGAGTGCTGAGGTCATGCAACAAGCGCTCGAAACTGCTCGCATGTTTTTAAAACGGGCCGGCGATATGGCGCAACAAGGGGTGATTCAGAAAGCCGACTTTCTTGAAGCGCAGGTGTTCGAACAACAGATGACAACCGCTCACCAGAATGCTGTGAGTCAGATAGCCAACAGTTCTGATCAGTTGAGCCTATTGATGGGCCAACCTTCGGGTACGGTTTACCGGGTCGATGCAATCCGTTTATCTGATCGGAGCATTCCGGCACTAAACCTTAATAGCCGGACAGACATCTTAGCGTTTCAAGCTGGCTTATCGGCCATAAACCAGAAACTGAAAGCCTCTAAGATGGCGTTTGTCCCACGCATTAATGCGTTCGGCAACTATCAGTTTAATGACCCCAAGCCGTTCCGATTCGGTTCGGATAGCTATTTGGCAGGTATCCGCTTGTCGTGGAAACTTTTTTCGGGCACTCAAAACCTGCATCAGATAAAGGCTACCAAATGGGAACGCCAGCAAATGGCGAGTCGCCTAAGTGAAGCAGAAGCGCAAGCGCAAGCGGAGTATCAGAAGAGCTTACGTCAGCTTACCGATTTAACTCAAGAGGCTCGACAGATGACTACGGTGGTAGCGCAAGCGCAAGAGGCACTGGCTATTCAGACCGATCGCTACCAACAGGGGTTGTCTACAACGGCCGATTTATTGCGTATCCAAACACGCCTTTCTGAAGCGCAACTTCGGGAGAAGGTGGTCACCTTCAAGCAGAACCTGACCACGGCTTACCTCGCTTTTCTAACATCTACGAATCACTAAAAAATACTTGAAATGAAAAAGTCAACTGTATATCTACTCGCATTAATCGTAGCAACAGGGGCAACCGTCTCTGCTTGTTCCAACACTGGTACACCTTCGACCACTCAAACACCGGCAACTCCGGTACAGGTTATCACTCCTTTATCTGACAACGGCAACCGAATTATAGCCAACGGACAGGTACAATCGAAAGAGATCGCCCGACTGGGTACTCGCCTTATGGGGAGTGTCACATCCATCCGCGTAAAGAAAGGCGAAGCTGTCCAACAAGGCCAATTGTTGCTCACCATCTCCGATGAAGAGCTACAAGCCAAAAAAGCGCAGGTCGACGCCATGATTGCAGAGGCCGAAGCAGCCTACCAACTGGCACAAAAAGACGAAACACGGTTTGCCGCTATGCTCTCACGCCAAACGGTCTCTACGAAAGAGTATGAGAATGTACACTTACACTATCTGTCGATGAAAGCCAAGGTGGAAGCTGCACGCCAGATGAAGAGAGAGGTTGCCGCCAATCGGGCATACACCCAACTCACCGCTCCATTCAGCGGCGTGGTGTCACAAATCAACATCGATTTGGGGGCATTGGCCAACCCAGGTATACCCCTGATTGTGATCGAAAAAGGAAACGATTGGGTGGTGGAGAGCTCTGTGACCGAATCGGATATCAATCGTCTAAAAACAGGTATGAAAGCGGTGGTGACAATCAAATCGGCTCACCTCGCCTTCGAAGCACCACTCACCGAAAAGAGCCGTTCGTCGGTCGAAACCGGCGGACAGTATAAAATCACACTGGCCGTTCCTGCCGAACAACGGGAGAAACTCTACTCCGGCATGTATGCTCAGGTCGTAATCCCGGTAGCAGAAAGTCAGCAAACAAGTACCGGTAATTTATTGATCCCAACCAAAGCAGTTGTCCACAAAGACGGACTCACAGGTGTCTTTGTCGTGTCGGCTACCCAAACAGCCTCACTCCGATGGATACGTACCGGCAAAGTCACTCCAGAACAGACCGAAGTTACCACTGGACTGAAGCCAACCGATCAAGTGATTCTACCCCAGAACACCCCACTCGAGAATGGAATGAACGTTAAACCCCAAAAATAAAGAACACCCATGAAAGAAGGATTTGCCGGAAAAATAGCCAAGGGATTTCTACAAAGCAAACTCTCACTCTTGTTGATGATTGCTTTTGTATTACTGGGTGTATATAGTGTATACCTCATCCCCCGCGAGGAGGAGCCTCAGATTAATCTGCCCGTAGCCGATATCTTTATCGGTATGCCGGGAGCTACTCCCGCCGAAATGGAGAGCAAAGTGATAGCTCCGCTAGAGAAAACCCTCTCGAATATCCAAGGGGTAGAGCACATCATGTCTACCTCCATGACCGATCAGGCCATGCTGACAGTGCAGTTCTATGTTGGTGAGAACCAAGAACAAGCACTCGTTCGCCTTTATAGCGAGCTGATGAAGAACATGGACAAAATGCCGCAAGGAGCCTCCATGCCACTGATCAAGACGCGTTCCATCACCGATGTGCCGGTACTAGCGCTGACGCTTTGGAGCCAGACAGAGAGTGATTATACCCTTCGGCAACAAGCGGAATTGCTTCGCAATGAGATTAAAAAGATTCAGCACGTAACGGACGTGACCCTTATCGGCGGTCGGCCACGCCAAGTGAATGTGACAATCGATAAAGAGAAGTTGGCCGGTGTCAACCTCGACCTAGCCACGGTAGCACACTACATGCAAGCCGCCAATTTCCAGATGCAAGCAGGCAACCTCTATAAAGGCAATGAGACCTATGCCGTGGGCTCGGGCAACTTCCTCCATACCCGTCAAGATGTGGAACAACTCATCGTGGGACAAAACCAAGGTCACCCAGTCTACCTCTCGGCCATCGCAACCATTACCGAAGGACCTGCCACGGAAGCTACTCAATACAGCTCCTTCGGCTACGGGGTCGATGCCCCTGCCAACTTAAGACAGACGTTCCCCTCAGACTATCAAGCGGTCACCATCGCCATCGCTAAACAAGAGGGAACAGATGCTATGAAACTATCGGAAAAGATTCTTAGCAAGGTAGAACAACTGAAAAAAAGCAGCATCTCCTCAGATACACACGTCTCGGTCACCCGCAACTATGGTGAATCGGCCTCAGAAAAAGTATCGGAACTCTTGGTGCACTTAACAGGTGCCATCATTGCCGTCACCCTTTTTGTGATGCTAGCGATGGGCTGGCGTGGCGGATTGGTAGTCTTCCTATCCGTTCCGATCACCTTTGCCCTGACCCTGTTTGCGTACTACTTCATGGATTATACGCTCAACCGCATCACCCTGTTTGCACTCGTCTTCGTGACCGGTATTGTGGTAGACGACTCCATCATCATTGCCGAAAACATGCACCGGCACTTCAAGATGAAATACCTCTCTCTCCGTCAGGCAGCCCTCTTTGCCATCAATGAAGTAGGTAATCCCACCATCTTGGCTACGCTGACTGTGATTGCCGCTGTACTACCAATGGCATTCGTCTCCGGATTGATGGGACCTTACATGAGCCCGATGCCTATCGGCGCCTCTATCGCCATGACCTTCTCTTTGATTGTAGCGTTGACCCTAACCCCCTATTTGGGCTATATCTTCCTTCGTCACAAAGAAGATCGGAAGTCGAAACAAGCGCAAGAAGAGCCGGCAGAGTATGAGTTGAGTCAAACCAAGCTCTACCGCTATTACGCCAAAGCCATCACCCCCATGCTCGAATCGCGCCGCAAACGGTGGACGTTCATGATCGGTACTTTGGTATTACTCTTGGCTTCTATGTCTCTGTTCTACTTCAAAGTAGTGCCGATGAAGATGTTGCCGTTCGACAATAAAAATGAATTTCAGGTTGTCATCGACCTACCAGAGAGTGCGACACTGGAACAGACGGCAGGCGTCACCAAGGAGATTGCTGAATTTGTGGCCAAACAGCCCGAAGTAACGAACTACCAAACGTATGTGGGCACCTCTGCTCCTATCAGCTTCAACGGCTTGATGCGTCATTACGACTTGCGCAAAGGAGAGAACATGGCGGACATTCAGGTGAACCTGACTGATAAAAACGATCGTTCTGTTCAGAGTCACGACATTGCCAAGAAAATGCGTCAGCCCATTCAGGAGATAGCCAAACGCTGGGGAGCCAATGTCAAAGTGGTGGAAGTACCTCCCGGCCCGCCAGTCTTGTCGACTATCGTGGCAGAAGTTTATGGTCCGGATTACCAGACCCAGATAGAGATTGCCCACCAGCTACAAGCACTCTTTAAGCAAACAACCGGAGTGGTCGATACCGATGTGATGATCGAAGAACCTCAAAGAGAGGTGACATTCAGCATCGATAAGGAGAAAGCCATGCTCAGAGGAGTGGCACCGGCCAAGGTGACCGAGAATTTACGAACCGCTGTATCGGGCAGTTCCATCGGTGTGCTGCATCAGGAGGCAAGCCTATCGCCTATCCCGATCCATCTGGAGTTAAGTCGGCCCGACCGTACGTCGGTAGAGGCTCTCAAAAGCCTCCCAATCCAAAACAGCTTGGGACAAACCGTTCTTTTGGGCGATATAGCCGAAGTGAAAGAGGGAACCAAGGCAACAAGCATCTGGCGGAAAGATCAGAAACGCGTGGTGATGGTCACGGCCGACTTAGCGGGTGCGTTAGAAAGCCCTGCCTATGCCATGCTTGAAATCAACAAGAAACTCGATCAGGTACAACTACCCGATGGCACCTCGCTCAACGTGCTGCACAACGCCGCACCAGAGAACGAAGAGCAATATTCCATGAAATGGGATGGAGAGTGGCAGATCACTTACGATGTCTTCCGCGACCTAGGCATAGCCTTTGCCATTGCCTTGCTGATGATCTATCTGCTCATCGTTGGCTGGTTCCAGAACTTCCTGGCTCCCGTCGTCATGTTGGTCGCTGTACCGCTCTCATTGATTGGTATTATCATCGGGCATTGGGCCTTCGGCGCCTATTTCAGCGCCACATCGATGATCGGCTTTATCGCCTTAGCCGGCGTGATGGTACGCAACTCACTGCTATTGATCGACTTTATCGACCTCCGTTTAAAAGAGAACGTTCCGTTGAAACAAGCCATCATTGAAGCCGGTGCCGTGCGTACACTACCCATCATTCTAACTGCTGGAACGGTGGTCTTGGGTGCCATTGTCATCTTGTTCGACCCGCTATTCCAAGGTTTAGCCATCTCCCTTATGGGCGGTACACTCACCTCAACCATCCTAACGTTGATAGTGGTTCCGTTGCTCTATTTTAAATTACTAAAGAAAAAAATTCATTAAACCCACCGCTTATTATGAAACTATTAATCGTATTAAGCATTCGCGAAATGCAAAATAAAGTTGGCCAACTGCTCGAAGAGGCAGGCGTACAGATTTTCAGTGTTACCGATATCACCGGATATAAAAATCGCCAACACAACATCGGTTGGTTTGGTTCACACAACGGCAAAGAAAATTCCATACTGCTCTTCAGCTTTACCGATGCCGCAACGGCCGAAAAAGCCCTTCGCCTTATCGAACAGTGCGATGTCTGCAACCAATCACGCTTTCCACTTCGTGGCTTCGTACTCGATGTTGAATCCTTTGCACACATCAACGGAGAAGGGCCTCAATAAAAAACTTTTTGTCGTCTAATCATCTGTTTAGAGCCGGCGTTTAAACCTCAGCGTTTAAGCGTCGGCTCACTGTTTGCTTCCCTAATCCCCCTCATGGGGTAATCACAGCACCTATTTTCCCCCTTCCAGGCGTCATTTTTCAGAACTCAGTGTGTTACTCTCCACATTTTTTATACTTTTGTACAGATAACCAGATGTTTCACTCTTTACCTGAACGCGATGAATGCCCATGAACTTTTGACTAATTTCCCCGTCATACAACTAGGAGCCACCTGCTTCTCACACCTGCCGGAAGAGCAATTGAAAGAACTTGAAGCCCACAAAAAACCGCTCACCTTTCGCCAAGGAGACATCATCAGTAAACAAGGAAACTTTGCCCCTTCTGTGATGTTCGTCCTCAGAGGCTATGTGAAAGAGTACATCGAAAGTCCAAGCGGTAGAAACACCAATCTACGGTTAGTGGGGCAAGGCGAATTTATTGCCCTATCGGGGCTATTTAATAGCCAGCCGAGCAACTACTCCATGATGGCTCTAACCGATGTCAACCTCTGCCTGTTCGAGCGCGACTACCTGCTTCAAGTTATCAAAGAGAATCCGTCCATGAGCTTTCAGTTGGTACAGCGTTACAGCGAACTCGAAAACAGCTTCTTCACCCTGCTCAACAGCCATCTTTCCAAACAGATGCATGGCAAAGTAGCCCGTGCCCTACTCTACCTCGATACCTTCAACACCGAACATCTGAACATATTCGACTACATGTCGCGCAAAGATTTAGCCGAATTTGCCTCTGTAAGCACAGAAAATGCCATCCGTGTTTTAAAAAGCTTTGAATCGGAAGGGCTGGTAACTATCAAAGGAAAAGAGATTCACCTGCT
>RZZX01000099.1 GCA_009929715.1 Bacteroidia bacterium
GAAGAGAGCGGCATATGGTTTTAGAAACGAACGATATTTTGAACTAAGGCTATATGCTCTTCATGATTGTCGTATCACTCGAAATGTCGGATGAACCTTAATTATCTATTACTTCTAGCTCGCAAACGAATCATTTCTGCTAACTAGCAACTGATAGCCAATATTTAGGCCATTGCTTATAAAACACCATTGCTTATGAAACACCATTGCAAGGATAAAACCAACGATTCAATCCTCTTTATTTAAAAATAATAACTACTTTTGTAATTCACAACCATACGTATGAAAAAACACTACCTATTAATTATTGTTATCCTACTCTTGTGTATTCCCAAATATGCCAACGCCATAGATGAATACACATTATCACATATCGGCTATAGCCAAGGGTTATCAAATAGTGCCGTACTCTCATTATATAAAGATAACCAAGGCTTCATGTGGTTTGGGACCTACGATGGCCTGAATAACTATGATGGCAAAAATATGGCTATTTATCGTACCGACATGAATGTGGAAAAACAATTACTCAACAATGTAATCTATCACGTGAATGCTGCAGATAATAACTGCTTATGGATATCAACCAACACAGGAATAAACCGCTTTTCCATCAAACAAAAAACAGTAACCGAGTCGTACGAAAGTTTTAAAAACGATTTCATTCTTCATTCTAATCGCAAAGGAGATACATGGCTTATAGATAAAGACGACATCTATGTGTACGAACCATCAAAATCGACTTTCCAAAAGACAACTAAAAAAAGTAAAGCCTTCAATAAAGAATTATCATTTGTCGACGACAAAGGCTATTTATGGCTATTCTCGACAACTAATAACAGCATTTATAAATGCCATGCGAACCATATTAATAACCCCAAACAGTCATACGAAATAGTACAAACCAATATCCACAATAAAAAAATTGAGTACACTTTTTATCAAGAAGGACTGCTAAGCTTTATCGATCAAGATAAAGATCTATTTCTATTTGACCTTACACGTAATACCAAAATCTTTATTCGAAATGTGGGAGAGTTGATTGCGAAGTATGGCAAAATCACAGGAATCATCTCATTTTACGACGATATTGTTATCGCTTTTATACAAAACGGATTAATAAAGCTAGATTCTTCTTCTCATTACTCAGAAAGTGTGATAGACCGCAGTGTTCGTATCTTTTCTATCTATAAAGATCCCATGCAAGAAATAATTTGGGTAGCTACTGACGGTCAAGGGGTTATGGCTTACTCAAAAAAGAAATCTATTGCATCTCATTTCATGTTTAATCATCTACAAAACAAAATTACCCGCCAAGTACGTTCTATTTATACCGATAAAAAAGGAGATCTGTGGTTCGGCACAAAGGGTGATGGCTTAGTTAAAATAGAAAACTATATGCAACATACCGTCACCACCCCCTCCCTTAATGCCATCTCAATCTATTTTCCTGGAAACAAGGCTAATCTACCAAACTATCATAGAGAACTCACCGAATTTCAAGTTTTCGGGATAGTACCCAGTCGCTACATGAACGGATTTTGGATAGGCTCAGCCGAAAATCCAGGACTCTCGTATTACGATTACCAGAAAGATAACGTTATAGCAGTAAGTGGTGACACGAAACTCTTACAACGCGTACACCGTATATATGAACAAAACGACACAACCTTGTGGCTAACAACTTCTGGGAACGGAGTTTGCCGGGTGCACCTCGACAAGACAAATGGAATCATTAAAGCAAAAAAAACAAAACAATACATCTTCAACGATGGAAAAAAAAACATCAATGACTTTTTCCCAATGCTTGTAGAAGGAGATTCTGTAATCTGGCTAGGTAGTCGAGGTATGGGATTAGTTAAGTTCAATATACAGACCTTAAAGCATCGTGTTTTTCTATTAGGAAACAAAGATAAGTTTGCAATAAACGATATCTTGTCAATCTATCGTAAACAAAACACCTTCTATTTAGGTACAGTATCCGGACTTGTTCGTTTAACATTCAATGCAAGCGGTACGCCAAAAGTCTTTTGTATAGGTAAAGAGCAAGGATTCCTTAACGATATGATCCACGGAATACTAGAAGATGAAAATGGCTTTCTATGGCTCAGCACCAACAAAGGGCTAGTGAAATATAACCCAACGAACAATGTCTTTCATACCTATTATTATAATAACGGCCTACAAATTGGCGAATTTAGTGATGACGCATTCTACAAATGCCCCTACACTGGTAATCTCTTCTTCGGAGGCATAGATGGATTACTTTACCTCGAAAAAAAACGTATGAATGAGGTGGAATATCACCCTGACATCTATTTCCGTGATTTAACAATAGGAGTAGAAACCGACAATTTCAATGCCTATTACGACTTAACATCAAACACCCTATCACTCAAAGGAATACACCTCTCCTTTGCTCTTTCGTTTATAGCCCCCGACTTTATCGATGGAGATAACTTCGAATATTCATATAAACTAGAAGGTCGTAAGGGCACCGAATGGTCTCCTTTTACACCCGACAACAAAGCAACGTTCAATGCCTTACCACATGGATATTACACTCTGAAGATCAGGTATAAAAAAGACATTTTCGATACAGAATATAAATCATACTCATTAAATATACATATTCTCCCACCTTGGTATTTATCGATATGGGCTTATCTTGGTTATTGCTTTTTCGCAATTGTTGCCATCATCTATACCTATCACATGACCAAAAGATATTATCGCAGAGGGCGATTGATCAAAAAGTTAATGTTGCGTGAATCACACAACACTTCCCAAACTGGCATCAATCAGCAAACACATGAAACAGTAGGCCTGCTCTCTAAAATCTGTCACACTTGTGAGCAGCTGCGCCAAATCGATTCTATGTCCATAGAATATTACAAGATGCTGGATACTTTTCACGACACCGTTTTATCTGTTGCTTTTAAATCAGAAAGTATATCCGAAGAATACTGTGATCTCGGAACATATCTCCCCAGAGAGATTTCTGTTTACGGCACAGTTAATCTGAAAAAACTATCCGATGAGATTATTGGTATGTTGATTTATAGAAACCACGACGGGTTATCTGATCTAGAGATTGAATTAGATAATACACTTGATGTTTATTTGCCTAAACAGACTTTAGGCTATATCTTATACTATCTTTACGCAGAGGCAGCAACTGCCAAAACGAAGGTGATAATAACGTCGAATCTAACTGCCGAAGGTTTAATTATAGAATTGACCGTACCCCACGACATTGCAGATAAGATCCTGCAAGTTAATAATTATTCTTCGCCTAGATCAGAAAACCAATCGATGCATTATTTTCATAAATGGCTCTATCTCTATGCCATGAAGGTCATGAACGGTGTCTTAAGACAGAAAGAACAAAACATTCAAATCACCTTTCCGGTGATGAAAAAAAAACAAGAATTACCGATAGAAGTTAAAACAAAAAAAACAATTCTTCTTTTAGAAGATAAAGAGGAGATTATTTGGTTAATGAATGATCTTCTTTCCGATAACTATAACATACACGCTGTACAAACCATTCAAGAAGCTTTCGGATATCTGAAAAAGAACTCTCCAGAAGTTTTTATGCCCGATACAATGATTTATCAGAAAGAAGAAGATAAATTCATGGAATATATTCAAAGTCACAAAGGTTTACTAATTCATACTGCATTCATCCCTATACTGAAATGGAAAGCTACTTTTCTTCTGCATAAAGAACTTCAAAAGTTGGCGGATGGATTTGTAATCATGCCTTATAATATTTTATTTGTAAAAGAGATCATAGATCTAGCCGTGAACCGACAAACTGATAGGAAAGAAGTCATTTTAGTCGACTTACCTGGACAAAAAGAAAAATCAATCATCTGTGAAACACCTGAACAAGCAACCTTTGCCAAACAATTATTGGCGGTATTGGATGCTAATTTAGATAAAGAAGATCTAAACACGTCATTCATAGCCGAGAAGATGAATATCAGTTCACGACAATACTATAGAAAATTCAAGGAAATTTCTCACCTATCACCAACCGACTTCATTAAAAACTATCGCATAGAAAAGGCCGCCTGTTTGTTAGCCGAAACAGATTGGTCGGTTCAAAAAGTCATTAGCGAAGTTGGCATACAAAGTCGATCTTATTTCTACAAAGAATTCTCGTCACGGTATGGAGTAACCCCGAGAATTTACAAACAGAACTGTCCAAAAAAAGAATTTACAGAAGAATAAAATCATCAAGAACCGCAACAGAAGAATTTATTCAGAGACAAACCCATTTATACGCTTCCTTTCTAGCGTTCAAAATACTAAAAAAGACTCAATAAGTGTGCTCTATTGTGCCATTTATGCTCTACAGAGACTTTTTTTAGTGTGACATCATTTTGGCATGACTGAGAACAGCCATTGATTTTCTTTCCCTTTAATTTGCATTAGTGAAGTTCATTCACTTAGAAATAGATAGTTCAACCTTATTTTATTAAACAAAATCACATGAAAAATCATTTTGTAGGTTCGCAGTCCACCTCAGGAATGCTAAAAAAGACTTGCATCGTTGCTTTATCATTAGCTTCTGTTTTTCCAATGAACGCAAATGCGCTTAAAGGAGAAACAAGCAGGCTAAATTCATCAGAAAAAAGCATGAAGCAACAACACTCTAGAATTATCAAAGGATTAGTTCAAGACAAAAGCCATGAACCAATTATTGGTGCCACTATTCTAGCGAAAGGAAGCAATACAGGAATCATCACTGATTTAAACGGACGGTTTACAATCGAGATACCCGATGGCGTCACCAAATTATTATTTTCATATATCGGATATTCTTCAGTAGAAGTAGATATTAATGAAAAGTCCACGGTCAATGTCACCCTCTTTGAAGATGTCATCAGTTTACAAGATGTTGTAATCGTGGGTTACAACATGATAAAGCGCGGACAAATTACAGGAGCAATCGATCAAATCAAAAGTGACAAAATCGGGCAACAGACATCGGCGGCCTTAGAAGACCGTCTACAAGGTAAAATAGCCGGATTAATGATTTCCACGGGATCAGGACAACCGGGTAGTAATGATGTGAAAATAAGAGTTCGTGGAACAGGGTCAATCAATGGATCAAACACGCCTTTGTATATTCTCGATGGAATCATGATCGAAGCAGCACAATTTGCTTCACTAAACAATGATGATATACAAGACGTTCAAGTTTTAAAAGATGCCTCAGCAACTGCCATATACGGTTCAAGAGGCGCCAATGGAGTCATTGTGGTGACCACAAAAAAAGGTTCGGAAGGTAAAACACAGGTCAGCTATAATTTAAAGGTAGGCATGTCGATGCTTCGCAAACCGGAAAGCCGCATGATGACTGGGGCAGAAAACATTCTTTATCAAAGCTACTGCGTTGGAGCAAGTCCGTATTCAAAATCGTTTCCATTGATGCGTCTGTTGGGATTAGAACAAAAAGCAAATTCTGGAACCATTACACCAGCTGAGCAACAAGAACTAACAGCCGGAGCAAGTCGCCTAGCCACAGCACGTTCTACCGATACTGATTGGATAGATAAGATGACTCAAACCGGAATAACCATGGATCATAGCATAACAATCTCAGGAGGTACTGAAAAAACAAAATTCTTTGTATCAGGTTCTTATCTTGACCAAGAAGGCTCATTGGTTGGTTCTGAAATGAAACGTTATTCAGCACGTGTTAATCTTGATCATAAGATTAATAATCTATTCGATTTCGGTATCAATGCGAGCACGGGATACTCTAATTCAAAATTCACAGATCCTAATACCGGCGAAGGTCGTATCGGTTGGACCAACCCTTGGTTTACTGCTCTATTGGCTTATCCGTATGAGTCACCTGAGAATTGGTACAACGGCGATAATCCAACCCTGATCAATAAATACTTCCAGCGCAATGCGGATCTACTTCGCCTAGTGGGATCGGCTTACCTCAATGTTCGCTTTACCGATTGGTTACGTTTTAAAACTAACTTTGGCATTGACTACTATGGTAAAAAAAACACAAGTTCCCTAGATCGACAACATCCAAAGTCAACGAGCAATAAAGGATATCTTCAACAATCAACTTCAGACACTCGCCGTTACACTTGGACCAATACATTAAATTTCAACAAAATATTCAAAGAAAGACATTCGGTATCTGGCGTTGCTGGTTTTGAACTTTTCGACGGTGTATATTCTGGATTCAACCAAACAGGATATGACTTAGACCAGTTCATGACTGATACACCTGCAGGCATTGGCGACAAAACCGGAACGTCTAAAAACCCTCCTCGTATAGGTGGTGGCAAGACACACAGCAACCTACTATCGACTTTCACTCAATGGAACTATACCTACGACAATAGATATAGTGCCTCGGCAAGCTTACGCTACGATGAATCGTCAAAATTCGTAGGAAATAACAAAGGAGCAATATTCTGGTCTGCTGGCGCTGCCTGGGATTTAGGAAACGAAACGTTTATGGAGCAGTTCCACCAAATAGATCAATTGAAAATGCGTATTAGCTACGGAACAACTGGTAACCAAGATGGCATTGCCGATTTTAGCTCTTTCGACGGCTATAGCAAAGTTAGCTATAATGGAAAACCTGGATATGCCAATAACGAGTTGGGGAATAAAAACCTAAAATGGGAAACCTCTCAACAATTCGACCTTGGAATTGATTTAAGAATGTTCAAAAATCGATTAAATGCTACAGTCGATTTCTACAATAAAACAACCAAAGACTTGCTGATGTGGAAAAAAATCTCACAAATTTCAGGTTTCGGTGACATACAAACAAACGCAGGTTCAGTTCGCAATCGCGGTATCGAGCTTGCAGTGAGCGGAACTCCTATACGTACAAAAGATTTCGAATGGAACATTGGAGCCAATATCACATACAACAAAAATGAAATAACCGATCTAGGGACATGGGCAAATGCAGAAAATAAATTCGTAGATGGTGATGTCATTTATGAAGTTGGAAAACCATTAGGAACATGGTATATGACCGAATGGGCAGGCGTTAACCCTCAATCAGGTGAAGTTTGGTTCTATGATCAAAAAGGAGGAAAGACGGAAAATATCTCAGAAGCTCCAGCAGTAGACAAATTCAAATCATCGGAAATTCCATGGTTTGGAGGATTCAATACCAGCGTGAGTTATAAAGGCTTTGAATTATCAGCCAACTTCACCTACGCTCTCGGATTCTATATTATGAATTCAAGCCGTTGGTTCCTAGACAATCATAATTTCAACGGGAATAAGCCCGCTTATATGCTCGATATGTGGAGAAAAGAAGGAGATATAACAAACACGCCACGATTTGGTTCCCAAAACAACCCAAGTCCATGGGCCTCACAATTCCTGGAAAACGGCTCTTATTTAAAACTAAAGACACTACGATTAGCTTACACTCCATCAAGAAAAATACTTGACAAACTAAAAGTCGTAAAATCAATGGCTATATTCTGTCAAGGAGAAAACTTAGCAACCTTTACTTCTTATAGAGGTCAGGATCCTGAAGTAAACGGTTCGATAGACTACATGTCCTATCCATTACCAATTAGTATGACCTTAGGCGTCAATATCAGTTTCTAATTTCAATAATGATTCGTATGAAAAAGATAATTAATTACATAGCTTTTGCCGGACTAATGATATCCGTCTCTTCCTGCTCTTTCACAGATTTAGAACCAACGGATAAAATAGGCGATAACGAAATATTCAGTTCTGTATCAACTCTAGAACAAGCTCTAATAGGAGCATATTCTAAAATGTCGATGAAAAACACCATAAGTGTTAGTGCGGTATTATCTGATGATGTTTACAAAGGTGGACAAAACGGTGGAGCCGGAGACGATTCTTACCAATGGACCTACAGCGCAGCAACTGGTGATCACAATACGCTTTGGTCTTCTTATTATTCGGTAATCAGCATGGCCAATCGAGTGATTCATGGTGCAGAAGGAGTTTACTCCAACAATACGCACGAAGCCAAACTAAAAGAGAACTGCATCGGTAGTGCATTATTCATCCGCGCTTATACCTACTTAGATCTGCTTCGTTTCTTTTCGAATTTCGACAACAAAGAAAGTTTTGGCATTCCCTACTCTAAAGACTTAGTCATTTTACAAACCTTAGGGAGAAATTCGGTTTCAGAATGTTTTTTCGAAATTAAAAAAGATCTCAACGCCGCTATCCCATTATTGACACAAACCACTCCTGAGAATCCAGGATATGCTTCACAAACAGCTACTAAAGCATTATTAGCTCGCGTTTATCTTTACGAGAAAAACTACGAAATGGCGTATAAGTATGCTTCCGAAGTATTAGTTCAAATGCCAATAGCTTCTATCAACGAATATCCTTCTATTTGGGACGATAGCCGTAACACAGAGGTCATATTTGAACTTAAGCGACTAGCTAACGAAGAAGCTATCGGAACAATTTTCTTCAGCGCAGACAACAGTAGTTCATTCGAGCCATCAACAGAACTAATAAACAGCTACCCTGCCACCGACATTCGTTTAAAACTATTCATTGGAGATGGAGTAGATCGTGATGGAGTAAGTGTCAAGCGAGTAAACAAATACAAAGGAACAACCGAAAATGTAGGTTTAGCCAATCAGAAGCTATTGCGCTCGTCAGAAATGTTACTTATCATGGCCGAGGCAAAAGCATACAGTCAATTATCCCAAAGCAACACTCTTCTCAATCAGTTGCGTGCATCACGTATTAACGGATGGATTAATCAAACTTACTCCAGCAAGGAAAATTTACTGAATGAAATCTTATTAGAGAGACGACGAGAATTGTGCTATGAAGGGCATCGTTTCTTCGATATGCGCCGTTTCAATCAGCCGATTTATAAACCAATGATCAATAAGACTCTAAATGTAGATGATCACCATCGCATCCTGCCTATTCCTCAATCAGAAATGCAAGGAAATCCCGTGATCGCTAAGCAACAAAATAGAGACTATTAATGCTACTCAAAACTGAGAAAAGAATCTATTAAAAAAATTTCCGCTCCTTCCTATTGAATCAAGGAGCGGAAAATCATTCTTCATCATTGATTCAAATTCACCTCGATCTTCATCATCCATCAGATTAGCTATGTATAAAAAAATCACCTCATTATTTTCATTAATCTCGTTGACAGTTACCACTATGGCACAAGTTGAGTACGTCAATCCCATTATAGGAACCGATGGTATGGGACATACGTTTCCAGGAGCTTGTATACCATTTGGAATCGTACAACTGAGCCCAGATACCGATACAATACCACATAATATAAACGGAGTATACCAATCACGAGTCTACGAATATTGTGCCGGATATCAGTATCATGATAAAACGATTGTTGGATTCAGCCATACACATATGAGCGGTACCGGACATGCTGATCTGGGAGATGTGCTTATCATGCCTACTACAGGCCCGATAAAACTAAAACCGGGAACAGCAGACAATCCAGAGAATGGTTATCGTTCTCGTTTCTCGCATGAGACAGAGAAAGCGGCTCCTGGTTATTATGAAGTTATACTAGACGATTACAAAGTAAAAGCTCAACTCACAGTTACTCCACGAACAGGCATCCATAAATACACTTTTCCAAGTGATCAGCAAGGACGTATCATTCTTGATCTAAATCACGGCATCTACAATTATGAAGGGAAAACACTATGGGCTTCCATACGACTGGAAAACGACACACTGATCACCGGATATCGCATAACCAATGGTTGGGCAAGAACCAACTACACTTACTTTGCTATTACATTATCACAACCGATTAAAAACTATGGTTATGAAGATCAACAACCCATTCTATATAAAGGCTGGTGGCGTAAGTTCAACGTAAACCAAAACTTCCCGGAAATGGCTGGTCGTAAATTAGTAACTTACTTTGAATTTGAGACAGAAAAGAACCCGGAACTGATTATCAAAGTTGGATTTTCGGCAACCAGCACTAGTGGTGCCTTGAAAAACCTACAAGCAGAAGCTATCTCAAAAAAATTCGATCAATTAGTCAGTGAGGCTAGTGAAAGTTGGAATAAACAGTTAAGGTCAATCGAGATAAAAGGTACAATCGATCAGCAAGAATTATTCTACACGTCCTATTATCACACGATGATTAATCCTTCGGTTTATATGGATATAGATGGGCAATACCGAGGACTCGATCAAAATATTCACCAAGCAAAAGAATTCAAAAACTACACCATCTTTTCACTATGGGATACCTATAGAGCCGAGCACCCTTTATTAATGTTAATGAAACCGAGAGAAGCTACTGACATGGTTAAGTCGATGATCAAACACCAACAGCAAAGTGTTCATAAATTACTTCCAATCTGGAGTCATATGGCTAACGATAACTGGTGCATGAGCGGTTATCATGCCGTATC
>RZZX01000233.1 GCA_009929715.1 Bacteroidia bacterium
GTTAAAAAGGTTGTTATAGGTATAGAAGGAGAAATAGTAGAAGATAACTGGATATAAACAATTAAAATCAAAGAAAGATGAACATGTTTTGCTATCAATGTCAGGAAACAGCACAGAACAAAGGTTGTACTGTGAAAGGAGTATGCGGAAAGACTTCCGATGTGGCTAACTTACAGGATTTATTGATATTCCTGTTAAAGGGTATTTCCCGTTATACGGTAGAAATGCGAAAGAAAGGAATTGAGGTATCGGCAGAGACCAATCACTTTGTGATGGAGTCGCTCTTTATGACGATTACCAATGCCAACTTCGACAAGGAACGTTTTGTAACTCGTATTCAGGAAGCTATCGCTTTACGCGATAAGCTTGCGGCAGAGGCAGGAAATATCACTGCCGATTGCGATTGTATGACCTGGAGAGGGAACTCTTTGGATGAAATGGAGGCGAAAGCTGCTACAGTCGGCGTACTTAAAACAGAAAACGAAGATGTACGCTCTTTACGTGAATTGCTCACATATGGATTAAAAGGGATGGCTGCATACGCAGAACATGCCGTAAATCTGGGCTTTGATGATGAAGAAATTCAAGCCTTTATGCAAGAAGCATTGGTTGCTACCACTCAAGAACTTTCTGCCGATGAATTAACAGCATTAGTTTTGAAATGCGGAGAATACGGTGTGAAAACAATGGCGCTGCTCGATAAAGCAAATACATCAACTTATGGCAATCCGGAAATAACAAAGGTAAATATAGGTGTACGTAATAATCCTGCCATATTGATATCCGGACACGATCTGCGCGATATGCAAGACCTGTTGGAACAGACCGAAGGTACCGGTGTCGATGTGTATACCCACAGCGAAATGCTTCCGGCACATTACTATCCGGCATTTAAGAAATACAAGCACTTCGCAGGTAACTATGGTAGTGCCTGGTGGCGTCAGAATGAAGATTTCGAATCATTCAACGGTGTTATCTTGTTTACAACCAACTGTATTGTTCCGCCCCGTTCCACTTCCACTTATTCAGACAGGGTTTATACTACAGGAGCTTCCGGCTTCAGTGGATTCACACACATTGAAGACCGCAAAAACGGACAAGCGAAAGACTTTTCAAAACTGATCGAACACGCTAAACAATGCAAAGCCCCTACTGAAATCGAGACAGGAGAAATCATCGGAGGTTTTGCCCATGAACAGGTATTCGCACTGGCCGATAAGGTAGTCGATGCTGTAAAATCAGGCGCTATCCGTAAGTTCTTCGTGATGGCAGGTTGCGACGGACGTATGAAGAGCCGCAGCTATTATACAGAATTTGCTGAGATTCTTCCGAAAGATACGGTAATCCTTACCGCAGGATGTGCTAAATATCGTTATAACAAATTGCCATTGGGTGATATAGGCGGCATCCCACGTGTACTGGATGCCGGACAATGTAATGATAGTTATTCGCTTGCGCTGATCGCCTTGAAACTGAAAGAAGTGTTCGAACTGAATGATGTAAATGAGTTGCCGATAGCTTATAATATTGCCTGGTATGAACAGAAAGCGGTTATCGTTCTTCTGGCTCTGCTTTCTTTAGGTGTGAAAAATATCCACTTAGGACCTACACTTCCTGCATTCCTTTCACCGAATGTGGCGAAGGTACTAATCGATAATTTTGGTATTGGAGGAATTACCACGCCGGATGAGGATATGAAGATGTTTTTAGGATAATCTGTTAAATACCCTATAGTTGAAGAATCCTCCTGAAGTCTTTCCTTTTGGAGGGTTTTTCTTCAATAAGATAAACTAATACCCGTTGACGGAATTAATTCACTAAAAAATGTCAGGAAATAAGTTGTGCATATCATTGATTATTAGTATTTTAATGGTGATCAAATTATTAATATACAGCTCAATTATGCACAACTTATATGCAATATTCGCTAAATTTCTTGATATATGCAAGATGTTTTCTGCTGATTTAGTAAACGAAAAAG
>RZZX01000100.1 GCA_009929715.1 Bacteroidia bacterium
TAGTCAGATGAAGGCTAGCTTAAGTCATTATCGCCGTTAGATTAAGCCAGAAAAGAGCCGATTTTTCTATACTTCACCTAGGTGAAGTGTATACTTCACGCAGGTGAAGTGTATACTTCATGCAGGTGAAGTGTATACTTCATGCAGGTGAAGTGTAGAAAAGATGGTGAGAATTGAACTAACTCCTGTGAGACATCTGTTTATGAAAGCTTTATCTCTGCTTAATAAGGCCGAAATGAAGTTGAAAAGTCAGTTTTATTTCGGACTGACTTTTTATTTCTAGACCATTTTAGAGTGCCACTTTTCCAGATGATTCGGTCTTTTTCAGATGAGGCCAACCAGTCATTTAAATAGAACAGATCCACCCGATTTTCGGACTGATCCATTAAAAGACGTTTTTTAATGAAAACCTGTAAATAAAAGGAAGCAGGAAGATATGCTCTTATCTTCCTGCTTCCTTTTAGGTTATTTGCAAAATTAACTCTTTTCGGTTGGCCCTATTAAAATTTGGGCAACAGATCTGCGTCTTACTCAGAAAACTCTTTAATACGTTGTTCTTCATCGAGCCGACAGATCAGTAAAGTTTCATCTTTCTCAGCAATGATGTATCCATCGAGTCCTTGTACCACTACCCGTTTAGCTTGTGGTGTATGAATTACGCAGTTCCGACTCTCGAACAAACGAACCTCCTGCCCCACTACCGCATTATGATCCTTATCTTGTGGCAACAAAGTTTGTAGAGAGCCCCAAGTACCTAAATCCGACCAACCGAAAGAGGCTGGTAGTACAAAGATCTCTTGTGCCTTTTCCATCACAGCGTAGTCTATTGATATTTTCTCACAAGTAGGGAACATCTTTCGGATGACTTCCGTTTCCTTTTCCGTGCCTAAATCAGGGAAAACAAGATCAAAGATGCGGGCAATATTTGGCGCATAAAGACGCATCAACGAGGTGATGGTACGCACATTCCAAATGAAAATCCCAGCATTCCAAAAGTAATTACCATCGGCTAGATAACGTTCGGCAGTTGCCTTGTCTGGTTTCTCTTTAAAAGCATCAACTCGGTAAATTTCTTTATCAGTCCCCACTTGATCGGCTGCGGCTATATAGCCATAACCCGTTTCCGGACGTGTAGGTTGAATGCCCAAGGTTGCAATGGCGTCACTTTGCCAAGTAAATTTCAAGGCTTTAGAGATCAGCCGACGAAACTCAGTCACATCAATAACCAAGGCATCCGATGGAGTTACTACCATGTTGGCATTGGGGTGAAACTTCTTTATTTTCCAGCACGCATAAGCGATGCAAGGGGCTGTATTACGTGCACAAGGCTCCGCTAAAATATTCTCTTGAGGAATTTCAGGTAGCTGTTCATGCACCAAACCGACGTATTTTTCGGAAGTCACCACCCAAATATTGGATAGTGGACAAATACCACTGAAACGGTCTACCGTGAGTTGAAGCAAGGTCTTTCCACATCCCATGACGTCTATAAATTGCTTCGGGCATTCGGGTGTACTCATCGGCCAAAATCGACTACCGATGCCACCTGCCATGATCACGATATGATTATCCATAATAAACTATTTTTATATTGTTGTTTTTTTTGATTTAGTGGTGCAAGTTAACTCAAAGTCGTGAGATATGCAATAAAACGGAGACTGTTTTTCTTTTTCTAAAGAGAGAGGGTGTGATTTTCTTTCATCACACCCTCCTACTCGATTCTTATTTCTAGAGTTAACTCTTAGTCACTCTTTTCAAAAAGTCCATTACTTGTACTCGTCCCAGCTCTTGATGGCAATATCGTCGATATTAAGCGTACAGAAAGCATGGATAAAAGCACTTGCCAAACGCGCATTGGTAATCAATGGAACATTCAAGTCGATGGCAGCGCGACGGATCTTATACCCATTAGTCAGCTCACCAGACGTCAAATTTTTGGGAATGTTCACCACCATATCAATCTGCTTGTTGCGTAGCATCTCCAACGCTTGAGGTTGTCCCTCTTCGCTTGGCCAATAAACGAGTGTACTTTCTATTCCATTCTCGGCCAGTGTACGATGCGTACCACCTGTTGCAAAGAGCTTATAGCCATTCTCTATCAACATCCGTGCAGCATCCATCATGGCCACCTTTTGCTTCATCGTTCCTGTAGATAGTAAAATGTTCTTTTTCGGAATAGTGTATCCTACAGACAGCATAGAGCGAAGCACCGCTCCCGATGTATCATCGGCAATACATCCTACCTCACCAGTAGAAGCCATATCGACTCCCAATACAGGGTCGGCCTTTTGTAAGCGATTGAACGAGAATTGCGAAGCCTTGATACCCACGTAATCCAGTTCGAACAAGTTTTTCGAAGGCTTTTCGACCGGTAGACCCAACATCACCTTGGTAGCCAGTTCGATAAAGTTAATCTTAATCACCTTGCTCACAAATGGGAATGAACGACTCGCCCGAAGGTTACACTCAATCACCTTGATATCATTATCTTTAGCCAGATACTGAATATTGAACGGTCCAGAGATATTCAGTTCCTTAGCGATCTCGCGGCTGATACGTTTAATTCGACGCACTGTTTCCACATACAGTTTCTGAGGCGGAAATTGAATTGTTGCATCGCCCGAGTGCACACCTGCAAACTCAATATGTTCACTGATGGCATAAGCTACAATCTCCCCATTTTGTGCGACCGCATCCATCTCCACCTCTTTGGCTTCTTCGATAAACTGGCTCACTACTACTGGGTGCTTTTTAGAGACGTTGGCAGCCAATTGCAAGAAACGTTCCAACTCCTCCTGGTTAGAACAAACATTCATAGCCGCCCCTGAGAGTACGTACGATGGACGAACCAAAACCGGGAATCCCACTTCATCGACAAATTCATTAATATCCTCCATCGAAGTCAGTTCACGCCAACGCGGTTGGTCTACCCCGATACGGTCTAGCATAGCCGAGAATTTCTCACGATCTTCTGCATTATCAATGCTCTTAGCACTTGTCCCCAAAATATGCACACGTTGTGCATCCAAACGCATCGCTAAGTTATTTGGAATCTGTCCGCCGGTAGAGACAATCACACCGTGTGGATTCTCCAACTCAAGAATATCCATCACCCGTTCGAACGTCAGCTCATCAAAGTAAAGGCGATCACACATATCATAATCGGTCGATACCGTTTCTGGATTATAGTTGATCATGACACTTCTGAAGCCCTCCTGACGAATAGTCTTCAAAGCCTGCACGCCACACCAGTCGAATTCCACCGATGAGCCAATGCGATATGCGCCCGATCCAAGTACCACAATTGATTGATGGTCGCCCAAATAAGTCACATCATTCGCTACCCCACTATAAGTCAGATACAAATAATTAGTCTGAGCCGGATATTCCGCTGCCAATGTATCAATCTGTTTCACCACCGGCACAATGCCCAAAGCCTTCCGGTGCGCTCTTACGGAGAGCAATCCATCTTCGATGTCGCCATCGTACCCGATAGCCCGTGCCACCTGAAAGTCCGAGAACCCCTGCACTTTGGCTTTCCGTAGCAACTCCACAGGCAGTTCAGTCAATAGTTTATGATTATTACCCCAGCGGTGCAGCTCCTCAGACGTCTGCATCACATTCATCAGTTTCTGTAAGAACCACTTATCAATCTTCGTGAGATCATGAATCTGATCAATGGTATAGCCTGCACGGAACGCCTTAGATATCACAAAGATACGCTTATCTGTTGGTTCACGAAGCGCCTTATCAAGATCTGGGATGACCAACTCTCTATTCTCGACAAAACCATGCATACCTTGTCCGATCATACGCAACCCTTTTTGGATAGCCTCTTCGAAAGTACGACCGATAGCCATCACCTCACCTACCGATTTCATGGAAGAGCCAAGCTCCTTATCCACTCCGTGGAATTTACCCAAATCCCAACGTGGTATTTTACACACCACATAGTCCAGTGCCGGTTCAAAGAAAGCCGATGTCGTTTTAGTCACCGAGTTCTTCAAGTCGAACAAGCCATATCCCAAGCCTAACTTAGCTGCTACGAAAGCCAATGGATAACCTGTAGCCTTAGACGCTAAGGCCGACGAGCGGCTCAAGCGTGCATTGACCTCAATCACCCGATAATCCTCCGATTCAGGGTCGAACGCATACTGCACGTTACACTCGCCTACGATACCGATGTGTCTAATAATCCGAATAGCCAATTCACGAAGCTTATGATACTCAGCATTCGTCAACGTTTGTGACGGAGCGATTACGATTGATTCGCCAGTATGAATGCCTAGTGGGTCAAAGTTCTCCATGTTACACACCGTGATACAGTTGTCAAAACGGTCGCGTACCACCTCATACTCTACCTCTTTCCAGCCCCTCAGACTCTTCTCCACCAAGACCTGCGGAGAGAAGGCAAACGCTTTCTCCACCAAGACATTCAGCTCCTCCTCATTGTCGCAAAACCCAGAGCCCAAGCCTCCGAGTGCATACGCTGCACGCACGATAACCGGATATCCCAGTTCCTTTGCTGCGCGCCGTGCATTGGCCGCATTCTCCACCGCTTCACTTTTGATCGTCTTCACATCGATCTCATTCAGTTTCTGCACAAAGAGTTCCCGATCTTCCGTATCCATAATCGCCTGTACAGGCGTACCCAAGACACGGACACCATATTTTTCCAAGATATTTTCCTTGAACAACTGCACCCCACAATTCAGGGCCGTTTGTCCGCCAAATGCCAACATAATGCCCTCTGGTCGTTCCTTCTCGATAACCTTCTCCACAAAGTACGGTGTAACCGGTAAAAAGTAAATGCGATCGGCCACCCCTTCCGAAGTTTGTACAGTAGCAATATTCGGGTTAATCAAAATCGTTTCAATTCCCTCTTCTTTCAAAGCCTTCAGTGCCTGCGAACCAGAATAGTCGAATTCTCCGGCTTCACCAATTTTCAACGCACCTGATCCAAGCAGTAAAACTTTCTTTATATTCTCTTTCATTATTGTCGGGTTATTTTAGCAGGTTAACAAATTCATCGAATAAAAACTCCGTATCAGTTGGTCCACTCGCTGCTTCCGGATGAAACTGCGCCGAGAACCACGGATTCGTTTTATGTTTTATTCCCTCATTAGAGCCATCATTCATGTTGATAAAAAGCGGTTCCCAGTTGGCCCCCAACGTATTATTATCCACTGCATACCCATGGTTTTGCGACGTGATAAAGCAACGGTTAGTTCCCACCATGCGTACCGGCTGATTATGGCTCCGATGTCCATACTTTAACTTATAAATGGTAGCCCCTCCCGCTTTCGAGAGCAACTGATTTCCCATGCAGATACCGAAGATTGGCAATTGTTCATTCATCATGGCCCGTCGGATATTCTGCACCGCCGCGTCACACGTATCCGGGTCACCCGGTCCGTTAGAGATAAACAAGCCATCGAACTCCAACCCATTAAAGTCGTAATTCCAAGGCACTCGGATCACCTCCACATCCCGTTTGAGTAAACAACGGATGATGTTCGATTTCACGCCACAGTCCACCAGAACCACCTTCTTCTTGTCCGGTCCCTCGTTGTAGCGCATCACCTCTTTACAGCTCACCAAGTCCACATAATTAATACCATCATACACCGCTTCAGGGACGTTGTTCGGTTCGTCATCGAACACAATTTTCCCCATCATCACCCCATGTTCACGGAGCACCTTAGTCAGTTCACGCGTATCAATCCCCGTGATTCCCGGTACCTCTTCCCGTTTCAACCAATTACCTAAGCTCTCCACCCCATTCCAGTGGCTATACTCTTCCGAGTAATCACTGACAATGATTGCTTCGGCATGAATCTTCTCACTTTCCATAAATGTAGCCAACCCATTTGGTTCGATGGTGAAAGGAGGAACGCCATAATTACCCACTAGTGGATAAGTCAGCGTCATCAATTGTCCGGCATACGATGGGTCCGTTAAACTCTCCGGATACCCTGTCATGGCTGTGTTAAACACCACCTCACCTGCCACCGGTTTTTCGTAGCCAAACGACTTGCCGCAGAATCGGCTCCCGTCGTCAAGGATTAAAGTTACATTTCTCATTGATCTATATTTTGACGAATTAACGAATTGCTTATTTCTTTCTATTCAGGAACAAAATTCCGGCGAAGCTTCCCTCCGCAACGCCTACCCTCTATCCTCCTCTGACGTCCGATAGACCTGTTCCACATAATTGATAAAGGCCTCATTGACCAGTTTCACACCGCCAGGTGTTGGATAATCGCCACTGAAATACCAGTCGCCCGTATGATTTGGGCACGCTTCATGCAGTCCCTTGAGCGGTTGATAAACGATTTCGACCTTTGCGTGCGTTCCTTTAGGCGTAAGTAGTTCCACCATTTTGGCCGAAACCTCTTCATCTGTAAAAGGTGCATAGATCTCCTTCACATAGTTCACCATCTCTTCCTTAGGCAAGCCCGTTTGAGCTTTCGATTTCTGGTAAGCCGTTGTGATCACCTCCTCCATCTCTCTTTCTTTGAGCAGTTCCACTGCCGCTTTGAAGGCAATAAACTCACTCATCTTAGCCATATCGATACCATAATAATCTGGGTATCGCACTTGAGGCGACGACGAGACAATGATAATCTTTTTTGGAGAAAGGCGGTCGAGAATTCCGATAATACTCTGTTTCAAAGTTGTTCCACGCACGATACTATCATCGATAATCACTAAATTATCCACACCAGGGCGGATACTTCCGTACGTCACGTCGTACACGTGAGCTGCCAAATCATTCCGGCTATTCCCCTCAGCGATAAACGTGCGAAGTTTGATATCCTTGATAGCCACCTTCTCACTCCGTATCCGTCGAGAAAGAATCGTCTCCAGCTCCTCCAACGTCGGGTTATGTCCCAGCGCCTTAATCTGCTGCACCTTCTCCTCATTCAAGAAATTGTTCAGCCCTTCCAGCATACCATAGAACGCTACCTCCGCCGTATTCGGAATAAAAGAGAAGACCGTATGATCCAAATCGCCCTCAATCGCCTTTAAGATATTCGGCAACAATTTTTCGCCCAACAATTTACGCTCTTTGTAAATATCCACATCACTACCGCGTGAAAAATAGATCCGTTCGAACGAGCACGCCTTCTTTTCGCGTGCCTTATTAATCTGCGTTGTACGCACCTTACCATCCTTACTGATAAGCAAAGCCTGTCCCGGTAACAACTCCGTAATCTGATCGGCCGTTACATTCATAGCCGTCTGAATAACCGGTCGTTCCGAAGCCAATACAGCTATCTCCTCATCCTGATACCAGAAAGCCGGTCGGATACCCCACGGGTCACGCAAAGCAAAAGACTCTCCGCTACCAGTCAGTCCACACATCACATAACCACCATCCCAGTCGCGGCTCGAAGTTCGCAAGACATTCGACAGATCGATATGATCCTCTATATAATGTGTGATATCCATTCCAGTTAGCCCCTCCGCTTCGGCCAAATTAAAGAGCCGTTCCACCTCACGGTCCAAGCGGTGTCCCACCTGTTCGAGCATGATATACGTATCAGAATACTTCCGAGGATGCTGCCCGATAGCCGTGATGCGTGCAAAGACCTCATCCACATTCGTCATGTTGAAGTTGCCACAAAGCGCTAAATTCTTTGCCCGCCAGTTATTTCGTCGTAAAAACGGATGCACATACATCAACCCCGATTTACCAGTGGTAGAGTAACGTAAGTGCCCCATATACACCTCACCAGCAAATGGGAGGTGCTCTTTCACAAACGTGCAGTCATGCAGTTTCTCTTTAGAAACATCTTTAAAGTTGGCATGCACATGATTAAAAATCTCGGTGATAGCCCCTGATCCCAAGGCCCGTTCGCGAAACATATACTCTTCGCCCGGGTTACTTTCAAGTTTGACACACGCCAGCCCCGCACCTTCCTGTCCGCGATTATGCTGTTTTTCCATCAACAGATAGAGTTTATTCAGACCGTACATCCACGTACCGTACTTCTCCTCATAATACTCCAACGGTTTCAGTAAGCGTATCATAGCCACACCGCATTCATGCTTCAATTGTTCCATTTAAGATTTTATTTTAAACTTTGGTTGTATCTGTTTTATTTCCTTATTCTTCTTGTGTTTCTTGTTTTGGTACCTCTTCAACGCTTACTCTACAGTTACCGACTTAGCTAGATTTCGTGGCTGATCCACATCCATCCCTTTGCAAGTGGCAATGTGATAAGCCAACAATTGAAGCGGGATAGTTGTCAGTAGCGGATCGAGGCATTCGAGTGTCGACGGCAGTTCGATGCTGATATCGGCCAACTGACTGATTGTTTTATCGCCCTTAGTTACCAGAGCGATGACACGCCCTTTGCGCGCTTTAATCTCCTGAATATTACTAAGCACCTTCTCATAGAGATGACTCTGTGTTGCAATCACTACCACCGGCATTTCGGCATCAATTAAAGCGATAGGTCCATGCTTCATCTCGGCTGCCGGATACCCCTCGGCATGGATATACGAAATCTCTTTCAACTTCAAAGCCCCTTCAAGTGCCACTGGGAAGCTATATCCGCGTCCTAGATAGATGAAGTTATGAGCATACGTGAAAATCTTCGCCAGTTCGGCAATCTTATCGTTCAGAGTCAGAATCTCCTTCATCTTTTCAGGAATGGCACTCAACTCCTTCATCACCTCTAAGAAACGTTCGTGATCAATGGTCTGTTTCTCTTTAGCGAGTGTCAGGGCTAACATCGTCAGCACCGTAACCTGTCCGGTGAACGCTTTGGTCGACGCCACCCCAATCTCAGGCCCCACGTGGATGTATGATCCCGTATGTGTAGCACGTGGAATAGAAGAACCGATAGCGTTACAGATGCCGTAAATGAAAGCTCCGCGACTGCGAGCCAACTCCACGGCAGCCAGTGTATCGGCTGTTTCACCACTTTGCGAGATAGCAAGCACCACATCTCCTTCATGAATCACCGGATCACGGTAACGAAATTCCGAAGCATACTCCACTTCAACTGGGATGCGGCAGAAACTCTCAATGAGCTGTTTACCGATCAGTCCCGCATGCCAAGACGTTCCACATGCCACGATAATAAAGCGTTTAGCCGCTAGTAACCGCTCTTTATGATCGATTACGGCAGAAAGTACCACGTTGTCCGACTCTACATTCACACGTCCGCGCATACAGTCGTAAATAGAGTTAGGCTGATCCATAATCTCTTTCAGCATGAAGTGCGGATATCCACCCTTTTCCAACTGTCCGAGGCTCAATGTGACCTGTTTCACCTCAGGAGTCATCTCCACGTTATTCAGGTTGACCACCTTCAACTCCTTACCCCGACGAATCACTGCGATCTCTTCATCTTCCAGATAAACCACCTTATCGGTATACTCTACGATAGGAGTCGCATCCGAAGCCAAGAAAAACTCCTCCTCACCGATACCCACAACAAGTGGGCTACTCTTGCGTGCCGCAATGATCTGGTCGGGATTGTTCTTCTCGATGATAGCGATGGCATAGGCCCCTATCACCTCACCCAAAGCCAATTGCACGGCTGTGAGCAGATCCAGATTATTGGTTAGCTTAATGTATTCAATGAGTTGTACGAGGACTTCAGTGTCGGTACTGCTTCGAAAGGTGTACCCTTTAGTTTGAAGTTTTTCTTTGAGCGTGGCATAGTTTTCGATAATGCCGTTATGAATGAGAGCGAGAGATTCGGAAGAAGAGTAATGGGGATGGGCGTTTTCTGAACAAGGTTCACCGTGCGTAGCCCAACGGGTGTGTGCTATTCCAATAGAGCCGGAGATGTCTTTTTGAGTTACAAAGCTTTCTAACTCAGAAACTTTCCCTTTGGATTTATACACATTCAACTGCTGGTTATCACTAATAATGGCCACCCCAGAACTGTCGTATCCACGATACTCCAGCCGCTTTAATCCTTTTATAAGGATGGGATAGGCCTCTTTTTTACCAATATAGCCTACAATTCCACACATATGATTTTGCGTTTTTTTAATTCGCACGCAAAGATAACACTATAATGCTATATAATTCACTTTTCAACTAAATATTTGTCGCCTATTTCTAAAAAAAAGGCGACTAAATTAAAGGAGTTGCCCCCCTTAATCTCTTTCTCTTTATGAGCACCGTATTTTTATGTAAAAGCCTCTGAAAAGGGAGCCGCTTACGGAACCAACAAAGACCATTATTTTATTTTAATATATTGCTGTCCGATAAACCTTTTTAATTAGATCATACAATTAGGGCTGATTCATTTGCATAAATCAGCCCTTAATGGTTATTTTGCTGTCATCACAC
>RZZX01000234.1 GCA_009929715.1 Bacteroidia bacterium
TTCAAGGTCATGCAGTAGCTTAGCTATCTTAACCATGTCTGGCCGCCGTTCATCATCAATATGTTTCCGCTGAAACTCCATAAGTTTATATGCCTTGTAGCCATCATTTGCGCCGTAGACTGTAGCAACGTCAATAGGCATGTAATTGAATGGTATTGAAGTTCCAAACAAGTCAGCGAAACTGCTCGCGTCATCCCTCGTTCGCAGGATGTACTTGGCGTACAGAGGCTTTAACTCATGCGTCGGCTCATTCTCATTCAAGAGCTTGGCCGCAATCCATGTATCCCAGTAAAAATTCTTAATCCACTTGCCGTATTTGACCTTTATCCACTTACCGTCAAACTTGGTCATGTGATTTATGTATCGGTAGTCACCCTCAAAGATGTCTGCCAGTATGCCGAACACTCTTGAAATAGGCAGTTGCCCTTCTATGATATTACCCTCGGCATCCGTATGGCCGACAGGCACATAGAGTCTATTTTCAGCAGGGTTCGGGGTATAAATGCAGAACCCAACGATTTCTCCGCAGTAAGGGTCAAGCCCAGTTGTTTCTAAGTCCAGCGCATACTCCCCATTGACCTTGATTTGTTCAACATAGTCAATGAGTGTCTGCTCATCCCTACAACAAATCTGCTGGCCAGTATTCACTAAGCGGCCAGACGATAACAGGTCAAGCGCCCCCGCGATAGCCTGTTCAATTTTGTTTCTTCGTCGTGTGATGGCCATTTGCATACGCCTGTTCTCGGCCACCGTTGCTCGGCTGACAACATCACTGACCGCTGTGTCAGCCCTGCCCATGTTTAAATCAATAGCGTCGCCCATATCAATTATCCCCTTAGATTATATTGTTCAAGCCAACCGTATCTGTTGCGCTTTGGCCTAAGACCGCCCTCGGTTCTTGGAGTTGTTTCATGCAGTCCATCAACTCTTATTGAAAATTCTCTGGCCTGTGGCGCATGGTCATTGTCAGCACCATTGGCTCTTATTGAGTTGTTTATGGCCTGTCCTAAGTGACCATGCCCGAATACATCATTATTAGCGGCGGGTTCAGTGAGTAACTCGTCACTTTCATACCTGCACCTTTCCTCACCGAATGTTCTGGCCAACTTTGGAAGTACCTCATTGCGCCACTCTTTGGTATCGTTCAAGGCAAATATCACCATTGCAAATTTATCATTCAGCAACCTGTAAGAGAATACCACTAAGTCATTTTCGTCAAGTGACTCTTCACTAATGAACATCTTTAGTGTCCGTACATCCCTATTCGTTGCCCCCGTCAGTAACAGGCTTGAACTCTTGCGTTTTTCTGCTCTTTGCTTTTCAGCGTTTATGCTCATACTCGTTGCCCCCCTTTCAATAGAGTATATAATAAAAACCCCCAACAATTCAGTTGAGGGCTTTAAATATTTTCGGCTAAAATACATCCTCGTCATCCATAGACACAGGTCTGTCTGTTCCATTGCCCCCGCCATTGCCAGTGTCTGGAACATACGTTCCGTTAGCGATTGCGGTCATATCTTCAATAGATTTCACAAGTACGAACCCTTTGTCGCCAGCGACTTCTGGGCGCTCTGGAAGAGTTATCACGCTCTTGTCAAGCGGGAAGTGTTGGTAACGTGTCTTAGGGTCATTCTTGCGGCCGTGTCTGACAATTTCGTAGTCACGGTCACAGAGGTTGCCATAGCGTTCAATGTATCCCAGCAATTCTGGAATTTGGGTACGGCCACGTTCCCACAGTTTGACTTCGCCGTCACGTTTATCAATGAGGTACAGAAACATTTTGACCTGTGGTTGGTTTCCAGCTCGGCATAGCGGGCAGTTGTCATTATCCAGACATTCAACCCAGCGTTTCTTACCGTTGATAATCACTTGATGTACAACGTAGACATTCAAATCGTTTTCGTCTTTGTGCAGGTATCTGACTTTTGCAGTGTCGCCGTTATCTGGCAGGCTA
>RZZX01000235.1 GCA_009929715.1 Bacteroidia bacterium
ATATCGGCTGCTGGTGTTATCTCAAATTTGCTCTTTTCCTGAGCAAAGCATGAGCATGTCACGCAAGTTGCCGCAAACATGGTCAAGAATTGATTTAAAGTAAATGTTTCCATCTTTTTTGCTCTTTAAAACGAATAACTATCAACAGAGGGCGCCTCTCTTCAAATTATATCAGCCATTTTTTAAGCCTGGCCATAGCCTCCAGGGTATTATCCCTGTCACCGAAAGCTGTGAGACGAAGGTAACCTTCGCCACTGGGACCAAATCCAACGCCTGGTGTACCCACAATGCTCACTTCGTAAAGCATTTTTTCGAAGAATTTCCAGGAAGTGAGTCCTTTCGGAGTTTTAATCCACAGGTAAGGGGCATTATCGCCACCATACACCTTAAGTCCGCACTGCTGTAAACCCTCTTTCATGATACGGGCGTTGGTCATATAATAATTAATAATCTCTTTCACCTGCTCTTTACCTTCAGGCGAATAAACAGCCTCCGCTGCTCGTTGAGTGATGTAATTAGTTCCATTAAATTTTGTACATTGCCGGCGGTTCCACAGCTTGTTAAGCTGTACGCGCTCTCCTTCCAATGTAAATCCGTTCAGTTCTTTAGGTACAACGGTATATCCGCATCGCATTCCTGTGAAACCGGCCGTTTTTGAAAAACTTCTGAACTCGATGGCCACCTTCTTTGCCCCTTTGATCTCGTAAATAGAGTGGGGGATGTCCGGATCCTGTATATAGGCTTCGTAAGCTGCATCGAATAGAATGAGCGTATCGTTGGCCAATGCATAGTTAACCCATCTTTTCAGTTCGTCTTTGGTTAGTGTTGTTCCGGTTGGGTTATTGGGATAGCAGAGATATAAAATATCCACTCTCCTGGATGGTAGCTCCGGAATAAAATCATTTTCGGCAAGGCAGGGTATATACACAATATTGCTCCATTTGCCAGATTCAAGATTACCTGCCCTTGCACCCATCACGTTCGAGTCTATGTAAACCGGGTAAACCGGATCGGTAACTCCAACGCTGTTGTCGTGACGAAGAATATCTCCAATATTTCCAGTATCGCTTTTTGCTCCGTCGCTGATAAAGATCTCACTTGGTTCCAGCGAGATACCTCTGCTTGCAAAATCATTTTTTAAAATGGTGTCAATCAGAAAAGAGTAGCCCTGTTCGGGTCCGTACCCTCTGAAAGTCTCCTGTACAGCCATCTCATCAACCGCTTTGTGCATCGCTTCAATAATGGCAGGTGCCAGGGGCTGTGTAACGTCGCCAATTCCAAGGCGGATAATTTTTTCTTTCGGATGAGTAACCTTGTATGTATTTACCTTTTTCGCTATATCCGAAAAAAGGTAATTACCCGGTAACTTCAGAAAATGTTCATTAACAAGTGCCATACTTCTCCGTTTTTGTTGTTGTTCTTCTTGTTGTGTCATGCTTTTAATCAGAGGCTTAATTCGCCTTCATAAACTTTGACGGCGTCGCCCGTCATAAATACTTTTTGTGTTGCAGAATCCCATTTGATGGTTAATGGACCACCATCCATAACTATTTTTACTTCCCGGTCTGTCTTTTGGTTTATTACGGCGGCAACGGCGGTAGCACAGGCGCCTGTACCACAGGCGGAAGTAATACCCGAACCTCTTTCCCATACCCGCATCCGCACCTCTTTCTTGCTGATAATCTGTGCAAACTCTACATTTACCCGTTGTGGGAAGTAGGGGTGATATTCAAAGAGCGGCCCTATTTTGGCAAGATCGATCTCTTCAACCGCATCCACAAAGATTACCAAATGCGGATTTCCCATGGAAACGGCTGTACCCTTGAATGTGTAATTGCCGGCAGATACTGCCTGATATACCAGGATGTCTTTGCTGCCGTCTGCCAGTGTAACCTCTTCCAGCTTCGGGTTACCCATATCTACGGTAACTTCGGTTAC
>RZZX01000236.1 GCA_009929715.1 Bacteroidia bacterium
TTACGACCTGCTGCATCATTATCCAGATAACAATGGATAATGTCGTAACCATTCAATACTTCCAGGGCTTTCATAACATTTGAAACGGAATTCAGAATGATGCAATCCATTGGGAGTGGCATTGTCAACAGCTCATCGTGTTGCAACCGAGCGGTCTCGTAGGCTAAAAAATCAAAGAAGCCTTCAAAAACACAACACTCCATGGTTTGTTGACCGTTGGTCTGTAGGATAAGCGAAATATCTTTACCGCCGATACAGCGTTTGGCATATTTGTTTCGAACTTCCATGCCACCGCATATATTGAAGAAAGCGATTCCATAATAGGTTTTGCCACTGGTCAAGGTGTAATGAACCTCTTGACAATACTTCAAGGCTACATTTACATTTATATTCCTACTATAGATGTAAGCAAGAAGGTAGCAGTTGGTGATTGGCTTTATGCAGTCAATCTTTGTATCATCCTCATGGGATATTCTTTGATCAGAAAGTGGCTGATAACTTTGTTGTGGACTTTGGTTTGTCTCACTATAGTTAGATAATGCAACGAGAACTTGGTGCATGGTCATATCAGGATTTAGCAGTTGAACCAAGTTAATGATGTTACCGCCACGTGCCAAAGCAAAGTCATACCAAAGATTGGTACTGCTGTTTACTTTGAACGATGGATTTTCTTCTTTATGCAGAGGTGATAGGAACCAATAGTTGCTTCCAATCTTCTTGTGGGATTGATAACCCAAATCGGTGAGGTATTCCACCAGACTGATATCTTTTATTTTATCTATTGTCATAATGCTATATTTTTTGAGCGATAGGTATAGTTTACTATATATATACCCGATTAAACTTAAACCTTAAACTCGTTATTTACTTGTCTCACTTTTGATAATCTCAGGGTTGTAATGATAGCCTGCGTCATCTTTTGTAATAATGGATTTCTCTGATAGAAGCTTTAGTAATTCTTTCGTGGCATTAGTCCCTTTTTTATAGCCTTTTTGGGCATAAAACTCATTTAGGGCTTTTACCATATCTACGTATTTTTCAGGAGTACGTTGACTGAATAGCTCATCCAAAACTTCTTTGTGAACATTCTCAGGCAATGACGTGAGTGGCTGATCCTTTGGTTTACACACCGTAACATGATAGCCTTCTTCCAAAACAGGAAGTGCATTGCTATCGATATGAAAGGCAAATGGATAGAACTCCTTGTCTCGCATGTGCATCGGACGAACTTCACTGATATCAGTGTTCTGCTTGTCCTTACTGACAATCAATACCGTTTCAGCCTTGTTTTCTAACTCTGTTCCAATATGCCCACGAGTATTGCTGTCATTCTTATTGAGGTGGAGTACGCAATGGATATGCAGGTCGTAATTGCTAGTCCAGGACATGAGCATAGTCATTACATCGGTTGCTTCCTTGGCATTGTTGATGTCGTACATCAAATCCCTCAGTCCGTCTATGATAACCAATCCATAACCTGCGCTTTTTCTGAGTGCATAATCAATTAGGCTTATACGAAGACTGGGAGTGTATTCTCTCAGACCAACAAATGTGATATTCTCGGTATCTGTGTTGGTTGGCAGTCCAGCCAGTTTGAGGATTCGTTCATGGACATTTCGACAATGATAACGGCTTTGCTCGGTATCGAAGTAGAAAATCTTTCGCTTTCCCGATGGCAAGCAGGCTCGATAATTCAATACGGTACCATTTATCAGTGCAGCTGCAACCATAGCCGACACGTTAAATGTCTTTTTACTTTTGGCCTTACCGGTCGAAGCACTGAAGTTACCAAAGGTGGCAATGGTGCAATCTCCAACCCAAAGAATCTGTGGCGGTTTCTCTAATTTCTCAGAGACTTTTATCATCCCTTTATTCAAGAAATGTTCCAACTGCGCATCGGAAAAATCGCTATTGAAAAGCATCTGCATTTCTTGGA
>RZZX01000237.1 GCA_009929715.1 Bacteroidia bacterium
TCGTACTCAACACTGGAGACAACAAGTTGTCCCTGTGGGTGATGCGATGAGTGATACATGGCAGTGGGTTGAGCTTTCAAAACGCTTTACAATTAAAGACCTTTGGGGTGAGCAACCGATTAAAGGAGGCAAAATACCAAGCGTCATTGAAGCGGCAAAAGCGATGGGCTATAAAGAAAGCGATACCATGTATGATGTTCTTTTTGCGACACCCTTTGCAAAACAATTTAAAGCAGAAGATGCCATTGGTAAAGGGTTCGATAACAGTGAAGTCTTTGGTGATGATAGAAAAGTTATGGGCAGTGATGGCAAAGAGTGGAAAGGGTATGGCTTCTTTATTCAAAAATCACTTTGGGAAGAGTACCGTCAGTTTGGCTTAGGACATGGACATGACCTTGCAGACTTCGATACTTACCACAAAGTAAGAGGTTTAAAATGGCCTGTTGTGGATGGTAAAGAGACTCAATGGCGTTTTAATGCAAAATACGATCCGTATGCAGCCAAAGAGAATAACGGTGACTTTGCATTTTACGGCGATTTTGCAAAAGCGCTTCCTCGTGGTGATTTAACCAAACCAACATCGGGTAATGAAAAGTTCCCATTGAAAAATAAAGCAAAAATCTTCTTTAGACCGTACATGGATCCATGTGAGATGCCTGATAAAGAATACGATACATGGTTATGTACAGGGCGTGTGTTAGAGCACTGGCATAGTGGTACGATGACAATGAGAGTACCTGAGCTTTACCGTGCGGTTCCTGAGGCACTTTGTTATATGCATCCCGAAGATGCAAAAGCAAAAGGGTTCAAACAAGGCGATATGATTTGGTTAGAGAGTCGTCGTGGTACATGTAAAGCTCGTGTTGAAACCAGAGGTCGTAATCGAACGCCACGTGGATTGGTATTTGTTCCATGGTTTGATGAGAAGGTTATGATTAATAAAGTCTGCCTTGATGCAACGTGCCCAATTTCAAAACAGACCGATTATAAAAAATGTGCTATTAAGCTTTATAAAGCCTAATAGATACATGATTCATGCGTGATACAAAGGAGCGTTTGTGAGCAATCATGAAACACAACACATCACAGCCAGACGAAAGTTCTTGACACTGATGGCACAAAGCGTTGGATTTTCTGCACTGGGGGGTATGGTATGGAGTGGGTATATCGCTGAAGCAAAGGCAGCCCCACTGATTCTTCGCCCACCTGGAGCTGTTGGTGAGATGGATTTTTTACGTTTATGTATTAAGTGTGGGCAATGTGTGGAAGCGTGTCCTTATGATACACTAAGCCTTGCAAAGCCTGGTGATAATAAACCTTTAGGAACGCCATTTTTTACACCCAGAGAGATGCCGTGTTATATGTGTACGGATATTCCTTGTGTGCCTGTGTGTCCCACAGGAGCACTGGAGCAGAGTCGTGTTTCTCGTGTTGTAGAAGGGGTGAATGAGCTTGATATTACCAAAGCTCGTATGGGTTTAGCTGTGGTGGATGTTGAGTCGTGTATTGCTTTTTGGGGAATTCAATGCGATGCGTGTTATAGAGCCTGCCCCGTTATGGATAGTGCGATTAGCTTGGAGTATCGCCGTAATGAGCGTACGGGAAAACATGCGTATTTGGTTCCTATTGTCAACAGCACCATGTGTACAGGATGTGGTCTTTGTGAACGCGCCTGTGTCACAGAAAAAGCCGCCATTCATGTGCTTCCTTTAGAGATTGCTAAGGGGGCTATTGGAGGGCATTACATTAAAGGCTGGGATGCTTCAGATGAAAAACGCTTAGAGACACAAAGTTCAGATGTTACAACACACACAAAGCGCAGTGAAAAAAGCGCTCAAGATTATCTCAATGCGGACGAGGAGGTGTTCAAATGAAAACATGGATTCTAACGCATCGGTTTACTCTGGCAAGACGTGTGGTGC
>RZZX01000101.1 GCA_009929715.1 Bacteroidia bacterium
CTTCTTAACCGCTTTTTCCCTGACTTCGTCCTTTTCGCTCCTTTTCTCTTTTCTCTTACCCTCTTTGAACTAGGCTTTTAACTAGGCTTTTTATCGCCTCTTATCTAGGCCGCACTCTGAAGCTTACTTCGTCCTCTGTATAGGCTCTTTTTAGCTCTTTTGAGGCGTTCTTTACTGCCGTTGGTGTGAGTGCCTTTTCTTTATTTAGATCTTTTTATACCGGTCTATTGCGACTCTACTTATAGTTTGTTTGAATCGCTTCTTTTTATGAAATAGACTCTAGTTTATGTGCTTTTTTAATATTCATTTCATTACTTTAAACGTGTGGGGGAAATAGAACTTAAAAATCTACTTTTAGACAAGTTTTCTTTTTATGTTTTCTTTTTTTATAAAATTGAAATTCGTATTTTTGGCGGAAATCTAAGAGAGCAACTGCTAATAGTACGTAATATAAATCCTAAATATATTGTGGATATGGAAAATAAAATTCAAGAGTTGACCGATAAAATTTATCGTGAAGGGGTTGAAAAAGGGAATGATGAAGCCAAAAAGATTGTTGACAAGGCTCAGGAAGAGGCTCAAGCGATCATTGAGAGGGCTAAGAAGGAGGCTGAAACAATTTTACTTAACTCCCGCAAATCTGCCAACGAACTTGCAGAGAATACTAAATCAGAATTGAAGTTGTATGCCGGACAGGCTCTTCAAGCTTTGAAATCAGAGATTGCATCGGTTGTTTCGAATGGATTGGTCAATAACTCTGTGAAGGAGTTTACTCAGAATAAAGATTTCCTTAATGCTTTTATCGTCCAACTGGCTTCTAAATGGAGCGTGGAAGAGCCTATCGTTATTTCGACCGAAGAGGCGGACTCTTTAAAAGCTTATTTTGCTACGCATGCTAAAACATTACTCGATAAGGGAGTGAAGATTGAGCAGGTGAATGGTATTAAGACTCTATTTACTGTGTCTCCGGCCGATGGGGCTTATAAAGTGAACTTCGGTGAAGAAGAGTTTATGAACTATTTTAAAGCATTCTTACGTCCTCAATTGGTAGAAATGCTGTTTTAATAATGAGGCTTATGCGTAAAAACTATTACTACTTGGTAGCTGGTTTACCTGACTTGACTTTGGAAGATGGTAAACTGAACTATACGGTGGCCGATTTTAAATCTGAATTTTATCAGGAACTTTCTACGGCGGATCGGAAATTGATTGATCTGTTTTATTTGAAATTCGATCAGCTGAATGTGCTGAATTTGCTTCAGGGTAAAGAGGGGTTGTTCGATGAACGTGGAAATTATTCTTTAGATCTTCTTTTAGAAGTTATTCAGACGTTGAAAGAGGGTGAGAAAGTGGATTCTAAATGCTTTCCTCCTTATTTAGTAGAGGTGATTTCGGATGTCTTGCACGCTGAGACAACTGATTTTGTTGCATTGGAGAATGAATTGGCAGCGCTTTATTATGCTTATGCTTTGAAAACATCGAACCGCTTTGTCGCTTCTTGGTTTGATTTAAATCTTTCGCTTAATAATCTTTTCTCTGCTCTGAATGCTCGGAAGTATAACTGGCCGGTTGCTCCTCATATTGTGGGACAAACACCCGTTTGTGAGGCTTTACGTACATCGAATGCACGTGACTTCGGACTTTCTGGTGAGGTGGATTATTTTGAGCAGGTGGCTCGAATAAATGAAATAGCCGACTGGATGGAGCGTGAGAAAAAAGTGGATCAATTGAGGTGGAACTGGATGGAGGAAGCGGTCTTCTTTGATTATTTTACTATCGAACGCTTGTTTGTCTTTTTGGTGAAACTAGAGATGATTGAGCGTTGGATCTCATTGGATAAAGAGAAGGGTAATCAACTATTCAGAAGCTTGATTGGGGCTTTGAAGCAGGAGGTGCGTATTCCCGAAGAATTTAGATAAATAATTTAATAAAACAATATGGCAACAAAAGGAACTGTCAGTGGCGTTATTGCTAATATGGTGACTCTTGTCGTTGACGGACCGGTAGCACAGAATGAAATCTGTTACATCTCTACCGGAGGAGATCGGTTAATGGCGGAGGTAATTAAGGTGGTTGGAGCGCAGGTGTATGTTCAGGTGTTCGAAAGTACACGTGGATTGAAAGTGGGGGCTACAGCCGAATTTACAGGGCACATGCTTGAGGTGACTTTAGGCCCGGGTATGTTGTCGAAGAATTACGATGGCTTGCAGAATGACCTCGATAAGATGGATGGCGTTTTCCTGAAACGTGGTGAGTATACTTATGCCTTGGATAAAGGGAGTGTCTGGCATTTTAAGCCTTTGGCTAAGGTGGGTGATAAGGTACAAGCTGCCGGATGGCTCGGCGAGGTGGAGGAGAACTTCCAACCACTTAAGATTATGGCACCGCTTGCTATGACAGGCGAGGCTGTGGTAAAACGTATTGTCTCGGAAGGGGATTATAAAATAGAGGATGTCGTGGCTGTCTTAACGGATGAGCAAGGACAGGATATTGAGGTGACAATGATTCAGAAATGGCCTGTGAAAAAGGCTATGAGAACGTATAAGGAGAAACCACGTCCATTCAAATTGCTTGAAACGGGGGTGCGTGTGATTGATACGGTGAATCCGATTGTGGAAGGGGGGACTGGATTTATTCCTGGTCCTTTTGGTACGGGAAAAACGGTACTTCAGCATGCTATTTCTAAACAGGCGGAAGCGGATATCGTGATTATTGCGGCTTGCGGTGAACGTGCGAATGAGGTGGTGGAGATCTTTACGGAATTTCCGGAATTGGTCGATCCGCATACCGGACGGAAATTGATGGAACGTACTATCATTATTGCAAATACGTCGAATATGCCGGTGGCTGCTCGTGAGGCGTCTGTCTATACAGCCATGAGCTTGGCAGAGTTTTATCGGTCAATGGGATTGAAGGTGCTTTTGATGGCGGATTCTACGTCGCGTTGGGCGCAAGCGTTGCGTGAGATGTCGAACCGTATGGAGGAGTTGCCTGGACCTGATGCGTTCCCGATGGACTTGTCGGCTATTATCTCTAACTTTTACGGACGGGCTGGTTATGTTCAGTTGAATAATGGTGAAACAGGGTCTATTACTTTTATCGGTACGGTATCTCCGGCCGGTGGTAACTTGAAAGAACCGGTAACGGAAAACACCAAGAAGGTGGCTCGCTGTTTTTATGCGTTGGAACAAGAACGGGCTGATAAGAAGCGTTACCCGGCTGTAAACCCTATCGATTCGTATTCGAAATACATTGAATATCCGGAATTTGAAGCTTATATTGCAGAGCATATCAATGATCAATGGATTGGTAAGGTGAACGAAATTAAAACGCGTTTGCAACGGGGCAAGGAGATTGCGGAGCAGATTAATATTCTTGGTGATGACGGGGTGCCCGTAGATTATCATGTGGTGTTCTGGAAATCGGAATTGATCGACTTTGTGATTTTGCAGCAGGATGCTTTCGATGAGATCGATGCGGTGACACCAATGGAACGTCAAGAGGAGATGCTGAATAAAATTATCGCTATTTGTCACACAGAATTTGAGTTCGATAACTTTAATGAGGTGATGGATTACTTTAAGAAGATGATTAATGTCTGTAAACAGATGAACTATTCGGCTTTCCGTTCTGAAAAATATCAGGAGTATGGTAAGCAGCTTGATGAATTGGTTGCAGAGAGGGCAGCTAAAGCTTAGGACTTGTTATCCTCTTTTTCGGTTTCGTTTTATCGAAATGGGACTTTGGGGATAGCTTCTTAATTATTAATGATCAAAATGGAATGATATAGTTATGGCTACAAAAGCTTTTCAAAAAATATATACCAAAATTACTCAGATAACTAAGGCGACTTGTTCGTTGAAGGCTACTGGGGTGGGGTATGATGAACTGGCTACTGTCAATGGTAAGCTGGCGCAGATTGTGAAGATTGCCGGTGATGAGGTGACGCTACAGGTGTTTGAGGGTACGGAGGGTATCCCAACGAATGCTGAGGTGGTGTTTCTTGGAAAATCACCTACGCTGAAGGTTGGTGAACAGCTGGCTGGACGTTTCTTTAATGCTTTCGGTGAACCGATTGATGGGGGACCGGATATCGAGGGGCAGGAGGTGCCTATTGGTGGTCCTTCGGTGAATCCGGTACGACGTAAACAACCGTCGGAGCTGATCGCAACGGGTATTGCGGGTATTGACTTGAATAATACATTGGTGTCTGGGCAGAAGATTCCTTTTTTTGCCGACCCGGATCAACCGTTTAATCAGGTGATGGCCAATGTGGCTTTGCGTGCCGAAACGGATAAGATTATCTTAGGGGGTATGGGTATGACGAATGATGATTATTTGTACTTTAAGCATGTCTTTTCTAATGCCGGCGCATTGGATCGAATTATCAGTTTTGTGAATACAACGGAGAATCCGCCGGTAGAGCGTTTGTTGATTCCTGATATGGCGCTCACGGCTGCTGAATATTTTGCGGTGAATCATGAGGAGAAGGTGTTGGTGTTATTGACTGATATGACTTCTTATGCGGATGCTTTGGCTATTGTGTCGAATCGTATGGATCAGATTCCTTCGAAGGATTCTATGCCGGGCTCGCTTTATTCGGACTTGGCGAAGATTTACGAGAAGGCGGTACAATTTCCTGCTGGTGGATCAATTACAATTATTGCGGTAACAACGTTGTCTGGTGGTGATATTACGCATGCTATTCCGGACAATACGGGGTATATCACGGAAGGACAGTTGTTCTTGCGTCGGGATAGTGATATTGGTAAGGTGATTGTTGACCCGTTCCGCTCTCTTTCTCGTTTGAAACAGTTGGTGACTGGTAAGAAGACGCGTCAGGATCATCCGCAGGTGATGAATGCGGCTGTTCGGTTGTATGCCGATGCGGCTAATGCGAAGACGAAGCTGGAGAATGGATTCGATTTGACGAATTATGATGAGCGTACTTTGGCGTTTGCTAAGGATTATTCAAATCAGCTTTTGGCTATTGATGTGAATTTAAATACAACGGAGATGCTGGATGTTGCTTGGGGCTTGTTCGGCAAATATTTCCGCGAAGAGGAGGTGAATATCAAGAAAGACTTGGTGGATCGCTATTGGCCGAAAGAGAATTGACAACTTGCTGATGTAAGTATGATAACTTAAAATAGATACAAAGTGGCAATAAAGTTTCAATATAATAAAACCTCGCTGCAGCAGTTGGAAAAACAACTGAAAGTGCGAACGCGTACCTTGCCTATTATTAAAAATAAGGAGAGTGCGCTACGCATGGAAGTTAAACGGTGTAAGGCCGATGCTGACAGACTGGAGGAGAGGCTTGAACTTCAGATTCAGGCTTCTGAAGCTGTGTTCGCTCTTTGGAATGAGTTTGATGCCTCGTTGATTAAGGTGCAGGATGTGCATCTTGGCGTGAAGAAAATTGCGGGTGTGCGGGTGCCGATGCTTGAACAGGTGGATTTTGAGATTCGTCCCTACAGCTTGTTTAATGCTCCTAAATGGTATGCCGATGGGCTTAACCTGATTAAGGAGTTGGCGCATACTGCTATTGAACGGGAGTTCATTCTGGCTAAGTTGAACTTGCTAGAACATGCTCGGAAAAAAACGACTCAGAAGGTGAACTTGTTCGAGAAGGTTCAGATTCCGGGGTATCAGGACGCATTGCGAAAGATTAAGCGATTTATGGAGGATGAGGAGAATTTATCGAAGTCTTCTCAGAAGATAATGAAATCTCATCAGGAGCAAAGGAAGGAGGTAGAGCCATGATAACGAAAATGAAGAAGCTTACATTCTTGGTTTATCACAAGGAGTATGATGCTTTTCTTGATACGCTTCGTGGTCTGGGGGTTGTCCATGTGGTGGAGAAGCAACAAGGGGTGGCCGATAACCCGGAATTACAAGAGCGTATCCGGTTGGTAGCCCGCCTGACGGCTTTAACAAAAACACTGCAAGGGCTTCTGGCTAATCAGAAAATGGCAGTGACCGAAGATGGAGTGCCGACGGTTGGACGTGGATTGGCTGTGGTGGATGAGGTGGATGCGTTGCAAACGCAGAAAGCCGCTCTTCAACAGTTGTTGCAAACGTATGCTAAGGAGAAAGAGGCGTTACAGGTTTGGGGCGATTTTGAACCGGGTGCTGTGGAACGTCTTAAATCGGCCGGATTTGTAATGGGGTTTTATACTTGTTCGGAGTCTAATTATAAGGAGGAGTGGGAGCAGAGGTTTAACGCCATGGTGGTTAACCGGGTGGCTTCAAAGCTTTTCTTTGTGACGGTGACTAAGGAGGCCGAGGTGGTCGATTGTGAGGCGGAACAGCTCTCTTTACCCAAGTATTCTTTGACGCACTTGGAGGAGCTTTATGCCTCGACGCAGGCTGAACTTGATGCGAATGAGCAAACAGTGTTGCAGGTAGCGCAGCAGGATATTCCTTCATTGAAGTTGGCTTCGAAAGAGTTGCAGAGTCAGATTGAACTGTCAACGGTGGTTTTGAATACGACGGCGGTTGTGGGTGATCGGCTCCGAATGCTTGAGGGATGGGTACCGGCTAGTTGCCAGGCTGATCTTGAGCGTCATTTGAATGAGGAGAATGCTTATTATGAGATAACGGATCCTGTTCCTGGTGATAATGTACCGATTGAACTAAATAACAAGGGGCTTTTTGCTTGGTTTGAACCGATCTGTAAGCTGTATATGTTGCCTAAATACAATGAACTTGATTTAACACCGTTCTTTGCACCGTTTTTCATGGTCTTCTTTGGACTTTGTTTAGGGGATTCAGGGTATGGTTTGTTCTTGTTTTTAGCAGCAGCTGCTTATCGGATTTTTGCAAAGAATATCAGTGCTACGATGAAACCAATCTTGTCGTTGATACAGATTCTAGCTGTGTCGACGTTCTTTTGCGGTTTGCTCACGGGTGGTTTCTTTGGTGCTAATCTGTACAACTTGGAGTGGCCATTTATTCAAACGCTTAAAGAGAAGGTGTACATGGACAACAATGCCATGTTTCAGCTCTCTTTGTTGTTGGGTGCCATTCAGATTGTCTTTGGTATGGCTCTGAAAGCGGCAAATCAAGCTATTCAGTTTGGGTTTAAATATGCTCTTTCAACGATTGGTTGGATCGTCTTATTGGTCTCTATTGCTGTGGCTGCTTTGCTGCCTGGGCTGATGCCGATGGGGGGAACGATTCATCTGGTGATTCTAGGATTGGCAGGGATTTTGATTTTCTTGTTTAATAGTCCCGGAAAGAATGTGTTCTTAAATATTGGTGTTGGATTATGGGATTCATACAACATGGCTACTGGGTTACTTGGGGATATTTTATCTTATGTCCGCTTGTTTGCTCTAGGGCTTTCAGGGGGCATTTTAGCGAGTGTATTCAATAGCTTAGCTGTAGGTATGAGCCCCGATAATGCCGTTGCCGGCCCCATTGTCATGGTTTTGATTTTTGTAATCGGGCATGCCATTAATATCTTTATGAATGTGCTTGGGGCTATGGTTCACCCCATGCGTCTTACCTTTGTGGAGTTTTTTAAGAACTCTGGTTATGAGGGGGGCGGTAAAGCTTATAAACCATTTAAAAAATAGAAGTGAACTATTGTATCGTTAATAATTAAATAATAAAAGAATAGAAACATTATGGAAACAAACTTATTTATTGCCTACATGGGCGTGGCTATTATGCTTGGATTATCTGGTATCGGAAGTACTTATGGTGTAACGATTGCTGGTAATGCTGCAGTAGGGGCTTTGAAGAAAAATGATGGTGCATTTGGTAACTTTCTAGTGTTGACTGCCCTACCAGGTACACAGGGTTTGTATGGATTCGCTGGTTATTTCATGTTCCAAACGATTTTTAGTTTGCTGACTCCTAGCATTACAGCCATTCAGGCTTATGGTATCTTAGGTGCTGGTATTGCTTTGGGCTTTGTGGCTTTGTTCTCTGCCATTCGTCAGGGACAGGTTTGTGCTAATGGTATTGCGGCTATCGGACAGGGTCATAACGTGTTTAGTAATACTCTGATTCTTGCTGTATTCCCTGAGCTTTATGCCATTGTAGCTTTAGCTGCTACATTCTTGATTGGTAGCGCTCTTGCAGCTTGATCCTAACTGATAGAAAGATTTGACTGAAAGGAGCCTAAAGGGCTCCTTTTTTTGTGGGTGTTTTTTAGTAGCCTTATGCTGTCTTTCAGGAATTTTAGCTAATGAATGGTACTCTGATAGTTGTCATCGGTTTGATAACTTAAGCCTGCTTTGCAAACGTTTGTTCTACTGCTTGGGGGGATATTAACCCCTTAAATCACTATAATTCAAATTATAATGTGTATGTTTGCATGCAACATACACAAAACTCGTTTTAAAAATAGATTTATGGTCAAAGAAAAATTAACCCCCAATTATATTTTCGAAGCAAGTTGGGAAGTATGCCATAAGGTAGGGGGAATATATACGGTATTATCCACACGGGCGAATACCTTACAAGAGAAGTTTCATGATAGAGTGTTTTTTATTGGACCGGATTTATGGGCTGATGAAAAGAATCCTCTTTTTGTGGAGTCTACAGACTTGTTTGCGGCGTGGAAAGCGCATGCGCAACTGAGTGAGAACCTTTCAATTCGCATCGGACGCTGGGCTATTCCAGGGAATCCGATTGTCTTTTTAGTCGACTTCCAGTCGTTTTATGCTCAAAAGAATGAAATTTATGCGCAGATGTGGGACGCTTATCAGGTGGACTCTCTTCATGCTTATGGCGATTATGATGAAGCATCTATGTTTGCTTACGCTTGTGGTAAGGTGGTAGAGAGCTTTTATCGCTATCACCTAGACGAGATGGACCGAGTGGTGTTTCAGGCTCATGAGTGGATGACGGGGATGGCTGCTTTGTATCTTAAAGGGGCTGTTCCGGCTATTGGAACGATCTTTACGACGCATGCCACCTCTATCGGTCGGTCTATTGCTGGCAATCAAAAACCGCTTTATGACTATTTGTTTGCTTACAATGGCGATCAGATGGCTGCGGAATTGAATATGCAGTCGAAGCATTCTATCGAGAAGCAAACGGCTCACTTGGTGGACTGTTTTACTACGGTGAGTGAGATAACCGATAAGGAGTGTCAGGAATTGCTCGATAAACCTGCGGATGTGGTACTTGTGAATGGTTTCGAAGATGATTTTGTACCGAAAGGAAGTAGCTTTAGTCGCAAGCGGAGCCAAGCACGTAAGGCTCTGTTGAATGTGGCTAATCGACTATTGGGTACAACGCTGTCGGAGGATGCTTTGATTGTAGCCACAAGCGGGCGTTATGAATTTAAGAATAAGGGGATTGATGTCTTTTTGGAGGCTTTGGGACGTTTAAATGCCGATCGAACATTGGATCGGGAGGTTTTGGCTTTTGTGAATGTGCCTGGGTGGGTCGCTGCTCCGCGGAGTGATTTGCAAGAGCGTTTGAAGAGCCGAGAAGCGTTTGATGTACCTTTGGAGTGTCCATTCATAACCCATTGGTTGCACAATATGGAACAGGATCAGGTCTTAATCATGTTGCAGCGACTAGGTATTCAAAATCGCCCTGAAGATCGAGTGAAGGTTATCTTTGTTCCGTGTTATTTGAATGGAGCCGACGGCATTTTTAATAAAGAATATTATGATTTGTTGCTCGGGCAAGATTTGAGCGTTTATCCCTCTTATTATGAGCCTTGGGGATATACTCCTTTGGAAAGTCTGGCTTTTCGGGTGCCTACGATAACGACCGATTTGGCTGGATTTGGACGTTGGGCCAACAGATTGCAGGCGAATTCTGTTTTTAAAGATGGTGTAGAGGTCATTCACCGCACGGATAGTAATTACATGGAGGTGACTGAGGCTATTGCAGAAACGATCGCTTTGTTTGCTAAACAAACAGAGAAAGAGATTAGAGCTATCAGAAAAAAGGCAGCGGCTGTTGCCGAACAAGCTTTGTGGAAGCATTTTATGGGCTATTACTATGAAGCTTACGACATTGCATTGAGACGTGCAATGGAGCGTGAAGAAATTGAATAAAAACATTAATAATCATAAATAGAGACATTATGAAGATTAAAGTGAGTCATGTTA
>RZZX01000238.1 GCA_009929715.1 Bacteroidia bacterium
CTGATTCCGCTGTTTACCGGAATGGTACTGATAACTTTCTTTTCCACCCGAAGCGCCACCTCTTTAAGAGCAAGTTCCCTTAGTTGTAGAATCGTTTCCGGTTTGAAGAAATTAGCCAGTGCATGATGTATCTTATCCTGTTTATATATCTTTCCACTCTTAAGCCGGGTAAGAAGTTCATCTGCAGTAAGATCAATATTTACTACCTCATCGGCATCAGCCAAAAGACTGTCTGGCACACGTTCTTTTATTTCAAATCCGGCAATATCACTTACAATCTCGCTGATACCTTCCAGATGCTGTATATTAACTGCAGTTATTACACTAATACCTGCATCCAATATATCGAGAACGTCCTGCCAACGTTTGGAATGGATGCTACCTTCAACATTGGTATGTGCCAATTCATCGACTATGACAACTTCGGGATGAATGGTTAAAATAGATTGTAAATCCATCTCTTCCAACTCTTTGCCCTTATAGAAAAGCTTTTTCCTAGGAATTACGGTAAGTCCCTCTATCAAGGCCGCCGTCTCCGGACGTTCATGCGTTTCTATAAAACCAATCTGCACATCAATTCCATTACGAATCAATTCATGAGCATCTTGAAGCATTCTGTATGATTTGCCTACACCCGCGATCATCCCGATATAAATCTTAAGATTTCCCCGGCGGGATCTTTTCAGAAGATTTACAAACCGTTCAATATTTTGCTCTCTATCCATTCGCCATAATATTTTGAATATGCTTCCAAACACGAATGTAAGGATGTTATTCCGTTATTTTAATCAAATTCACATTTAATTTAAGTACATTCACTACGGATGGTCCTCCTATTGGTTTTTCGGCAAGTTCATCTACCAATGCACGTAGAGGGGTAACCGACAAATGTCTTGCATCAGCAACTCTCTCTATCTGTACATAAGCCGCTTTTACAGGAATATGTGGATCCAGACCGCTTCCACTGGCAGTAACAAGTTCGGCCGGGACTTCTTCTCTTTTAAGATATGGATGTGCCATCAAAAATTTATCAATACGTTTTTTCACAATTGCAAGGTATTCTGAATTATCGGGACCATAATTACTACCACCGGATCCGTCTGCCTTGTAATCTACCGCCGAAGGTCTGCCCCAGAACAAATCGTTCCGGGTAAATTCCTGCCCAACCAAAACAGCTCCGACTTCACGATTTTTCACCGATAACATTTCAACAGATCCATTGGCAGGACCTTCTAATTTGGCAAACATCCATAAAACGCCTATATATCCAACACTTAACAACAAGCAAAAAGCCAATGTTAGTTTAAATGCTTTAATTAAATCAGTCTTCATACTCTATTAATATTAAAAAAACATACCAACCATTAAATCAATCAATTTGATTCCTGCAAATGGGGCCAGCATTCCACCTCCCCCGTAGATAAGCAGATTCCTGCGTAATAATGCAGAAGCCCCTATGGGTTTATAGGCAACCCCTTTCAATGCAAGCGGAATAAGTATCGGAATAATAATTGCATTAAAAATAACCGCACTCAGAATTGCACTTTCCGGTGAATGTAACTTCATAATATTTAAACTTTCCAATGCCGGAATTGATGCCATAAACAAAGCAGGAACAATGGCAAAATATTTTGCCACATCGTTTGCAATACTAAATGTTGTAAGTGTACCGCGGGTCATTAACAACTGTTTTCCAATTTCAACAATTTCGATCAGTTTCGTTGGATCGTTATCCAGGTCAACCATATTGCCAGCTTCTTTTGCAGCCTGCGTTCCACTATTCATAGCAACACCTACATTCGCCTGAGCAAGCGCAGGAGCATCATTGGTACCATCTCCCATCATGGCAACCAACTTGCCAGCCTCCTGTTCCTTACGGATATACTCCATTTTATCTTCAGGTTTCGCTTCAGC
>RZZX01000239.1 GCA_009929715.1 Bacteroidia bacterium
TTTACCTGATTCACCTTTACATATTCCTGTACATAGTCTGATGCTTCCGGATAATCGGAATCCTTTAAGAGGTTGGACGACTGCATCTCAATTTGCTCTTCAAAGAGTGATTTCAACACAATGGCGCCTACACCAGCCTTTTCAAATTCTTTATTTCTTTCCGGATTGTTTGTCAGGCCGGAGCTTCCGGCTATTAGCGGATTACGAAGTTTTAATCCGGCATATTCAGTTTTCAAGTCAATCATGATCCCGATTTATTTTAGTTCAAGTTTACAAAGATAACCATTAATCCTAACCAAAAAACAGGCAAGCTATTTAATAAGGTTAAAACTAGTAAGAGCGTTCCCCAAAAATACTGCTTCCAACGCGTATCATTGTGCTCCCTTCCGCAATGGCAAGCTTATAATCGTGGCTCATTCCCATTGAAATTTCACGGAAGGAATCCTGGTTTGAAAAGTATGATGCTTTTACTGTTTTAAAGAAAGTATTCAGTTTGGCAAATTCCTCACAGATTTGAGTTTCGTTGTCGGTATTGGTGGCCATGCCCATCAATCCGCAAACCTCTACATGCTTACAGTCGGCAATAAGGCCACTTTCCAGTAATTCGATGCACTCTTCAAAGCTAAGTCCGAATTTAGTATCTTCCCGTGCGATGTAAATCTGTAGTAAAACGCGTATGGTGCGGTTAAACCTGGCAGCCTGCTTGTCCACCTCCTGTAATAATTTAGCAGAATCAATACTGTGGATCGTATGAATAAACGGAGCAATTGTTTTTACTTTATTACTTTGCAGATGCCCTATAAAGTGCCACTGAATGTCTTTTGGCATCACTTCCTGTTTTAAAAGCAGTTCCTGTGCTTTGTTTTCTCCAAAAACACGCTGACCGGCAGCATAGGCTTCCTGCAAAGCTTCCACAGGATGAAACTTTGAAACAGCAACAAGCGTTACCCCTTCAGGGATAGACGCTTGTAACTGTTTTATGTTAGACGATATGCTCATGTCGGTTAACGAGCCTCTTTTTTATCGTCAACAGCAAAAGGAAATACATCCATCAGCATGGTTTCGGCAACAGATCCGATGGAATAATCAGCCATAGTGCTCTTCATGCCTTCTTCCAGAACTGCAATAGCCTCTTTCAGGGTACAAGCCTGTGCAAGCATATTGACAGCAGTCTTCTTCTCCGCGCCACTCTTTTCGTCAAGCGTGATGAAGTAAACCTTAAACTTAAAGAAGCGGTCGCCGGCCTCATTGAAGAAAAGCTCCGAAATCTTGGCGCGCTTGATATCAGCTACAGTGAAATCGCCTGTAATATAGGGCTGGATCTCTTCGATAATCCGAGCTTCGGCTTCTGTAAACGACAAGGCATCAACCAAGTAAGGTTCCGTTACTTTCTTCTGCATCCCGTTTTCCATCATCTTCTCGTAAGTTACCTTACACTCAAACCAATTATGCATATTCAATTTTTTTATGGATTGTTTATTACTAAAACAGCACACAAAAGTAGCTGCTATCCTTAAATAATCCAACTTAAAACATGAAAAACAATTAAACTATTCCGTACACCCGTATGTTATAAATATACAGTATAGTGTTTTTCATGGTATTAGATTTTTAAGATTAGTAAAGAGAATGATCATCCAATTCGTGAGAACAGGATGAATTGCATGAGATAGCAACCGGAGTTAGAAAGCTTTTATTTCTTTCCCGGTTGTTTTCGTTTGATAAAATCAAACCTCATCAATCGCATAAAGGCTTGAAAAGCAAAGACGTTTGTAATCAAATATCTCTGAAGGATCAAAGAAACGATTCAATTCGATTTTTGCTGTTTCGATAGAGTCGGATGCGTGAACCATGTTTTCCTGTATACTCATGCTATAATCTCCTCTGATGGTTCCCGGTTGAGCGATTCG
>RZZX01000102.1 GCA_009929715.1 Bacteroidia bacterium
AGGTGAATCTTGGAACATATCCAAACCTTGAGAATGATATTCATTCTCAAGGGGTTGGATTTAGGAAATATTAATTAGTTGCGGATTTAAGGTTTTATTTTTCTTTTAAAAAGTTAAATCCTGCTAATTACCAGGCTTATATCTGTTAAAATCCGTGTTGATGATTAATTAATTTTATTTTTGTATTAACTTTAGTTTAATTATAATAGGATAAAAATGAAACAAGAAATTAAACCGGCTACCGGCCGTTTGGGAGTATTGGTAGTTGGAGTAGGTGGAGCGGTTTCCACAACTATGATCACAGGCACATTGGCATCTCGTAAAGGGTTGTCAAAACCTATAGGTTCTATTACACAGTTAGCTACGATGCGTATGGAAAACAAGGAGGAGAGGTTCATCAAAGACATTGTGCCTTTGGCTGAGTTGAGTGATCTTGTTTTCGGTGGATGGGATATTTTTCCTGACAATGCGTATGAGGCAGCTTTATATGCTGAGGTTTTAAAAGAGAAAGACTTGAATGGAGTGAGGGAAGAGCTAGAAGCTATTAAGCCCATGCCGGCTGCTTTCGATCATGAGTGGACTAAACGGCTCAATGGCACTTACATCAAGAAGGCTGAGACGCGTTGGGAGATGATGGAGCAGATACGCCAAGATATCCGCGCTTTTAAAGCGGCTAATCAGTGTGAGCGTATCGTGGTTCTTTGGGCTGCAAGTACCGAAATTTACATTCCGTTGTCTGAGGCACATCAATCGCAAGCCTCCTTAGAAAAGGCGATGAAGGAGAACGACACCCAGTCTGTTTCGCCCAGCATGTGTTATGCTTATGCAGCAATTGCCGAAGGAGCTCCTTTTGTGATGGGTGCTCCTAATCTTTGTGTCGATACGCCAGCGATGTGGGAGTTCTCGAAGAAAATGAATGTTCCTATTGCTGGGAAAGATTTCAAGAGTGGGCAGACTTTAATGAAAACGGTCCTAGCACCGATGTTTAAAACACGTATGTTGGGAGTTAGCGGTTGGTTTTCGACTAATATTTTAGGAAATCGGGACGGTGAGGTGCTTGATGATCCGGACAATTTTAAAACGAAAGAGGTGAGCAAGCTATCGGTTATTGAAACAATTTTTGAACCGGAGAAGTACCCCGATTTATATGGAGATGTTTATCATAAGGTACGTATCAATTACTACCCGCCTCGGAAGGACAATAAGGAGGCGTGGGATAACATTGATATCTTTGGTTGGATGGGGTATCCCATGGAAATAAAAGTCAACTTCCTTTGTCGTGACTCCATTTTGGCTGCACCTATTGCGTTGGATTTGGTGTTATTCTGTGATTTGGCCATGCGTGCCGATATGTGTGGTATTCAAACGTGGCTATCGTTCTTCTGTAAGAGCCCAATGCACGATTTTGAACACGAACCTGAACACGATTTGTTTGTACAGTGGAGAATGGTAAAACAGACGTTGCGTGCGATGGTAGGCGAGAAAGAACCCGATTATCTGGCTTAATGCGTGGTGACATAGATTTTATCAGTTGAGAATTAAGGGGATGAGATGAGGTATCTAGGTCTTTCTTAGTTCTCAACTGCTGATTTAGAATAGAACTTAACCTCAGAGCGTGTTCAAGTTTTTGGAAAGGTATTCTTGTTGTTAAGATATGCTGCTTTTATAACGCAGCGAGCCTTCTTTGAACAAGCTCTCAAAAAAGAGAACTGTGTGAAAAAGCCCCCTTTTTGGTCTGTCTTGATTGGAACTGGTTTGGGTTCCGGTTTTTCGCCCATTGCTCCCGGTACCGCAGGAGCTTTGTTGGCTACCATTATCTGGGTGATTCTCTACCAGAGTGTCTCCTTTGATGCCCTTTTGCTAGTAACGGTGTTTTTGATTGTTCTTTTCACGGTTGTTGGCGTGTGGTCGGCTAACCGGTTGGAACCTCATTGGGGAGAAGATCCGTCGCGCGTTGTAGTCGACGAAATGGTCGGTGTCTGGATCCCTTTGTTGGCTGTCCCCGATCAGGCTACTTGGTATTGGTACGTCATAGGCGCTTTTGTCTTGTTTCGTCTATTCGATATCTTTAAGCCGATGGGTATCAGACAAATGGAGAATTTCAAAGGTGGCGTCGGTGTGATGATGGACGATATTTTGGCAGGAGTCTACAGCTTGATCATTCTGGTAGGTATAAGATGGGTCGTTGGGTGAAACATATCATGAGACAAATGACTCGGAAAGGCGGATTTTGCCTTTTTCTGAGGGCACAACTGTCTGCTCAAATGGCTACTTTAGTCGATTTCCTTCTGACTATTTTGTTGGTTAGGTGCTTCGACCTTTACTATGTTTATGCCACCTTTATCGGCTCTTTTTATGGTGGGGTATTCAATGGCGTGGTGAATTACAAGTGGACCTTTAAGGCAAAGGGAGTTAAAAAGACACATGTTGCTATTAAGTTTTTTGTGGTTTGGATATGCAGCATCGGACTGAATACTTGGGGAACTTATCTGCTCACTGAATTATTTGCAAAAATCCCGTGGGTTAAGCATACGTTAAGTATCTATTTTGATGACTATTTTCTTATTTCGAAGATTCTGGTAGCTGTTGTAGTAGCTATTTGTTGGAACTACAACATGCAACGGCTGTTTGTTTATAAAAACACACATTTAAAAAAACTTTTAAGACGAAATCAAGAGACATAATTAGAGAAGAGATGAATATGAATTATAGAGATTGGTTACAACAACTTATTTACAAAATCATCAATCCGCTTATACGTGGAATGATTAAGATGGGCATTACACCTAACTTTATTACAACAACCGGTTTCCTTTTGAATGTTTTGGCAGCAGGCTTGTTGGTTTACGCCGGCTTGTACGATGCCGATCTAGCCTATTTGGGTTGGGCAGGAGGTGTGATTCTTTTTGCCGGTTTGTTTGACATGATGGATGGGCGTTTGGCACGTTTGGGCAACATGAGTTCAGCCTTTGGGGCATTATACGATTCTGTGTTAGATCGTTACAGTGAGCTAGTGACCTTTTTTGGCATCTGCTACTTCCTTTTTATGAAGGGGTATTTAATCGCTTCGGTTATCGCTTTCGTTGCCCTGATCGGTTCGTTGATGGTGAGCTACGTTCGTGCTCGGGCAGAAGGGTTAGGAATAGAATGCAAAGTAGGGTTTATGCAACGTCCGGAGCGTGTGGTATTAACTAGCTTAGGCACGTTGTTCTGTGGTATCTTTAGTCACATCACCCTTTTTGATCCTATCTGGATTTTACTATTACCTTTGATAATGATAGCTGTGTTAGCTAATATAACGGCTTTTGTGCGTATAAACCACTGCCGTGTAGTGATGATGAAAAGAGAGAGAGAGGATGCACGATAAAGAACAACGTCCGATTACCCCGTCCTGTATAGGATTGCCATCACGTCGGGAAGCGATTTTGGCACTCAGCATGACGACCGCCTTTCTCCTTCTGACAAGCACGTTTGTTGGCCTTCGGCCCGAACACTGGCTACTCACAGCCTTGTTTATGAGCCTGTTTTTTGTTGGCCGTTCCACCCGCAAGCTTGCAGTGGCCTTACTACCATTCATCCTTTTTGGCATCTCTTACGATTGGATGCGCGTTTATCCAAACTACCTAGTTCACTCCATTGATGTAGCCGATTTATACCATTTGGAGAAAGCTTGGTTTGGTTGTTACGACGGAGGTGTTTTAGTGACGCCGTGCGATTATTTTGTGGCGCACCATTCTCCCATAGTCGACTTTCTAGCCGGGTTATTCTATCTATGTTGGGTGCCTGTTCCCATTGCTTTTGGTTTATGGTTGTATGTCACCAAGTCCAGAGAACTCTATCTACGTTTTTCGTTAGTCTTCTTATTAGTCAACCTTCTAGGTTTTGCCGGCTACTACATCCATCCGGCGGCACCACCTTGGTATGCCATTAACTACGGTTTTGAAGCCGTTCTTCATACGCCCGGAAATGCCGGTGGGCTAGAACGTTTCGATGCCCTCACTGGATTAAACATCTTTCATTCCATATACGGACGTAATGCCAATGTCTTTGCAGCCGTCCCTTCGTTACATGCAGCCTACATGGTTGTTACGCTGGCCTATGCCATCAAACGTCCATGTCGGTGGTACACCATTCTACTTTTTACGATTATCATGCTTGGCATTTGGTTCACAGCCGTATACAGTACCCACCATTACATTATAGATGTGTTATTAGGCATTTTATGCGCCTTAATAGGAGGAGTGATTTTCGAAAAAGGGCTGATGAAATGGCCCCGTTTTCACCGGTTTTTCGAGCGTTATCACACGTACATCCGCTAACGAAGTGGGAGTACGTTACTTTAAAAAGCGAAGAGTGATTCAGATGAATCACTCTTCGCTTTTTAAAAATTGTTTTCTAGCCCGTTGGTTTTTAGTTGCTATTACGCCTGAGTCAGATCGCCCATTTCATCGAGGTTCGTCTGAATCTCTTCATCGCTGAGGCTATAATTGACCAAATTGCCCGATAAATAATTATCGTACGAAGCCATATCGATCAGACCGTGTCCCGAAAGGTTGAATAGAATAACCTTCTCTTCGCCGGTCTCCTTACATTTGTTGGCTTCTTGGATGGTAGCCGCAATAGCGTGGCAAGATTCAGGAGCCGGAATAATTCCCTCTGCTTGTGCAAACAGACAGCCTGCTTCGAAGGATTCCAGCTGCTTGATGTCTACCGCTTCCATCAGGTGGTCCTTCAATAATTGTGAAACAATAACGCCGGCGCCGTGATAACGCAATCCTCCGGCATGGATGTTGGCTGGTGCAAAGTTGTGTCCCAATGTAAACATCGGCAATAACGGGGTGTAGCCAGCTTCATCGCCAAAATCATATTGGAACTTACCACGTGTCAGCTTAGGACATGAGGCCGGTTCGGCAGCGATATAGCGGGTCTGTTTACCATTTAAAATGGTGTGACGCATGAAGGGGAAAGAGATGCCGCCGAAGTTCGATCCGCCACCAAAACAACCGATGATGATATCCGGATACTCGCCGGCCATCTCCATCTGTTTTTCGGCTTCTAGACCGATCACGGTTTGATGCAGGGTGACGTGGCTCAGTACCGATCCAAGGGTGTATTTACAGTTGGGTGTGTTTTGTGCCAGTTCGATTGCTTCCGATATGGCTGTGCCCAACGATCCTTGATGGTTAGGGTGTGCAGTTAGAATGTTTTTTCCTGCCCGAGTCGACATTGATGGAGAGGGTGTTACCTGAGCACCAAAGGTTTGCATAATGCTTCGGCGATAGGGCTTCTGTTCGTAGCTGATTTTAACCTGATACACGGCTGCTTCGAGTCCGAATAAGCGTGCAGCATAGGCCAGTGAAGCCCCCCATTGTCCGGCTCCTGTTTCGGTAGTGACATTTTTCACCCCCTCTTTTTTGCAATAATAAGCTTGTGCAATGGCTGAGTTTAGTTTATGCGATCCCATCGGGCTGACACTCTCATTCTTAAAATAGATATGTGCCGGTGTACCGAGTGCTTTTTCTAAGCCGTATGCTCTTACCAAGGGGGTGCTGCGGTAGTATTTATACATCTCGCGTACCTCTTCGGGTATTTCGATCCACGCATCGCTCTGATTCATCTCTTGGCGACAAAGTTCTTCGGCAAAGATCGGATACATGTCTTCAGCTTTCAATGGCTGTTTGGTGCCTGGATGAAGTGGCGGTAATGGCTTGTTGACCATATCTGCCTGAATGTTATACCAATAGCGAGGAATCTCCTCTTCCGAAAGTAAAAATCTTTTTTGTTTGTTCATAATAGATAGTCATTTGTAATTGGTGATTTTGGTGTCCAAATGTAGATAATATTTTTCATTAATGACTTAAAATGTTTGTAAGAATCGCAATAATGTGATATTTTTGATTAAGTTTGCAAGGGTTAAAATCGATCAAACATGAAACCTTATCATAAATTCTTATTGTATCAGAATAAGTTGTTGAAGCCTTATGTTCGTTTATTATTGAATGTGCTAACGGGCATTAGTTACTTAGCTTCACTCCTTTTTGTGCTTGGGGTGGTTTACGAGTATGGCTTTACTCTTTCATCCAACGAGTTGGTCTGGGTAGAGACCATTTATAAAGTGACTTGGTCTATTTTTCTTGTCGACATAACGGCGCATTTTCTATTACAGCATTTTACAGCTGAGCGGAGTTACCGGAAGTTGGCTTTGGTGTTGAGTTGGTTGCTTTATCTGACGTTAATTCCTATCATTTTTCATCGTCCCGAAGAGAATGGACTGGTTCTTCAGGTTTGGGAGTTTTTCAACCATAAGTTCTATCATCTGGTGTTGCTATTGTTGTTCTCTCTTTTAAATCTGTCGAGTGGAGTTATTCGGTTGTTAGGGCGTCGGACTAATCCGTCATTGATTTTGGGTATTAGCTTTTTGGTTATTATTCTCATTGGCACTGGTTTACTGATGTTGCCGCGCTGTACGATGCAAGGTATCTCGTGGGTCGATGCGTTGTTTACATCGACTAGTGCGGTTTGTGTCACCGGGTTAGTGCCCGTCGATGTTTCTACCACCTTTACAACAGCTGGTCTAACTGTTATTATTCTTTTGATCCAGATCGGCGGGTTAGGGGTGATGACGTTGACTAGTTTTTTTGCGATGTTCTTCATGGGGAACACCTCGCTATATAACCAGTTGGTGGTACGCGATATGATCAACTCCAACTCTTTAAATTCTTTACTCTCTACGCTGCTTTATATTTTAGGATTTACGTTGGCTATAGAGAGCATTGGGATGTTCTTTTTATGGCTCGATATCCATAACACGATGGGGTTAACTCTTGAAGAAGAGCTTGGCGTTGCAGCTTTCCATGCTGTCTCTGCTTTTTGTAATGCCGGTTTTTCTACTTTTTCGGGCAATTTAGGTCATCCGGCACTGATGACGCATCACAACCTATTTTATATCACCATCTCTTTATTGGTTATTTTAGGTGGAATCGGTTTTCCTATTTTGGTCAATTTCAAGGATATTATTTTGTTTCATCTACGTCGGTTCTGGAAGTTTGTGCGGACGCGCAAGTTGGATAGAGTGAGGGTTCGCCATCTTTATAATCTGAATACGAAAATTGTGTTGCTGATGACGTTTATTCTGCTAGTTGGCGGTACGTTGGCTATTGCGGGTTTTGAATGGAACAACGCGTTTGCTGGGATGAGTCTATCCGATAAGTGGACGCAAGCTTTTTTTAATGCTGTTTGTCCGCGAACGGCTGGATTTAACAGTGTGGACCTAACCTCTTTGGGGATACAATCCATCATGATATATATGTTGTTTATGTGGATTGGTGGAGCTGCTCAGTCTACGGCGGGTGGGATTAAGGTGAATGCTTTTGCTGTTGTCCTTTTAAATCTGGTAGCTGTTTTGCGTGGGACTGATCGCTTGGAGGTTTTTGGGAGGGAGCTTTCACACGATTCCATTCGGCGGTCCAATGCAACTGTGGTGATGTCACTTGGTGTTATTTTCAGTTTTGTATTTCTTTTGAGCTTGTTGGAACCTGAAGCTTCTTTGTTGGCTATCACGTTTGAGTGTGTTTCGGCTTTAGGTACGGTGGGGTCTAGCTTGAATCTTACGCCAACGTTATGTGATGAGAGTAAATTGGTAATCTCTCTTCTGATGTTCGTGGGGCGTGTTGGGCTGATAACGTTGATGTTGGGCATTGTGCGACAGAAGAAAAAAAATAAATACCATTATCCGAGCGACAACATCATAATCAATTAAGGTTACTTGGATGGATAGAATCGTTTTATTGCGTTTTAAAACTTAATTAAGTTGTTGTATGAAGTACATTGTTATAGGATTAGGAAACTATGGTTCTGTTTTGGCTGTAGAGCTCTCTGCGCTGGGGCATGAGGTGATTGGAGTCGATATTAATGAGAATCGGGTCGATGCTGTTAAGGATAAGATTGCGACTGCTTTTGTGATCGATGCCGTCGATGAGCACTCTTTGGAGGTTTTGCCTTTGGAGAGTGTCGATGTGGTTATTGTTGCCATCGGTAGTAACTTTGGTGCTTCGGTGCGTGTGGTGGCTTTGCTTAAGCAGAATCGGGCGAGGTGTATTTATGCGCGTGCCATCGATCAGGTGCATAAAGCGGTTCTTGAGGCGTTCGGATTGGATCGGATTTTAACTCCGGAGTATGATGCGGCTTTCGGTTTGGTGCAATTGATGGATTTTGGCACTTCGATCGAACTGTTTCGGGTCGATGCGGTGTATTGTGTTGCGAAACTTCCGGTTAAGAAACGGATGGTTGGCTTTCGGGTGAATGAATTGGGGCTGGATGCTGATTTTAAGTTGAAGCTTATTGGGCTGATGCGTAACGAGAAGATGATGAACTGTTTGGGTATTTCTGTTTTAGAGGAACAGGTGAAGAATGAGTTTGCTCAGGATGAGGTTGTACTCGAGGGGGATGTGTTGGTTTGCTATGGGAAGTATCGCGATATTCAGTCGTTTTGGAAAGCTGTTTAATAGGAAATAGGTGTTTTTTTATGTTAAAAGGGGAGGTTGATTTAAACCTCCCCTTTGCTTTTGAGTCCTATTAGCAGTTGCAATGAGTTTGTATGAGTTATTAATTAAATAAAGAATGGTATGAAAAAGTTAGGTTTTTTATTGGTTGTTTTTGTAATGGTGGGTGGCATGGCTCTAGCACAGAAGCCGCAGAAAGCCAAAAAGATGGATCCCAAGGTTCGGGTGGAACGTATGACTGAGCGCATGGCTAAAGAGTTGTCGCTGAATGATGCTCAGAAGAAACAGCTGCAGGAGGCTAATGGGGTGCTGATGGCACAGATGGATAGTTGCCACTTGAGACCGATGGTGGGCAAAAAGGGCAAATGTCCGATGGTGCGCAAAAAAGGGTGTTGCCAGATGGTGGCGTGTGATTCAATCGCACCGGGTAAGCATCAACGAATGAAGGTGGTCAAGAGATCTAAAGAGGAACGGGCAAAGGTGGTTGAAACGATGAAATCGGCTCACCAGGCTTATGAAGCTCAGCTGAAGCGTATTCTGACTAAAGAGCAGTTTGAGGTTTATACGAAGAAAAAAGAGGCGCGCCAAGAGAGTCGTAAGGAGCGACGTGAGGCGTTCAAGAAGGAAGGAAATAAGAGGGGATGAGGCTGTTTTAGGGTCGAAAAGTTGTAGATTTCCTTCTCTTTTTGTTCCTTTGTCTATTGAATCATTAAGATAGGTAGTCAATGAAAAAGTTAATTTTTCTCTTTGTTGCTGTGGCAATGGGACTTGTGTGTGCTTGTGGCGGAAAGGGAAATGGCCAAACAGGTTATCATCATCCGGAAATTGTGGTGAAGGATAGTGTGTCAATCTCACGCGTGCAGTCTATGCCGGAATCGAAAAAGGAGAATGCTGTTGTGTTTAAAGGAAGGTCTTACTCTTCTCTTATTCATCGACAGCCTGATGCGGAGTTGCCTCGCGTCTCTGATGAATCGGGCGACTCTTTTATGGATAATAAAATTATAGTGAGGCTTTCTTGTGACTCTAAGGTGGTCTTCAATAGAACTTTTACGAAGACTGATTTTATGTCGGTGGTCTCTCCTGATTTCTTGAGAAAGGCGATTCTCGAAGGGGTGGTCTTTGATAGGGTCTCGGACGAGGGATTTGTGTATGCTGCAAGCGTGAGCTATCCACAAACGGACTTGTATGTCCCTATCGCTATCGTGATTTCTCTTGATGGGAAGATGAGAATCGAAAAGGTGGATAAAATGGAGGAGGAGTTGTAACAAGGCTCTTTTCTTTCTTTTTCTTGATGCAAAGAAATAAATCAAGGCTGCAACTTGTCGGGGTAATCCGATTGGTTGCAGCCTTTTTTTCTTTTCTCTTTACTTTCTTTGTCTTGATACAAAGAAAGTAACAAAGAAAAATCAAGGCTTCACCTCATCGGGCTACTCCGGTTGCCTTTTCGGCTAAAGGTCAAGAACTCGCTGCGCTCAAACAGCTTGACCTTCTTAACGCCGAAAAGACAACCGGAGCTTAA
>RZZX01000103.1 GCA_009929715.1 Bacteroidia bacterium
AAATATGGCCATGAGAGACTCAAAAATAAACATCTTGTTGCGACAGATGGCTATCAGTTTCAAATACGCCTGAAAAAATAGGGCTTGCGGATTTTAGGTAGTCCTAGTTTATAGTTGCAAAAATAAGAATAAATTCTGTTTTAGGACAGCAATACGTTATACTATTCACTCTTTTTCAATAAAATAGCGTGTTTTTTTTAGGTTTTTATTTGATTTCTTGTTTTGTTCATCTATATTTGTATGGTCATAGAAGTAGTTAACCTTTTGGATAACATATATATACATATTATTTAATTAATCATTTTTGTGTTATGAATAAAACTGAACTTATTAGCGCCATGGCTGCTAAATCTGGCTTGAGTAAAGCTGATTCAAAAAAAGCTCTAGAAGCTTTCGTTTCTTCAGTTACCGATGCATTGAAAGACGGTAACAAGGTTGCATTAGTTGGCTTCGGCACATTCACAGTAAACGAAAGAGCTGCAAGAACTGGTATCAACCCTGCAACAAAGACTTCTCTTGTCATTCCAGCAAAGAGAGTACCTAAATTCAAACCAGGCGCAGAACTGTCTGAAATTGTAGAAAAGAAATAACGTTTTAAAGAACATATCAACGCACGCTCTTCTTTATGAAGAGCCGTACAAATCAAAAAGAGAGAGTAAGTCTAATCCTTACCTCTCTCTTTGGCACTTAAAACAGCCCCACCTATTTTTATGCAACCAACATACCACCTCCATCGAAAGCTCACCCACTCACTTGCATTTTTTTAGAATAAGAGACATCTCCTTAGCGAATTATGAGTTATCTTTGCAGCAAGAAAATAATTGTAAGACATGAATATAGAAGAAAAGCTTATAGGTTCGGTTATTGAAGGACTGAAATCTCTCTACGGCCAAGAGGTGGGCGTAGGACAAATACAGTTGCAGAAAACAAAGAAAGAGTTTGAGGGACACTTAACACTCGTCGTCTTTCCTTTCTTAAAACTGTCACGAAAAGGACCCGAACAAACAGCGCAGGAGATTGGCGAGTATTTGCAAGCCAACGAACCGGCTGTAGCCAACTTTAATGTCATCAAAGGATTCTTGAACCTAACGATAGCTTCTGCTACTTGGATTGAATTACTGAATAACATTCATGCCGATGCCAACTATGGCATCACCACGGCAACTGATCAGTCGCCTTTGGTCATGATCGAATACTCGTCGCCCAACACCAACAAACCGTTGCACTTGGGACATGTCAGAAACAACCTCTTAGGCAATGCCTTATCGAATATCATGGCAGCCAATGGCAATAAGGTGGTTAAGACCAACATCGTCAATGACCGCGGTATCCACATCTGCAAGTCGATGTTGGCCTGGAAAAAATATGGCAATGGAGAAACCCCAGAAACATCGGGTAAAAAAGGCGACCACCTTGTGGGCGACTATTACGTGTCGTTCGATAAACACTATAAAGCAGAACTAGCCGACTTAATGAACAAAGGGCTAAGCAAAGAAGAGGCCGAAGCAGCCTCACCTCTGATGGCCGAAGCGCGTGAGATGTTGGTCAAATGGGAAGCTGGTGACAGTGAAGTGCGTGAATTGTGGCAAATGATGAACCAATGGGTTTATGCCGGATTCGACGAGACTTACCAACGAATGGGAGTCGGCTTCGATCAGATTTATTATGAATCAGAAACCTACCTTGAAGGGAAAGATAAAGTGATGGAAGGCCTCGAAAAAGGATTCTTCTACCGCAAAGAAGATGGGTCGGTATGGGCCGATTTAACAGCAGAAGGGCTCGACCACAAACTCCTGCTACGGGCCGACGGGACATCGGTTTACATGACTCAGGATATCGGTACCGCCAAATTGCGTTTTGCCGACTATCCCATCAACAAGATGATTTATGTTGTGGGAAATGAACAAAATTACCACTTCCAAGTTCTCTCAATCCTTTTGGATAAACTGGGCTTCGACTGGGGTAAAGACCTGGTACACTTCTCTTACGGTATGGTAGAACTCCCTGAAGGTAAAATGAAATCACGCGAAGGAACGGTGGTGGATGCCGATGACTTAATGGAAGAGATGATCAACACTGCCAAAGAGACCTCGCAAGAGTTGGGTAAACTCGACGGACTGACTCAATTGGAAGCTGATAACATCGCTCGCATCGTTGGATTGGGCGCTTTGAAATATTTCATTCTGAAGGTCGATGCTCGTAAAAACATGACGTTCAACCCGAAGGAATCAATCGACTTCAACGGCAATACGGGTCCGTTTATTCAATACACTTACGCTCGCATCCAATCGGTACTACGTAAAGCTGCCGAATCGGGGCTAGCTATACCAACCTCTATCCCGGCTACGATCGAGCTGAGCGAAAAAGAGGAGGGTTTGATCCAGCTGATTGCCGATTTTGGCGCAACAGTAAAACAAGCCGGTGTGGATTACAGCCCATCAATTATAGCCAACTACATCTATGATTTAGTGAAAGAATACAACCAGTTCTACCACGACTTCAGCATCTTACGAGAAGAAAACGAAGCGATGAAGGTTTTCCGTATAGCCTTATCGGCCAACGTTGCTAAAGTGGTGCGCTTAGGTATGGCACTTTTGGGTATTGAAGTACCTAATAGAATGTAAAAACGACAAAAATACAAACATACAACTAAACAAAAAGAGTACCTCAAAAGCCACTGAATCAGTGTGCTTTTGAGGTACTCCTATTTTAAAGCCATTTGGTAGAAAAACTCGAATCTATCTCATTAAAGCCAGCTCTTTTTATGCCTTCTTCTTCGTTGCCCCTCTTTTACGTTTAGGTGCAGAAGCCGCTTTCTCATCCTGAAGTTTAATCAGCTCCAGACAGCTCTTTAAGCTCAAGTCCTGCGGAACGATATCCTTAGGAATCTTATAATTGCTCCCCTTATATGCCATATAAGGCCCGTAACGGCCATTCAATATCTCCAATTCCGGTTCCTCATCGAATGTTTTAATGTGGCGCGCAGCCTCTTTAGCACGCTTTTCGAGAATCAGTTCAATCGCCTCATCGAGCGAAACCTTCATCGGGTCCACCTCTTTAGGTAAAGAGACATACCCACCGTTATGCTGAATATAAGGACCAAAACGTCCCACGCCCACATTAACCTTTTTATCTTCATAATCGCCCAACGATCTAGGAAGTTTGAAAAGCTCCAAAGCCTCTTCCAAAGAGATGGTCTCCATTGACTGCCCCTTCTTCATCTGTGCAAAACGAGGCTTCTCCTCATCGTCGGCAGAGCCAATCTGAACCACCGGTCCGTAACGCCCAATCTTCACCGACACCGGTTTACCAGTTGCAGGCTCCTGGCCCAACATCCGTTCACCCACTTTATGCTCCGTTTTAGTAGAAAGAGTCTTCTCTACCGAAGGATGAAACTTCTCATAAAACGCCTTCATAATCGACGTCCACTCCACTTCACCATCGGCCACCTCGTCAAACTCCTTCTCAACACGCGCCGTGAAGTTATAATCCAAAATATTCGGGAAGTATTCCGTCAAGAAATCATTCACCACAATACCGATATCAGTTGGGAACAACTTCGACTTCTCCGCCCCTACCACTTCGGTAAGCACCTCATCGGTAAACTGATCACCCTTCAACATCAACACATTGTAAGAGCGTTCTTCACCATCGCGATTATCTTTCTCGACATATTCACGTTGCTGAATCGTTGAAATAGTCGGCGCATACGTAGACGGACGTCCGATGCCCAGCTCCTCCAATTTACGCACCAAGCTTGCCTCAGTGTATCGAGCCGGACGTTGTGTAAAGCGCTCCACAGCCGATACAGAAACCCGTTCCAATTGCTGTCCAATGGCCAAAGGAGGCAACAAATGCCCTTCACTCTCTTGCTCGTTATCATCATCAAACGATTCGCGATAAACCCTCAAGAACCCATCAAATTTAATCACCTCACCAATCGCAGTGAAAGCCTCACCGCCCACACTCATCCGAATGGTAGCCGTTGTCTTCTCCAGCTCCGCATCGGCCATCTGAGAGGCAATGGTACGTTTCCAAATCAAATCATACAGACGCTTCTCCTGCGCATTTCCCTCCACCGTCTGATTCTCTATATAAGTAGGTCGAATAGCCTCATGAGCTTCCTGTGCCCCTTTACTTTTAGTCTCGAAATGACGAGGATGCACGTACGGCGCTCCCATCAAGTTGGCAATAGTCTCTTTACACCCTTGCGTAGCATATTCCGACAAATTGACCGAATCGGTACGCATATAAGTAATAAATCCCGATTCATACAAACGTTGGGCGATAATCATGGTTTGTGCCACCGTATACCCCAGTTTACGAGCCGCTTCCTGCTGCAACGTCGACGTGGTAAATGGTGCCGCAGGCGATTTCTTCACCGGTCGTTTAGTGATATCTTCAATCACATAACTGGCCGATCGACAATTATTGAGCAATGCTTCTGCCTCCGCCTTTGTTTTCAACCGATGCGGCAGCTCCGCCTTCATCTCCACCGTCTTTCCGTCCACATCAGGAACAAGAAAAATGGCCGTCACCCGATAAGACGCCTCACTAACAAACGCATTCACTTCGCGTTCACGTTCCACCACCAGCCGAACCGTAACAGACTGTACGCGTCCTGCCGAGAGTGCCGGTTTGACCTTTTTCCACAACACCGGTGAAAGTTCAAATCCCACAATACGGTCCAAAATACGTCTAGCCTGCTGAGCATTCACCAAGTCGATATTAATATCTCGTGGTTGCTCAATCGCCTTCAGAATAGCCGTTTTCGTAATTTCGTGGAATACAATTCGTTTTGTGTTTTCAGGTTTTAACTTTAAGACTTCATAAAGGTGCCAAGCAATGGCTTCTCCCTCACGGTCCTCATCGGAAGCCAGCCAAACAGTCTCAGCCTTCTTCGCTTCCTTCTTCAGTTCATTTACTAATGTTTGTTTGTCCGTCGGTACTTCATAGTGCGGCTGGAAGTCGTCCTCAATGTCAATACTAAACTCTTTTTTCTTCAAGTCACGTATATGTCCATAACTGGAAAGCACCTTAAAGTCCTTTCCCAGAAACTTCTCAATCGTTTTTGCTTTTGCCGGAGACTCGACAATGACAAGGTTTTTTTGCATAATTATTCCCGTTGTAATGGTGATTACCATAAAATTCAAGCGCAAAAGTAGAAAAAAAGATTCTCCTTACCTTATAGTATAAAGATATTCTCTTTTTTTTTAGTTAAAATAGCCTTTTTTATCAGTTCCACCCTTTCTGGGCTCCCCATGCCCCATCCAAAGTATTCCAAGAACGCCCCTATTGCCTCCAAAAAAGTCGAAGAAAAAAACTCTTTTACATTTTTTTTTGTACCTTTGATTCAATTTATAGCATCTATTTAAAAATCAGAGAAGTCAAACAGGCCATTCATCCTATGAGCAACCACCACTCCTACTTACTGTTTAAAGGGTATCGGAAAGCAAAGATCAGCTTACTAACAGCCCTTCTAGCCATCGGTTGTACGCTACCTCATACCGCTTCGGCTCGCGGTAAAGAGTTTCAGACCAACACCCTGACTCTCAACGCCGGCTATGGCAGCATGACCGGACACCTTGCCGGGCTAACACTAGACACAAGTCCTTATAGAAAAGAACTCTCTAAAGGATTTTGTTGGGATGTGAGCTACCAAGTACGCCCCATCCAACACCTGGGAATAGCCATGACCTACACCGGCTTCTCATCGAAAGGGAGTCATCAAGAGGGAAGTGATCACCTCTACATCCATTACACAGCACCGCAGGCCTCTCTCTATTGCATCGATGAAGAGCTCTTTAGCCTGAGCATTGGTGGCGGCATAGGCGGAGTTATTTATCGCAACAACAGCCTGGTCTTCGAAAAGCCTAGACAAGCCAACGGAGCCACCGTGGGATTACACCTAGCTGTTAACGGAACGGCTAAACTTTCTAAAAGCATCGGGTTGAACGCCAAGATTCAATACTTCGGGGCCGAACTTTATAAAATGAAAGTCAACTACCACGGCGAAACCACAACCGTGAAGCTGACCGATGATCATGAACTAATCTTGTCGCGCATCAGTGCACTGATAGGATTATCTTACCACTTTTAATGACTAAACGATGAAAAAACTAATTTATATCGTACTGACAACTCTTCTCTTAGTGAGCTGCACGTATGAAGATGAGACGGTAGACCCTACCGTGATGCCACCGGCAACGACCATAGGGGCTAATACCTTCGGGTGTTTAATTGATGGCTGGCTCTATGTGGGAGGTCGGTATTGGGATTATGAAGTCAAAGAAGGCACGCATCATCCTCTTTCCTTCGTCTACAACGAAGAAGAACAACTCTTCACCGCTGAAGTGAGAGTGGGAGCCTACCAGACCATCACTTTCAAAATAGAGCATCCGGTCAGCGGCAAACAGTCACCACTAACCGACTTCTACTTCGACGATCAAAAACTGGAAGACGGCAAGGTTCTTATCACACACTTCGACACCCGAAAAAAAATAATCAGTGGCACATTCGGAAACGACGGCCAGCTGACTCACGGGCGGTTCGACACCACGTACAGACAACTTAAATAAAAAGACTTAGACCAATCAATGAAAGCCTTTTCGACAGATACCAAAGCCTTTATCCAAGCGCATTGCACGGAGGACATCAGGCAACTAGCCCTACAAAGCCAACGCTACCCATTGGTAGACATGCCGGCCGCCATCACTCAAATAGCAGGCTTACAAACAGCTAAAGAAAAACTCCCTTCGTGGAACCGCTGCAAAGAGATCAGGTATCCTCAACATTTGTCGCTTGAGCAGTGCTCTTCTGAAGCAACCGCACGCTACAAAGCAGAATTAGTACAAGGAGAGACCTTTGCCGATCTGACCGGAGGCTTCGGGGTGGACACGGTTTGTATCGCTCAAAACCATCAATCAGGTCATTATGTAGAGCGCCAAGAAGTGCTTTGCGAATTGGCGCAACATAACTTCCCGCTTTTCGGGTTAACACACGTGGAGATTCATCAAAATGAAGCCGTCGCCTTCTTAAAAAACATGACGCCAGTCGACACGCTTTTCATAGATCCCGCCCGCCGCAACGAGCATGGCGGTAAAACGGTGGCCATAGCCGATTGCGAACCAGACATTGCTGCCTTGGAAGAGGAGCTAGTGACTAAAGGTCGCCGCGTACTAATTAAGCTGTCACCAATGCTCGACATCTCGTTGGCTCTAAAAACGCTTCGCTATGTTCGAGCCGTACACGTTGTATCGGTTGGAAACGAGTGCAAAGAGTTGTTGTTTGTTCTCGAACAGACGCAACAAGAAGCCGAAGAGATTACAATCCATTGCGCTAATCTAACACCTCAAGGTATCCAACGATATGCGTTTACACGTGAACAAGAAAGCATCGCTGCATGCCCCTATACATCCGACATTGAGCGTTACCTTTTTGAACCTAATGCCGCTATCCTAAAAGCTGGCGCATACCGTTCGCTTGCCGAAACCTTCCAACTTAAAAAGCTACATCCCAACAGCCACTTATACACTTCGTGCGAGCCCATAAAAGGATTCCCCGGACGCACTTTCCAAGTCATTGGAACTTGCTCCTTTAATAAAAAAGAGGTGAAGGAGACCTTGGGAGCATTACCTAAGGCTAATCTGACGGTACGTAACTTTCCCAACTCGGTTTCTGAACTCCGCAAACGACTAAAGCTGGCGGATGGAGGAGAAGATTACCTTTTTGCAACCACGCTCCAGAATGAACAGAAAACAGTGATACACTGTCGGAAGGCTAATTTTTAAGCCCAAGAGGTTTATGTCGGGCTGGCTTCGACTTCACAAGGATAGAAGAACCAGAAAAGAGAGCCCTCACCATAAGTCGATTCCACACCAATCTCTCCGTGGCAACTATCCATGATGGCTTTACAAATAGAGAGTCCCAAACCGGTACCTTGCGAAAATTGGTCGGCTTTATAGAATCGGTCAAAGAGCTTCTCAACGCATGCCTCTTGGATACCAATCCCGGTGTCTTTTACAGAAACATAAATCCCTTGGCCTTGAATGAGATAACTCATCTCCACCCGCCCTTTTGGAGTGAACTTGATGGCATTCACCACTAAATTTGTAATAACCTGCGATAAGCGCTGTTGGTCGCCACAGATCACACAAGTCTCATAAGGATGGATAGCCAACAGCTCGACTCCCTCTTTCTTGATCCCTTGACGGAAAGTCTGCTCCAGACTTTGAAAAAGCAAGGCAAAGTCAAAGCGTTGAGGAGCAAAGTCGATCACCCCCGATTCGATTTTTGATAGATCAAGAATATCACTAAAAATGGCCAGTAGCAACTGCGTATTGGTGGTTATCAACTCTGCATATTCCTCTTTAACCTCTGCGCACTCCTCCTGAGTAAGTAACTGTGAAAACCCAACAATGGCATTCAAAGGCGTACGAACCTCATGACTCATGTTGGCTAAAAACTGCGACTTCAAACGATCGGAGCGTTCCGCCTTCTCTTTTTCCTGAAGCAGAGAGGCTTGAGAGGCTCGCAGCTGCTTGGTGGCTATCCGAATATTGCGCCGAAGAAAAAACAGAAACACGAAAACAACTAGACAAATAAATACAACAAAAACTAAAACATTCACAAGCAATTGGTATTGGTGAATATAATTAAATGTTCCAAACCACTTATTATAAATCCCGTCGAGCGTCCCTTTTTCCTTCAACCTGAAATAGGCCGCATCCAACTGATGGAGCAAATCTGTTTGATCTAAATGAGTGGCAATGGCACACTCAAAGGGCGGAAGGTTAGAAGCGATCATCCGCAAATCCTCTTTGTCCTTTAGATGAAGATGTCTGTAATATTCCACCGTCTTATGGTCACAAATCAACGCATCCACTCGCCCTTGCCGCAAGACGGCTAATCCCTCCTTATAATCTGTCACTAGAACAACCTCTTTAGTCAAATCATGCGCCTGCATATACTCTTCGGAAATATAATCTTTCACTACAGCAACACGCTTCCCCCGAAGCTCTTCACTGCTCTGTATTAAACTTGAAGCCGGGATTACAAAGTCATAATAGACTAGTATGGAAGCAAAACTGTAAGCGTATTTACTTAGTCGACTCTTAGAGTAACCTACGCGAATAATCACATCGGCTTCTCGGTCATCAAATTGGCGCAAACAGGTTTGCCAATGAGCTAATTCAAGGGTATAATCTAATTTAGCTTCTTTAAAAATAGCCTTGGCAATGTCAACATTGTACCCACAAACCTTCCCATTTTTATCAACAAAAGAGTAAGGTGGATAGTTTAAATCACCCACAGCACGAATCTTTTTAATCGGACTTTTGGCATATACGGTAGATGGACTTCCAAACAAACAAAAGACAACCCCTAAAAGAGACAGATATAAAGCAACAGAACAATCCCTATCAATGCAAAAACTCTTCATCTCCAAAAATAAACACTTCATAAATCGTAAAAAAAGAACATAAAAATGCAAAGATAAGCGTTTTTTGGTAACAAAATCACCTTTCTCAAACAAGTGTAAAGAAATTGCAAGCAGGCACGTCGTATGGAATTAAATCCACAGCCAATAAGACTACTGCTAGGAAAGCCCTTTACGCCCCTGTTTACCTCTTAAATGTTAGCTAAAAAGAGGTTCGTCCGTTAAATGCCTAGACGCTTGTCTTCTAGGGCAGATCCCTTTGAGGATCAATATAACACCTTCTTATTCAACCGTTTTATAGGGATTTTAAAGTAAAATGAAATAGGCATTAATTTCATAACTCAAGGCTATTAAGTGCTTATATCCGTCCTTTTTCTACACTTCACCTGCATGAAGTATACACTTCACCTGCACGAAGTATACACTTCACCTGCATGAAGTGTACACTTCACCTGCGTGAAGTCTAGTAAATGCGATCACATTTGACTTTTACTGAATTGAGTAGACAGTTTTTATTCTTTCAAACTTAAAAGGTAGACTGTTTTGTTTTTCTTTGCCTGATTTAATTTACAGTTTAAA
>RZZX01000009.1 GCA_009929715.1 Bacteroidia bacterium
TTCACTCTTCCCAGAGCGAATCGGTTGCCTTTTTTTGAATATATATTGGAAATAGAAATTCTATTCAGAGAGCGGTAATTTATCCCAATAAGCCAATTTAAGAATGCGTTCTATTGTCACTTTACGATCGCCTACACGCACACTGTTTTTCTCCGAAGCAGGCATGGCAGCAATGCGCTTGCCTACCCCACGACTTTTAAGCATCTCGGCCGGCACACCTCTCTTAAGTAAAGCATCGACTACAGCCTTGGCGCGTCTACTAGACAAACCTAAGTTGTATGTATCACTACCACAAGCATCGGTATATCCTGTAATTAGGAAACGATCGGAAGTCATCTGTAGCAGAATATTCGCCGCTTCATCCAACAGGATCTCTGACTCTGCTGTCAACGTCGACTTATCGAATTCAAAGTTGACATTGTTCAACATGTCACATAAACGATACTCTCTGCTGGCCGGTACTTCTTTCTCTACCACACGTTCCACCACACGCTCTACAATACGTTCTACAGGTTTCTCTATCGTCACAATCTCACGTATCGGTGCCGACTTCTTACTCTTACCACCAATGCGCCAAATGACACGTAAAATTATCTGAGTAAAGTTGGCCATGTTCTTCTGGGTAGCCATGATGTAATCGCCCTGAATTCCTAAACCCAACGAGTTACTCAACCAAGCATTCACTCCTGCACCTAAGGCTACCGGAAAAGAGGTCTTCTTATCGGTGTTATAACCTTCAGTATTCCACGTATCGGTAGCTTTCCAAGCAGCTTCACCGGTTGGATCGTTCACAAAGGTACCTGTACTTACTGTGTTGAAGTTTTTATGAAGCAAATTGGCTCCTACACGCAAATAAGGCTCTACGTACTGCGACTTAAATAGCGGACTTAAACGCAATTGCAAACCAGGACCAACTAAGGTCATCGTCTTATAACGGTTGCTTTGATCTGGATTGTCTTTGAACAGGCCAACAGTTCCTTGTAAGTCAACATAAAACCAAGGGGTTAGTTCACGAGCCACGTAAAGGTTTACACCACCAATCAAATGGTTGACTTTCATGGTATAGTGGTAGGCATCGGGGGTACTCTCGAAACCACTGATCTGCATTCTGTTCCAGTTGATCAGTGAACCTCCTAAACCAAATTCCCACGCCTTGCTACTCTTCTCGGAAACCACCTTAGACTCCTCTTCTAAACGGGTGTTTACCTGCGACCACACTTCTGAGCTAATACAAAACAAGAGAAGAAGTGGAAGGATATAGTGTTTAATCGTCATATGAATCTTATTTGAATGAATCTTGATTAGTTAAGAAAATCGGTTGGCAACTCCTCTTCAGGTACTAACGTTTTAGCGCCCGTCAGGTAGTTAACCAAGTAGTAAACGCCTGCCTCTTCAATTAAGCCATAACGACACACTGAACGGTATCTGGCACCAACCCAATATTGATTGGCTGGGTGGGCACAAACCATCAGTTCGTTGCCTGCATAAGCGGAGTTTAAGACGAATTTCTCATTCAGGACATTAGATACCGTAAGCCCTTCACTGCCCAAGAAGTTTTTCGACATGTAAATGGATAGTGGTTTATTGGCCGATAAATAGTCGTCTTTGGTTTGCTTTGCTCCAGCTTCCCATCTGTTGCTACCTGCCGAAGGGGCTATGTATGTATCGTAATAATAGCTCAATTCATTCACTTTCAACCGTCCATAAAGGTTGGATTGCCCTTTGCGAAGATCGATTTTAACATCGGCAATATCGCATACCGGGGTCACCTCTGGCAGACGAATGGCTGTATTCATAATGGGGGTTTCGCCAAAACAGTTGTTGTAGGCTTGCACAGTACCGTAGATGATACTACCGTCCCACTCTGCATAGAACTTTAAAAGACTATTCTTCAGCAAACGATGGTAAGAAGAAGTACTGATATACGGATACTTAGTTACTTGATCCCATACTTGTTCATCGGCTGTGTAGACTATAGGTCGCTGCATGCGAACATAGACTTTATCGGAATAGATGTTGCAATCGACGATTCGTCCAATCTCAAAAGCATCACTGATATTACTTGAAGTAATAGCTGCATTAGGATTAGAAACGATCACCCCTTTATATGTCCGCTTTAAGGTACTCACTGTATTGTCTTCATCAATGGTTTGCCAAACACCATCGACCTCTTTCTCTACTCGGATATTAAATACGGTGATGTAATGACTAAACGTCGAAGCAAGGTAATCAGCATTGTCATGATCGAAACGAGGGTTGTCTACCAATACGATTCGGGTACGTACTCTATTAGGGACTAACGTATTGCCAGCAGAAGTTTCTGAATGGCCATTGATCGTGACTTCGGCTGTTACTCCAGTTCTGTCTTTCAATGGCAGGTTCTCTGGCAACAAGGTACGATCAACACGAATCATACCTAACTCATCGGCCACAAAGATTTTGTTTGGCTCTTTCAATCCGGGAAGACCTCGTACGCTAGAACCTTTAGGAGCAGGATTACCGTCTTTATCATAAATACGATAGATAACACCGCCATCTTCTATGTTTACATATTCTTTCTTTGAAGCTGAATAGTATTGTGGGATGACATTGAACTTTCCTTTTTCAATCACCACGCCAGTAGTGGAACCGTCTTGACCATCTTGTCCGTCTTGGCCGTCTTGACCACTTAGATAGATCCAGAAGTCGGTTAATAAGTCTCTAGTTGTAGACCATTTGAAACCAATGTTATGCGGATCATCTAAATTACCCGTGTGCACTTCCTCTTTCCAAAGTTCATAAGCACTCTTACCATCAGCTCCGTCCTTACCGTTGATACCATCAGCTCCGTCTTTACCGTTGATACCATCAGATCCATTTATTCCATTTGTACCATTGGTTCCGTCCTTGCCGAAAGCAGGCTTATGAGTATCAATACCGTTGATGAACCAATTACCATTAATGCCGATAAGAACTTCTGGCGATTGACCGTCTTTGCCTACGGCAGGCTTGTGAGTATCGACACCGTCAATATACCAATTGCCATTAATGCCGATGGTAATAACTGGTGTAACCCCGTCTTTTCCATTGCTACCATCTTGACCGTCTTTTCCATTTTGACCACGTGCTGGCACATGCGTATCTAGACCATCAACAAACCAATTGCCATTTAAACCAATAGTAATAGTCGGTGCTACGGCATCTTTTCCATTCATACCATTGGCACCATTCGCTCCGTCTTTACCATTGATACCGTCTTTACCATTGGCACCATCTTTTCCTCTAGCAGGAATCGTTGTATCAGTGGTTCCAATCCACCAATGACCATTTGGACCAATGTGCGGTGTCTGCCCATCTTCTCCACTGGCACCAGTCAGGAACCTCCAGAAGTCTTGAAGAGAATCGTCATTGACATTCCACTTCACGCCAGGCGTCTTAGGATCTTCTAAGTTACCGGTTTTAACGGCCTCTCTCCAAATATCATAAGCACTTTTACCGGCGATACCATCGAGTCCGTTTTTACCGTCTTTACCATCGTTTCCTTTGAGGTATTTAAAAAAATCGGCTACTTCTATCTCTTCACTATTCCACTGAATAGTTCCATCTAAAACTTTTTCTTTCCAAACATCATAAGCCGATAGACCCGGATCTCCTTTTGGGCCCTTTGGCATGGTGATTTCAATATCGCTACATGAAGCGAATGCGCTTATTACAAGCAAAATAAAAATGAGTTGTTTGATTACTTTCATGAACTAAATTTATATGATTTCTATTTCGGGGCGCAAAGACACAACAATAAATGATATAATATTCATTTCATATTCGTTATTTTTAAAACTAACACACGAAATCGATTGCACTTAAAAAATAGATTTTAAAGTAGTTAGGAGAGATAAACCACTATAACAAGAAACAGGAAACACTTATTAGATAAAGTTTTGAAACAAGAAAAACATAAAAGAAACGAAAGAAATCAGATTTAAAACCAATCTTCTTTGACTTTTCTGTTTGTTGACCTAAAAGGTAGCCTTAGCAGCAAGCAGTTTACACCTCTTCCTGTCTATTTTACCGGTTTCGGTCAGTGGAATTTCAGCCACGGGGATAATCTGCTTGGGTTGATGGTACGGTGGAAGGAGCTCGGCAAGCATCAAACGGAGTTGGGAGAGATTGTTCACTGTAGAGTCAACGACCAAAAGTACCATCGCCTCGCCCAACTTAGCATCGGAAATGGAAGTCACAGCAAAGGGAGCTGTTAAATGAGGCTGAAGAAGGGACTCTACGCTCTCAATCTGTATCTTGATGCCACCACTATTGATGGTATTATCGGCACGACCGAGAATCTCAAACGTGCCGTCTGGGTATAGACGGGCAAGATCATTGGTCTCTAATGGCTGTTCACAAACCAACGGGGCGTTAATAATCAGCGTTTCACGCTCGGAAAGGGTAAGGGCAACAGATCTGAATGGGAGGTATCTAGTACTGGCTAGGGAGCCAGCCAACGGTCTTAGTGCGATATGTGAAAGTGTTTCGGTCATGCCGTACGTGGAATAGATGGCGTTTGAAAAGGTACGCAGAGTCTCTTCTATAGCTGGCGAGACTGATCCACCACCGATGATGACTCGATGAATGGCTTGGAGCGTTTCACGGTCTTGAGGATTTTGCAGGGCCTTATAGACTTGTAACGGAACCATCGCCGCAAAATGAATCGGAGAAGTGAGGTTGGCTAGTGGACGACCGCTTGCAGGACGTACAATGAGGTTTAAATCGCACACAAGGGCGCGAATGACCATCATCATAGCACCGATATAACGAAGATTCATGCAGAGTAAAGCGGTCTGTCCGGGCCGTAAATCGAGAAATTCGCAGGTCAAACAGGCACTCTGGACCATGCGAGATTTGCTCACAGCCATCGTTTTAGGAAGCCCTGTCGATCCGGAAGTCTGAACGGAGAGGGTATCAGAGGAGTCAAACCAGCGTTCAAGAAAAGCATATAAGTCGGCTATCTCAAGAGGTAAATCACTGGTGTGCCGTTCTTGAATCTGCCGCATCAGTTCATCGCCCGTATAGGTTCGTCCATCGAGCGTTAAACGCTGCCGAGTGATGTCGGTTATCAAGGCTGACGGTACCATAGGCTATCCTGTCTAATCTCTAAAGGTAGTTCAACATTGTCGGTAAAGAGAAGTCCGGTTCCTAACCCTTGGGGCAAAGAATTGCGATGGGTGGCGCACCATTGGGCTATGGCATTGAGTCCGATGTTGGACTCTAAAGCAGAGGTGGCCCACCAACCTATTTGTTGCTCTTCGGCCAAGGTGATCCATTCATCACTTCCACGCATGCCACCATGAAGAGATGGCTTAAGTACGAGGTAAGAGGGATGAAGAGCGGACAACAAGGCTATTTTGGCTTCGACTGTATGATGCCCGATAAGCTCCTCATCGAGTGCAACAGGTAAAGGTGAGCGTTCAATCAGCCTTGCTAAATCGTCCCACTGACCAGCACGAAGGGGTTGTTCAATGGAGTGAAGCTCATACTCAGATAGTCGACAGAGTTTATCGTAAGCTTCGTGTGGCGAAAAAGCACCATTTGCATCGACACGCAGTTCAATGTCACTGGGACTAAAACGAGCCCGAATATGTCGCAGGAGTTCTAACTCTTCATCAAACTTGATTGCTCCAATCTTGAGCTTAATGCACCGGTAACCTAAAGCCATTTTGTCTTCAATTTGCCTAAGCATCTGCCGATAATCGCCCATCCAGATGAGGCCATTAATGGGGATACCACATTCACTTCGCGAAAAAGAGGTATCAAAAAGTTGCCAAGAACCCGTTTGTAAGTGCAAGAAAGCACACTCTAGTCCGAATATAATGGAGGGGTATGGGCGTAGTGCTTCCCAGTCAACAGCTCCGTCGGCTTGTGCAATGGCACGGCAAATCTCTGCCAATCGGTTGGCATAATCGGGGCAGTCATCACAACTCAATGCAGGCAAAGGTGCACACTCTCCCACCCCAACTCTACCGGGATAGGCCGTGGAAGTCAGGTGAATATACCAAACTTGCCGAGTGGTATAAACCCCGCGTGAAGTTCCCGCCGGTTGCTTAAAATGAAGCAACCGAGGGATCACTTGGATTTGATAAGTCATCTTTTCTTCTTTCTCTTCTCTTCAATCGTTCTTCTCAAAAGTTCTCTTCTTTCGAAGCCACTTATTAAGGGAACTTAGGATATTGCTTAAAGTTAGGCTTACGTTTCTCTAAGAAAGCGTGCTTCCCCTCTTGAGCTTCATCGGTTAGGTAATAGAGCAAGGTGGCATCACCTGCAAGTTCTTGAATACCAGCTTGTCCGTCGAGCTCAGCATTAAGTCCGGCTTTGATCATCCGCAACGCCAAGGGGCTAAGCAGCATCATCTCTTCGGCCCATTTAACGTACTCGTTCTCTAGTTCAGAGAGAGGAACAATGGTGTTAACAAGTCCCATATCCAAGGCTTGTTGGGCGTTATACTGGCGACAAAGGAACCATATTTCCCGAGCTTTCTTCTGTCCAACCACACGAGCCAGGTAAGATGCTCCAAAACCGGCATCGAAACTACCTACACGCGGACCAGTCTGTCCGAAGATAGCATTCTCAGAAGCAATAGAGAGATCGCATACCACATGTAGTACATGCCCACCACCGATAGCGTAACCATTCACAGCAGCAATGACCGGTTTAGGAATGCTACGAATCTGTTTCTGTACATCGAGCACACTCAGTCGAGGTACCCCGTCTTTACCGATGTATCCGCCACGTCCTTTCACATTCTGATCACCTCCTGAACAGAAAGCCTTATCGCCGGTACCGGTGATAACAATGACATCAATGTCACCCTCTTCCCGACAGATGCGAAGCGCATCGCTCATCTCGGCCGTAGTGGTCGGTGTAAAAGCATTCCGATAACGCTCACGGTTGATCGTAATACGCGCTATCCCGTTATAATAATCGAAAAGAATATCTTCGTATTCTCTGATGGTAGTCCATTCTCTTTGTGCCATATAAATAGATGTTTATAATGAGTTATAGTTGAGTTAAGCGGGATCAGCTGTTCGCTGTTTCCGCAAATTCTGATAGTATTCTTTAAGAATGCGAGCATCTTTGTTTTTGTTGGTAAAGACCTCAAGCAACAGCGGTTTATCGCCCTGTTCAGGTTGTGTAAACAGCGTCATGGCTTCGGCAAGCGTCACCTCATCATCGGCTTTCAGATAGCTAAACCCACGCTCTTCGGCCCAACCTTGAGCCGATGTTTGATGCACAGCGGTGATAAACTTATGCGAAGTTCCCGACATCTCAAGTCCCGGAAGTGTGTGAAAGATCTCTCCACCACTGTTGTTCAGCAAAAGAATGCGCAAGTTCGGTCTAAAATGACTATTCCAAAGTGCATTCATATCATAGAAGAAACTCAGATCACCAAGGACCACAAAGTTGAGTCTATCGGATGAGGAGGCATAGCCGATGGCGGTCGACAAAGAACCTTCGATACCATTCGTTCCACGGTTACAACAAACCTCAACAGTAGCAGGTAATGTATAGAGCTGGGCATAACGCACCGAAGAGCTGTTGCCCAAATGCAACGCACAACTCTCCGGAAGCTGTTTGATAAGCTCTCCGACAACCTTCATCTCGGAATAAGGAAAGTCGGGTTCAGGAGTCATCTTGCTGTAATACTCCCACTGTTTAGGAAACTCTGGTGTGCGGTTGTCCAATAAAGAGGCAATCTTCTCCAAGAACTCAAACGGATCCATTTCGATAACAGTCGTGAGAGTACCATACAAGTCCATGACCTCTCCATCGGCCGAAACATGCCAATGCTCTTTAGGCGGATGCTGACGCAAAAACTTCTTTAAACGTTTAGATATGACGTGCCCTCCATAGGTGATAAGTAACTGTGGGGCCATCTGTTCGGCTTTCTCCTCGGAAAGTGAAGCAATAACAGCATCAAAGTTTCTCACAGGCAAACCCGGTACAGTCTGGTTGCCTAGATGTTCGGTAAGCCAAGCGAAATGTTTATAGAGAAGCTTGGTGTATCGTTTTTCGAACAGATAGATCAGATTCATCTGTCCCACAAGCACCATCCGTTTACTGTAACCATTCAGTCGGTCGATAAGCCCGCTATAATCACGATCATAAGGACTCAGTCCCTGATAGCGTGTAATAACACGTACATCGGGCAAATTTTCTTCAGTAAATTGAAATAGAGGCTCGCTCAAAGGTACATTGATATGAACGGGGCCACGACCGCGGTGACACGTTTCGAGCAACGCTTCATTGATGAGTCTGTTACAGTACCATTCATCCTCTTCGGTCTGGATTTCGGGCAGGTTGACCGATTTCCGAACAAGCGTTTGAAAGACACCTGGCTGCGGCACAGTCTGTCCATCCATCTGTCCAATCCATGCAGCCGGACGATCGGCCGAAATGACCACCAACGGTACTTGCTGATAGTACGCCTCTGCCACGGCCGGATGAAGATTGAGTAAGGCTGTCCCCGACGTGCAGCAGATAGCTGCTGGCTTTCCACCGTTAAGTGCAAGTCCTAGAGCAAAGAACCCGGCACTGCGTTCATCGGTAATGGCGTAGCAGGTAAAATCCGGATGGGTAGAAAGTGTGTGTACCAAAGGGATGTTGCGACTACCGGGACAGAGCACCACACGGGTTATCTGATGGGCTTTCAGCAAAGCTACAAGTTGAAGAACGTTCTTTTTATCGGTAAACATAGACGTTTTTTATTTAGTATCACTCCGATTCTAATGAATAGCCTGACGTCGTTGCGACCAAACAACCCAACGTGCCAAGCGATAGAATCAGCCAAAATTAATCATTCTTTTCATGGTTTGCAACTTTTTCTCGGTTTCCAACCATTCGTCGGCTAGTTCCGATGAGGGAAGTAAACCTCCACCAGCATAAAGCGTGAGTGAGTTCTCTGCTAGCTGCATGCACCGTAAGTTGACGTACAGATCGGTTTTTCCTTCTGGCGTAAGCCACCCCACAAAACCGGAGTAGTATTTCCGCCGATGGTTTTCGTGCGAAAGGATGAAGCGATAGGCTTCGGCCTTCGGAAACCCACACACAGCAGGGGTGGGATGAAGCAAAGCCAACAGCTCGCCCAAACGGGAGCGATCAGGTAGAGTAAACTTAAAATCACTCTTTAAATGCGATAAAGCACCAGCATAAACGGGGTAAGGGCCATGTTCCACAGTGGTAATCCCTAAGGAAGCCAACTGACTGCGAATATAGGCAGCAACGACCTCTTGCTCTTGACGGTTTTTCTCATCCCATTGCTGAGGTAGTTGCCCATTATCTAAGGATTGTGTCCCAGCCAAAGCAACTGTTTGCCACTGTTCATCTATACCGGAAAGCAGTATCTCGGGGGTGCTACCCAACCAAGCACCGGTTTGTGGGGTATAACAGAGGTAAACATAGGAATGAATGTAACAGCGACAAGCTTTCAAAAAGGTCTCCATCAGACGTAATGCACCATCCCGCGGCAAAATAGATGCTCTGGAAAGAACTAATTTCTCAAACAGCCCCTCATGCAAAGCGTTTATAAAATCGGGAAACAGAGTGGCATAGCTCTCGTCGACCTCTTTTTGAAGAAAAGCATCGTTGGGATAAAGTTCTTCCAAAAGGTCGGAACGACTCTTCAAGAGAACAGATTCCAACGCCTGCTCTTTCACCATCAAGTCCGATTCGGTGGTAGCCGATTCTGATTCATGCAATGCCCTGCCGCCCGATAATGTGACATCTGATTCTATTTTCCCCGAATCAATTCGACTCGATTCAAACCGATTTAATTCGCCTATTTCCGGCAAAGGGTATTGGTGCATGGTATCGGGCTGAATCAAGACCACTGGACATTCCGGAGAGATCTCGAAAGGAGCTATCACAAAGCCTTGCTGTTTATTCAGCTCTTTGAGGGTATGATACGTCTGCACCCCTTCCCCATTCGTCTGAACAAGGAGGGTGTAACGATCTTCACCGGGCAACCGATAAAGGGCAAAAGCATGCCCGTTGGCTATATGATGTTCAATAAGCGAGGAATGTTCTAAATACGCTTCGTTCATCGTTTTTTCATCACACTATTGACCACCCGTATAGAAGAGACTAATTTATTGGTAGAGGTAAAAACATCGACATTCCAGACATGAGACGACCGTCCTCTATGAACCATCGTACCAACCGCTCGTACCGTATCACCTTCGTGAGCCGAAGAGATGTGATTGCCGCTGACTTGCATACCGACAACAAACTCGTCGGGCTGACAAAGTATCATAGAACCGAGTCCGGCTACTGTTTCTGCCAACGCTAAGGTTGCTCCTCCGTGCAAGATACCAAACGGCTGACGAGTGCGTACATCGACCGGCATGGTGGCTTCGACACGATCTTCGGAGGCGTAAGTGTATTGAATACCAAGGTTGCCCATCAGTGCATGCTGGGCTTGTTTATTCAGTTCATCAAGTGGCACATCAGCAGGACGAATATCGGCTAGAATAGCCTTTTCGATAGCCACAGCAACCCCATCTTCTTCATTAGAAAGGGTTACCATATCGGCACATGCTTTCACTGAGTCTTGAGCGTTCCCCATCGCAATACCTAAACCGGCAAGCTGGATCATGGTCACATCACAAACACCATCGCCAATAGCGATAACTTCATCGCGCTTAAGTTTCAACGCTTCAAGCAAAACGCCCAATGTGTTGGCTTTATCAATGCCACAAGGAACCACTTCAAGGAAGTATTTCTCTGACCTGAATACGTCGAGCGCACCGTCCAAACGTTTCTTCCAATGTTGTTCCAAGCCTATTAAGGCCTCTTCGTCATCACTCACCAACATACATTTAGAAGGAGCAAAATCAATGCTCGTCGAAAATTCCTCTTCTTCCAGAATGACTAAATCATTCAGTTCTGCCTCACGGATAATATGTGGATTCTCCGGCGAATGCGTGAATATACAATTTTCATTATAGGTGAATATGGCAAAGTTGTTCTTATGCGCTTTCTTTTCTAGATAAGGAATCATCTCTGGATTGATGCGACGCTCAAACAGAAGTTCTCCATTCTCGGCTTTCATGATCTGACTGCCGTTATAAGAAAGAATATAACCGCCGTACCGACCAAGTTCTAATTTTTTAGCCAAAGGTATCAACCCGTAAGTTGGCCTACCGGAAGCTAAAACGATACGCACACCCATCTGCTGCACTTTAAGCAAAGTGGCAAAGGTGCGCTTACTTATCTCTTTCGCTTCATTAAGAAGTGTCCCGTCTACATCGAGAACCAATAATTTATAGTTCATGGTTACACAAGTTTGGTTTCGAATACAAAGGTAGAAAAATGACGGTATGAACGAAAAAGAAAGGACTAAAAAGAACGTCTAGAAACTAAAAAGGTCGTCTTGATGAAACAAGACGACCTTTTTATAAGATTTATGATGGCTATTTAAAGCGACCAATCACTGCGGTTGTAGGTACTTTCTACTTTGCTTTCGATGTTATCGGGCAAATTATGGAAGAAATCAAGACCTGTCTTCTGCTCCAACGCATCAATAGAGATGGCATAAGTTGAAATATCAGAAGAAGCGTATTTCTCTTGATTAATATAGAAAGCCATCGCTTTGTATTGCCCACCTTTCAATGACAACAAAGCCATGTAGTAATAACGAGGTACTGCTACATGGTTAGGACCAGTATACTCTATCAATGTACCATCTTCTACGGTTCCATCAATGTGCCCACCTTTTACCACGTAAAGAGTATCACTGGCATTGCCAACCTTTCCCCAATCTTGTACTCTTCGTTCCATGACATTCCAAATACCGCCATTGAATGTGGTTATCTGAGGACTCATGTTAAAATAATAAAACGTCTGTACATTAGCCTCTCTATTCAAATATCTATCCGAAGAGGCAACCATATGCCCTCTGTTATAACGACCTTTATAATCGGCTCCTCCTGTTTGATATTGAGAAGGAATAAACGGATTATTACCCCAAGAATCACTACGTTTCGTATTCTTCTGGCTGTTCACGTTATCAAAGAAGAACGCTACCCACCGAGGATGTTTCTTGGTACAGTCATATTCAGCACTGTAGTTCACCACTTTCTGCCCGTTGTAATTCACCGTATGCGTATAGAAAATATTCATCGACCCACCTTTTAAAACAGGAATTTCAAGACGTCCGGCATAACCAGCAGGCTTTTCAGGATCGGGCTTAGTTGGTTCTTCCGGATCAGTTGGCTCTTCTGGTTGAGAACCATCCCCTTTACCTTGTTTTATTTCTATACGTTCTTTCCCTTTATTACCCACAATTGAGATAACAATCGTTCTTTCAGAAGCTGTTTTATTAGGAACAATCGTTCCCATCACAGTGGCATTGCCCGTTCCTGAAGTCCGATTAAAAGTACACCAAAAAGAGTTTGCTTCGATAGACCATTCACCTTCCGACTTAATGGTTAGAAAGAAACTGCTACCTTGTGCATTGACTGCATTGTCTGTTAAATCAGTTGCTGCTGTAAAATCTGTGTTTATGTCTAAACCGGTATTGTTATTGTCAGTCGTACAAGAGCCTAACATGAACACCAATACCCCACAAAGAAAGAGTTTAGTTGCTTGTTTTTTCATCGAAATATGTTTTCTGAATTCTATAATATAACGTGTTTATTGTATTTCTTTGACTAAATAAATTAGAACTGGTAAGTGATCACTATACCCATTCAACCAAACACCGCTTCCGAAAGTACGTAACGGATTGCCTTTATAACGTCCCTCTTTCTGAAACATAAAGTCGCGACGGAATATTTCATTCTTCAAGTATTTCAAGGTTGATCGATCAGTCCCTAATACGGTGCCATTGAATACTATTTGATCGAACAAATTCCATTTGCCATCATACATTAAGGTACCTGTCCCTTTTTTTAACGTGTTCCACCAAGGATTATATAAATCAGTTGGTCCTACCTTATCAGCATGGCGTTTAGCACCTAATGAGACAGACATACTCTTATCCATCGGATCGTCATTCATATCACCCATAATAAAAATTTTAGAACCAGGGTAAGCAGCCAACAATGAATCTTTAAGCACGCGAACCTGAGCACCTGCCCATTCACGTACTGGAGACGCTGCGCCACGAGAAGGCCAGTGGTTTACGATAAAGTGGCATTTCTCACCCGCAAACAAACCACTTGCAATTAAGAATCCACGTGTCTTATAAACCGTATCATTCATATTAGAATTCTCTACCAACTTTGTTTCTTGAAGTTCAAAGAATTTAGGGTTATAAAGAAAGGCACAATCAATACCACGCTTATCTGGTCCCTCTTGATGAATAATCTGATAACCGCGGTTGGCCAAAGCCGGTTGCTTCAATAAATCTTCAAGAACTCTGCGGTTTTCAACCTCCGACAGACCGATAATAGCGGGTCCCATAGGAAGCTTATCTGTGGCTAAGAAACCAAGAATTTCGGACATATTCTTTAATTTAGCCTGATACTTCATTGAATTCCATTTGTTTTGACCTTCTGGAAGATACTCATAATCGTTTTTCCCCGAGTCATGAATGGTATCAAATAGGTTTTCCACATTGTAAAAAGCCACACTATAAAGGGCGTACTTCTTTTCTTGAGCATAGTTTACTGTTGTTAAAAGTAACAATAAACTTAAAAAAAACATTCTTCTTTTCATTACATTTATCTATTTTCAAGTTTGAATCACATTACAATTCCTTGACAAATATCTAAAAAGAAAACGAAAAAGCCATCATTTAAGGCACTTTTTCGCTTTTTTTTTGTGTTATCTCCTTTTTTTTTTGTTGTTTTGTCACCCCAATGTAATTTACAAATGTTAAATGGTACATAAAACTAACACTAATAATAATTAAATTATGAAACAAAAATTAGGAATAGCGATTGCACTATTCTGTCTTTCTCCTGCGATCTTCGCTCAACAGAAAGTACAAAAGAATGCTCGTGAAGACAATTCTTCTTTCACATTCACAGAATCGCAATTAAACGATGACGACGATGCTGCTCAGAGTGTATCTGCCCTCGTTTCTTCCAACAATGATGTTTATCTATCAAATGTAGGTTATCTGTTTAGTCCGATGCGCTTCCGTTTCAGAGCTTATGATGCTCGTTACAATGACATGATGTTCAATGGTGCAAGATTCAACGATGCAGAAACTGGACGTTTCAGCTATGGGCTTATTGGCGGATTAAATGACGCAACAAGAAACAAAGAGGGATTGAGTCCTTTTGAAATCAATAATTTCACTTTTGGAGCTTTAGGAGGATCTACAAATATTAATGTTAGAGCAAGCCAATACGGTGCCGGTTCTAAATTATCTCTTTCAGGATGTAACCGTAACTATTTACTTCGCGGTATGTATACGTATGCTACCGGACTACAAGCCAATGGTTGGGCTTTCACATCCTCTTTTGGTTACCGTTGGGCCAACGAGGGGGTTATCGAAGGAACATTCTATAACGCATTCTCTTATTTCTTCGGAGTAGAAAAGGTGTTTAATGACAAACACAGCCTTTCTATTACAACGTTTGGTGCTCCTACTGAGAGAGGCCAACAAGGGGCTTCGACCGAAGAGGCTTATTACTTAGCTAATAGCCACTATTATAATCCAAACTGGGGTTACCAAAACGGGAAGAAAAGAAATTCACGCGTAGTGAACTCTTTCGAACCAACTTTGATCGCTACATGGGATTATAAAATAGATAAAAAGAACCAACTGACTACTACAGCTGGGGCTAAATATAGTATTTATGCAACTACAGCATTGGGATGGTCTGGAAACGCTTCTGACCCACGTCCTGATTACTATAAGAAGTTGCCTAGCTCTGTGTTTAATGTGTACGACAAGAATTATACTCCATCGGAAGATGAGTTGAATCTGTTTCATCAAACAACAGAACGTTGGAAAACAATGAAAAGTGTACGCCAATTAGATTGGGACATGATGTACTTGGCTAACCGCCAGGCTAACGCACTTGGGAAAGAGGCTTTGTACTACCAAGAAGAACGTCACAACGACCAATTAGCGTTTAACCTAAGCTCTGTGTTGAACCACACCATTGATAACAACAGCAAAATTATCGCTGGAGTATACATCAATGCAACGAAAGGTATGCACTTCAAAAAGATGAGAGATTTACTTGGAGCAAACACCTTTACTGATATCGACAAGTTCTCTGTTCGCGACTATGGTTATAACTCACCGATTGTCCAAAATGACTTGACTAATCCTAATAGAAAGATTAATGAAGGGGATGTCTTCGGTTACAACTATAATATTTATGTAGCTAAAGAGAATGCTTGGGCACGTTATGAAAGCGGAAAAGGGAAATTGAGCTACCACATCGCTGGCCAAATAGGATCAACACAGATCGTACGTGATGGTTTGATGAAAAACGGTCGTGCACCTGAAAAATCATTGGGCGACAGCGGTATGGCTAAATTCTTAGAAGGTGGCGTGAAAGCTGGTGCTATCTATATGGTCAACGGCAACCACTCTGTGGAGTTGAATGCTGGTTATGAGCACCGTGCACCTTTGGCTTACAATGCGTTTATTGCTCCACGTATCAAAAATGATTTTGCTAAAAACTTGAAAACAGAACAGATTTATAACGGTGAGCTGACTTACCGCTTTAAAAGTCCTGTTGTAACTGGTAAAATCACTGGTTATTATACACGCTTGAAAGACCAAGTAGAAATGGATGCATTCTATAACGACAATGAATCACGTTTCACTTACCTCTCATTGAATGGCATTGAAAAGGAGTATTACGGTGTGGAAGCAGCTGCAACAGTTAAGTTATTATCGAACTTATCGATGACTGCTATCGCAACATGGTCTGATGCTAAATACATGAATAACCCGAATGCGGTTCGTACTTATGAGAGCCAAAGTGAAACGAATAACGACCAAGTTTTCTGCAAAGGACTTCGCGACAACGGTACGCCTCTTTCTGCTTATAGCTTAGGATTGGATTATAACAATAAGGGTTGGTTCTTAAGTTTAACTGGTAACTATTACCACCGTGTATATCTTGATTTCTCTAGCTACCGCCATTTAGGTAGTGTATTGAGCAAAAACAACAGCGGCACTGTCGATCCTAATGGTAATGCAGTAGCACCGACTATTCCTGCTCAAGAAGAACTTGATGGTGGATTTATGTTGGATGCTTCTATCGGTAAACTTCTTCGCTTAAGAAATGGAAGAAGCTTGAGCATTAACTTGAGTGTAAACAATATTTTGAATAATACGAACCTACGTACAGGTGGGTATGAACAAAGTAGAGATGACAGCTACGAAGATGGTTCTGAACGTACGTATGTTTTCTCTAAGAACTCTAAATATTACTATGCACCGGCTATTAATGCTTTCCTAAACATTGGGTATAGATTTTAATGTCGAACGCATCAAATAAAGAATTATAGACATGAAAAAAATAACATCTCTTTTATTAGCCGGATTTCTAACGCTTTCTGTAGGAATGACTTCGTGTATGGATGATTTCGATACACCTATTACAGAGGATGTATACGGCAACAGTAACATAGAGAAAGAACGTACAATCTCTATCGCTGATTTGAAAACAAACTATCTGTCGGTTATTACAGCCAACGGTCTCAAGCAAATCACTGAAGATACTCGCATTGTGGGAGTTGTGGTAGGTGACGATGAAAGTGGAAATATCTACAAACAACTGATCGTTAGAGATGAGACGGGTGCCATCGTTGTGGGTATCAACTCTACTGGTGTTTATGCCGGATGTCCTGCAGGACAAAAGGTGGTTATCGACTGCAAAGGGTTGTATATCGGCGGATACGGTAAACAAGCGCAATTGGGAAGTATCTACCAAGGCAAGGTTGGACGTATGGATTACAACATTTGGTTGGATCACGTGCGCTTAATTGATAAACCTAGAGTAAGCTACGATGAATTGGTTCCGATGGTTATGACTGCCGAAACACTAAAATCATACAACCAAGATTTGGCTCCACTATTGGTTACCTTTAAAGAGGTAACATTCAAAGAGGCTGATGGCACTGCGACTTATGCACCTGATTCAGACAAAGATGGTGGTAACGGTGTAAACCGCACTTTGGTTTTCGAAGACGGATCAACATTGACGTTCCGTACAAGTGCTTATGCGAACTTTTCTAACGACGTTATGCCTACTGGAAAAGTGACAGTAACAGGCGTGTTGAGCCGCTATAATAGCTCTTGGCAAATTGTAGCAAGAACAAGTGACGATATCAAGAAATAGTCAACCAACTATATTACTTAATTTTATAAAACAACTAATTATTTATTATGAGAAAACTAATTAATGGTCTATTTTTGACTTTGATTACATTGATCACATTTAGCTGTAGTGATGTTCCTTCTCCTTACGACGTGAACGACGGAGGAAACGGTGGAGGTAACACTGAACTAACAGGCGACGGCACAAAAGACAATCCTTACGACATTGCATCGGCTATGAAAAAGCAAGATGGTTCTGAAGCATGGGTAAAAGGATATATCGTTGGTGCTGTTAATGATAAAGCAATTGCTACCGATGCAGCTTTTGAAGCTCCTTTTAAACTGAATAGTAACATTTTGATTGCTGCTTCAAAAGACGAAAAAGATTACAAGAAATGTTTAGCTGTTCAACTTTACGATGATGTGAGAAATGCAGTAAACCTGGTTGATCACGCTGACAATTTAGGTAAAGCGATTGTGATCTCTGGTAAATTAGTCAAATATTTTGGCGCAGCTGGTTTGAAAGAGTGTAAAACAGCTGTACTAGACGGTAAAGAGATTGGCGGCGGCGGTAGCACAGGTCCTGTAGAAGGAGATAATCCTTTTAAATTGGATGCTTCTAAACCGGTGAATTCTTTCATTGCTGCGTTTGATGATGCAGCCAATAATGCAGACTACGCTTCGACTGGCTGGACAAATGCTTTCAAACAAGGTGATAGAAAATGGCAAGGTGCTGTTTACCAAACAGACAAATATATCAAAGCAACAGCTCAAAAAGCAACAGAAGGTGCTACTTTTGAAACATGGTTCATTTCACCAGCTGTGACTGTTAATAATGTAGCAGATAAGAAGGTCTTGTTTGATTGTTCTGGTGCTTATTATGTAGCTACTTCGTCATTGAAAGTATTCTTCTTAGAATTGGTTAACGGTAAAATGACAAGCACTGAAATTCAAGTAGCTAATGTACCTACTTCAGGCACAAACTATACTTGGACTAAAGATTTGACAGTGGACTTAACTCCGTTTGCTGGTAAAGTAGGGTTCGTAGGTTTCCAATACATCGGTATCGGCGGAGATGGAACATCTACAACATACTGTTTGGATAACATCAGAACAAGTGGTGCTACTGCTGGTGGTAATACTGGCGGCGAAACAGGTGGAGAAACTGGTGGAGAAACTGGTGGAGAAACAGCAGAAAATAGCTTGTTGAAGTTCAAAGGTATCGAAGCATGGACAGACGCATTCCCTGCTCTGTTCGAAAGCGCAACAAACGATCCTAACCTAACAGCTGATGAAACAATCAAGCATGCTGGTTCTTTCTCTTTGAAGCACATGAGTCCGGTAGGAAAAGGCAATAGCGCTATTAAACAAGAAATTGAAGTGGTTCCTGGAAAAAAATACAAAGTATCTTTCTGGTGCTATGACAATGAACCTAATGCTAAAGGACGTATTTGGTGTTCTTGGATTGACCCACTTGGCAACAAGATTACTTTTGCCAAAGAAATGACAGCCGAAAAAGCTGAATTGGCAAAGCTTCAACCAGCCGATTACTTCAGCGATTCTACTGAATGGCAACAATTCTCTGTAGAAGTTACAGCTCCTCAAAATGAAAGAGATGTATATACTGCAGCTAAACTGTTATTTGAAATCAGAACTTACCCTGAAAACAAACTTTCAGGTGCAGTTTATTACGATGATATCGAAGTTATTGAAGTCAAATAATAAACTTCTATCTTATTTTAATAGAGGGTTAAGCAATTAGCCCTCTATTTTTTTATCTAAACGACTAATGATATGATGAATCTATTTTCTAAAAAAAGTCTTTATGGGCTTCTGCTATTAACAGTATGCGGATTACAAGCTTGTTCTAAATCGGACGAAAATGCTGAATCCGAGAACCGGTTTACCGGCCCCGTAGAGCTTCCTTTAATTCGGAATGGTGCCAATGACATCTTCGTCTCTCACCGGACTACTTTCAATGGGAAAGAGACTAAGACGTATAGCTTAGAGTATGATTGCAGCAAAAAGCATGCACGTTGGGTAGCCTTTAAATTCGACAGTCAGACGGGACAAGATAACACTGGCAGAAATGAAGATTTCAGACCGGATCCTTCCATTCCAGCGCAGTACCAACGTGTTCAATCGGATTTTGGAGCTAAAGGGTATGACCGCGGACACATCTGTGCATCGGAAGATCGGGTTTATTCCGTAGAGGCCAACCAACAGACGTTTTACTACTCCAATATGAGTCCACAGAGAAACAGTTTCAATGCAGGAATCTGGGTTGAACTAGAACGTGCTGTTCAAAACTGGGGCAGAAACAGTGGCTTCCGAGATACACTCTATGTGGCTAAAGGGGGAACAATCGATAACGAAAATCAAATATTGGGCTATATCAGTAATGACAGAAGCAAGCCCATACCCAAATACTACTATATGGCAGTGTTATGCAACAAAAGTAACCGCTATAAGGCGATTGGTTTTTGGTTTGAACACAAGTCTTATTCCAAACCGTACAACTTACATGAGTATGCGATAAGCATCGATCAACTAGAAACGTTAACAGGGCTCAATTTCTTCCATAATCTTCCGGACAACCTGGAAAATGCCGTGGAGGCAAACTACGATATAACTGGATGGCCTGGTTTATAAGTTGATAAGCCAAACAGACATCCGTTTTAAAAAAGGCACCACTAGAGGGTGCTTTTTTGTTTTCAAAGCATTTTTCGTTTATCTTTGCTCACCCAATCATTTAAAACAACTTCTCATGACACACCTTAGACAGGCCGACATCGCAGATATTATGCTCATCCACGAGATGGCACAGGATGTTTTTCTACAGACTTATAAAGAGATTCTTTCGCCCGAGCAGCTAACGTATATGCTAAAATGGATGTACGCCCCTACAAACATTCGCAAGCAGATGGAAGAGGGACACAAATACTTTATCGTCTATGCCGATAAAGAGCTAGCTGGTTATGCTTCCATTGAGCAGGAGGAAAAGGATCTTTTTCATTTGCAGAAATTGTATATCCTCCCCCACTTTCAGGGCAAACACCTTGGACGTGAGGTTTTCCATAAACTCATAAGCTACATCAAGTCGATACACCCCACCCCTTGCCGATTGGAACTGAACGTTAACCGGAATAACCCGGCACTGCATTTCTATGAACGCCTCGGTATGAAAAAACTTCGTGAAGGCGACTTTCCTATCGGACAAGGATACTTCATGACCGACTATATCATGGGATTGGAACTTTAATCACTCAAAACTCGGCAACTTTATAACAGACCTTTTATTTCAAAAAAAGATCCCGATACATCTGCACAATGGCCGATGTACCGGGACTTTTTTAAATTCGTCTAAAAGTATCTATTTTACTTCGCTACTTTTTCAAGTTTCTTCATGATAGAGAAGATAAACAATGCAGAAAGTAGACAGCATACGATCAATACGCTCCATACCATCCAGAGTTGCATATCACCCCACAAGTAACCGATAAGCGCAGTCATGTAGTTGCCGATAGCAGTTGCTACAAACCAACCACCCATCATCATACCTTTATACTTAGGAGGAGCCACTTTCGAAACAAATGAGATACCCATTGGAGAAAGTAACAACTCAGCAAAAGTCAACACCAAGTAAGTTGAAATCAACCAGTCTGGTGAAACTAACATCTCAGCACTGATACCACCATTTTGTACCGCTGTTGGCGTAGGAAGGCCAAATGAGCCAAACGCTAATATGGCGAAACCACACGCAGCAATCACCATACCAATACCGATCTTACGCGGTGCCGATGGTTCTTTTTTCTTCTTAGCTAAATAGCCGAAGATAGCCAAAGAGAACGGTGTCAAGGCCACAACAAAGAATGGATTAAATTGTTGGAAGATCTGCGGAAGAATGCTAACCGTTTCGTCCATCTGTGCATACATGGTTCCCAAAAGACCCAATGCTGCTGCAATAATCAAGCCTGAAATCACCTTGCCTTTGCCTGTTTTAGATTGGAAGAATGAGAAGCCGGCATAAACCATGATAACCACCATCACCAAGTTCATTACTTGGAAACCAATACGGTCAAAACCTGTTACCGATTGCACGGTGTAATCACGTGCGAAGAAGGTCATCGTCAATCCGTTTTGGTGGAAAGACATCCAGAAGAAAATAACCACCGCAAAAACAAGTAGCAGTGCCACAATACGGTCTTTTGTCTCTTTCGGGCTCAACTCAGGCTCGTGATTTTGAGCATTGCTGGCAGCAGCTTGTTTAGAGTTGTAATCGGCATGTTTGAACCATGAACGACAGCCTAAATAGATTAACATTGATACGATCAATGAAACACAAGCTACCGCAAAGCCGTAATTGTAAGCTTTAGAAAGTTCTGCAATATAAGTGGTACAGAACGTCGCTGTATCGCCTGCAAAGCCTTGTGCAGCCTGCAAAGAGGCAAGCAGCTCACTACCTTCAGGCTTGATGGTGCCATCAAGGTATTGATGAGCCAACGATGGGATTTGTGGATTATAGAAGAAGTTAGCGTGACCCAAGATGTAATTCGTCACCTTAGTTGCCGCTGTCGGCGCAAAAAGAGCACCGATATTAATAGCCATATAGAACACACTAAACGCTGTATCACGTTTTGAGCGGTGTTCGGGTGCATCGTAGAGATTACCCACCATTACTTGCAGGTTACCTTTAAATAACCCCGTACCACAAGCAATTAAGAATAAAGAGCCGAACATCATGACTTTGCCCGATACATCAGCTCCGGTTGGGATAGCCAACAAGAGGTAACCCATAAACATCACCACGATACCCGCAGTAACCATCTTACCGTATCCTAGCTTATCGGCCATGATACCGCCTATTAAAGGCATGAAATAAACTCCACCTAGAAATGCACCAAAGATAGTCGATGTTTCTGATGCTGTGTAACCAAATTTTGCTTGCAAAAAGAGGGTAAAAATAGCAAGCATGGTGTAGTACCCAAAACGCTCCCCTGTATTGGCCAAAGCCAGAGCGTATAAACCTTTCGGTTGTCCTTCAAACATACAATTTTAATATTAGATTAATAAAATGATTAATTGATGCAAATATATACTTTTTTACGAATTTACAAGGCATACAACCGACAAACTTCTGCTTGCGATTCACGAATTAAATCGGTCGGAGCGATTTTTATCTGTAACCCACGCACACCGGCACTGATATAGACATAGGGGAAACTCAGAACGGTTTCATGTAGATAGGTTGGAAAATGCTTTTTCATCCCGATGGGCGAACAGCCGCCACGAATGTAGCCAGTCAATGGAAGCAACTCTTTCATCGGAATCAAATCACACTTCTTATTGCCTGATGCTTTAGCAGCTAGTTTGAGGTCTATTTCATGATCACCGGGAATCACACACACAAAATGCCCTGTCTTATCGCCATGTAATACCAGGGTTTTAAAAACTTGCTCAATATGCTCGCCTAAACTCTCGGCCACGTGTATGGCACTCAAATCACTCTCGTCGACGGCATAAGGAATTAGCTCATAAGCAATCTTAGCTTTATCGAGCAAACGTGCCGCATTAGTCTTATTTATTTTCATTATGTTATCCCTTTCTCTTTTCAGCGAACAAAAATATAAAAATCTGCGGCTTTTGCAAAATTAAATCATACATCCAACGAAAATAAATGATATTTGAAAACATCATGAATAAACATTCGTAAGCCCCATTAGTCTCTTACAAAGTCAGAAAACAAGAATCCCTGCGTACCGTTTCACACGCAAATGGTAGCGAATGAATCAGTTACGCAGGGATTAGCCTGTATAAATAGAGTGTTTTATGCTTGTTCGAGCTCTTCGCGCAAGAATTTCGAGGTATAACCCTTGGTGCACTGCGCCACCTCTTCGGGTGTACCGAAGCTTAGAAGTTCTCCTCCTCCTTTACCTCCTTCAGGTCCCATGTCGATGAGGTAATCGGCCGCTTTAATCACATCCAGATTATGCTCAATAACGATCACCGTATTTCCTTTATCGACCAACCGATTGATTACGCCGAGCAACACCCGGATGTCTTCGAAATGCAACCCAGTGGTTGGCTCATCAAGAATATAAAGAGTCTTGCCAGTATCGCGTTTGGAAAGTTCGGTAGCCAGTTTCACCCGCTGACTCTCCCCTCCCGAAAGGGTAGTAGACGACTGGCCGAGCTTAATATACCCCAATCCAACATCTTGAAGCACCTTAATCTTATTCAAAATCTGAGGCACATTCTCGAAAAACTCAACCGCCCGATTGATTGTCATATCAAGCACATCGGCTATCGATTTCCCTTTAAAACGCACCTCAAGCGTCTCGCGGTTATAGCGCTTGCCGTGACACACCTCGCAAGGCACATACACGTCGGGTAAGAAGTTCATTTCAATAGTCTTATAACCGTTGCCACTACACGCCTCACAACGCCCACCAGAAACATTGAACGAGAACCGTCCAGGTTTATATCCGCGAATTTTAGCTTCGGGAAGCCCCACAAAAAGGTTTCGAATATCGGAAAAAACGCCAGTGTAAGTCGCCGGATTAGAACGTGGTGTACGTCCCAAAGGCGATTGATCCACATTCACCACCTTATCTATATAGTCGAGCCCTTCCATCGAATCATAGGGCAACGGATCTTGTAACGAACGATAGAACGTTTGCGACAAGATAGGTTGCAACGTATCATTGATAAGCGTCGATTTTCCACTACCGGAAACCCCTGTCACACAGATGAGTCGGCCCAACGGAAACTCTACATCCACCCCTTTTAGATTGTTGCCCCGTGCACCACGTAACCACAAAGAATGCCCATTCCCTTCCCGTCGTTTAGCTGGAACCTCGATCTTCTTTTGCCCATTCAAGTACTGCGAAGTGAGTGTATCTGTTTGCAGCATCGCCTGCGGTGTGCCCGAGAAAACCACTTCACCACCTAGGCGACCAGCCTTAGGCCCCATGTCGATGATGTAATCGGCGGCCAACATCATATCTTTGTCGTGCTCCACCACAATGACAGAATTACCTAAATCACGCAACTCCTTTAACGAATTTATTAGCCGAAGATTATCACGTTGATGAAGCCCAATACTCGGTTCATCGAGAATATAAAGCACATTCACGAGTTGCGATCCGATCTGTGTAGCCAAGCGAATACGCTGACTCTCTCCACCCGAAAGACTCACCGAACTGCGGTTGAGCGACAAATAATCGAGTCCCACATCGAGCAAGAATTTCAACCGTGTACGGATCTCTTTCAAGATCTCCACCGCAATCTTCTGTTGCTTCTCCGACAAATGCTCGTCGACCGTCTGCAACCACGCATGCAGCTCACTAATATCCATGCTAGAAAGTTCATTAATGCTCTTGTCATGAATCCGAAAATGAAGCGCCTCTTTGTTCAATTTAGCCCCCTTGCACTCCGGACAAACCGTTGTCTTAGCAAACTGATCGGCCCATTTCTGAGCCGTAGCCGAAGCATCTTTCTCCTGCAACATTTGAATGTATTTCACCACCCCTTCGTACGTCACAAAATAGTCGGACGAAGTGCCGATAAGCGAGCTCTTAATCTTCAACCGATCGTCCGAGCCATACAAGACCTCTTCAATCGCTTCATCCGGAAGCTCAGCAACAGGCGTTTTAAGCGAGACACCATACTTATCGATCAGTGCAGCAATCTGCCAAAAGATCATCACATTCTTATATTTGCCCAACGGAGCGATAGCTCCCTCATGAATGGAGAGTTTCTTGTCCGGAATCACCTTATCAATATCGATCTGATTGACCACACCAAGCCCTTTACACTTAGGGCAAGCCCCTTGAGGAGAGTTGAACGAAAAATTGTGCGGTGCCGGCTCACGGTATGAAAGTCCCGTCACCGGGCACATCAAGCGTTTACTATAATGCCGAATACTCTCGGTTTGTGCATCCAAAATCATCAACAACCCATCGCCTTGTTTCATGGCCGTTGCCACACTCTGCTTCAACCGTTTATCATCTTTATCGGCCACCACCAGCTTATCGATGACCACCTCAATATCATGGTTCTTATACCGATCAAGCTTCATGCCATGCAGTGCCTCCATCACCTCTCCATCGACCCGAACCGACAAGTACCCTTTGCGGCGTACCTGTTCAAAAAGTTCTTTGTAGTGCCCTTTACGCGCACGAACTAATGGGGCAAGAATGAATATCTTCTTCCCTTTATAATCGTTTAAAATTAAATCGATGATCTGATCCTCCGTATACTTCACCATCTTCTCGCCAGAGAGATAAGAGTAAGCCACCCCCGCACGAGCATAAAGCAAACGCAGATAGTCATAAATCTCAGTAGTCGTCCCCACGGTAGAGCGCGGATTCTTATTAGTAGTCTTCTGCTCGATAGAAATAACGGGGCTCAAACCTGTTATTTTATCCACATCCGGGCGCTCTAAGTTGCCCAAAAAGTTGCGTGCATAAGCCGAAAAGGTTTCGATATACCGCCGTTGCCCCTCAGCAAAGACCGTATCAAAAGCCAACGATGATTTTCCACTTCCGCTCAACCCCGTAATTACCGTCAGGCTGTTGCGAGGAATCTCAGCATCAATATCTTTCAAATTATGGACACGCGCCCCATATACATTTATATATTCTTTCTCCTGCATAGTTATTCAAATAAATCTGGATTGCAAAATTAATGTTTCCAGCGGAAATACAGCCCCTAAAAGTGTATATTATTATTTTCTTAACTTATTTATGACAATGATTCAGGCCGAAAGTTGTACCTTTGTTGCTTGATTTTAAAACCAAAAGTTTTTTAGAATAGATGAAACAGATCAAACGCATACTCCTATTTTTAGTCGTTATCAGTACGTCTTGCCTGATCAGTCATGCTCAGGTAAGCAAATCGTTCTTGCTACATACCATCGAGAAAGGACAAAGTTTATACTCCATATCGAACATGTACAATGTCTCTACAGCAGAGATCGTCCGACTAAACCCCCATTGTGAAGATAAGATTTATGCTGGACAGACCCTAAAAATACCGCTAAAAAAAACGGAGCAATCTGAAACGACTTTCCATACCATAGCGTCTGGAGAGACACTCTATAAGCTAACCACAATCTATGGCATATCGGCCCAAGAAATCTGTGAAGCAAACCCGGGACTCAGTGCGGAAAACTTCCGCATCGGACAGATTATTCGTATCCCAACAAAAAGTGAAACGAATGCCAACGAATCTGTAAGCCAACCAGCCGCTGACGTTCCCGCTATTCAAGGTCCTGTCTTATCACGATGTAAAGAGATGCACCGTGTGAAACGGAAAGAGACCTTGTTTAGCATCAGCCGTGAATACCACATCACGCAAGAAGAACTGATTAAAGCCAATCCGGAACTGAAGGAGGGCGTCAAGAAAGGGCAATTGCTTTGCATCCCTTACCCGAAAGCCCAGTCGCAGAATAAAACGGACGAAGAGGAGACAACGGTAACTCCTCCTAGCAATAACGAACTGTTTGTCCGGCACACTGTTGCTCCACGAAAGCTATCGACCATCAAAGCGGCCATACTGCTTCCTTTTACTGAAGACAGACGCATGGTAGAGTACTATGAGGGACTTTTGATAGCGGTAGATAGCTTAAAACGCTTAGGTACCTCGATCGACTTGTATGCTTATAATTGCACCAAAGAGCCCAAATCGCTCACTCATATTTTGGACAAAGAGGAGATGAAACAGATGGATGTGATTTTTGGTCCTGTGCAGAATGAGCACATGAAACCACTGACTGCTTTTGCAAAGAAGCACAAAGTTAGGTTGGTAGTACCTTTCTCATCGAAAGTCAGCGAGGTTTTCAATACGCCCAATGTTTATCAGATCAACACCCCACAATCTTACCTATACTCGGAGGTTTACGAACATTTTACACGCCAATTCCCTCATGCGCATGTCATCTTTGTTCAAGCAAGCCGAGTTGACAAGGAGAAAGAGGAGTTTATCAAAGGGCTAAAAAATGAGCTTAAGCTAAAAGGCATCAGCATGAGCACGGCCAATGAGAGTAGTACAGCCGATCACTTTAAAACGCTTCTTCGTGAAGACAAGGAGAATATCTTTATCCCTACGTCGGGAAGTAACATCACTTTGATAAAAGTACTCCCTCAGCTAACTTTGTTGGTGAGAGAGATGCCCGAATTTAACATGCACTTGTTCGGTTATCCAGAATGGCAAACTTATACAAAGGATCATTTAGAGAGCTTCTTCACACTCGATACCTACTTTTACTCCTCTTTCTACACCAACAACTTGTTCCCGGCAGCTATCCGGTTTACGCAAGCTTATCATAAATGGTACAGCAAAGAGATGATGCCCAATAGCTATCCACAATATGGCATGCTAGGCTTCGATACGGGCTTTTTCTTCCTTAACGGATTGTCTCATTTCGGATCGGCATTGGAAAGTAATTTGAACCGCAATGCGATCAATCCGATACAGACCGGATTTAAATTCCAACGGGTCAATAATTGGGGAGGATTCGTGAATAAGAAGGTCTTCTTTGTGCGCTTTACGAGAGATTACGAACTTGTGAAACTTGATTTTGAATAGTATCTAAACACCTATATCACCCTAATTATACGATGGTCAGACTTAAATCATTTCTACTTGCAGCTACTTTGCTGATGCTACTTTCACCTGCTGTCTATGCACAGATAGGGGAACCACGCCAGAATTTCTCAATTGGATTCAACGGTGGTGTTAATTTTAATAACGCTACGTTTCAGCCTAAAATTAAAGAAAACACGCTGATGGGACCGACCTTTGGCCTCACAGCCCGCTACATATCGGAAAAGTATTTTGCCATGATCTGTGGCGCTCAGGTGGAGCTTAATTTCTCACAGCGCGGTTGGGACGAGCTTTTTGAAATGGAGAATGCCGATGGGCAAACGGTAAAGGATCCGAGTAAAAGCTACACCCGCCAACTCAATTATATCGATGTGCCATTTCTAGCTCATTTGGCTTTTGGCAAAGATCAAGGGTTTCAGTTTTTCATTAATGCTGGGCCACAGGTTAGCTTTTTAATTAGCGAGAAAGAGAGCATTAAACCAAGCTTGAGCGAATGGACGATGAGTGATGCGCAAGCAGCTCTATACAATACCAAGGCACAAAATAAGTTCGATTATGGCATTGCCGGCGGACTCGGTTTCGAACTACGGACTGCTAAAGCCGGAAGTTTCTTGATCGAAGGACGGTACTATTTTGCGTTATCTGATTTCTACAAGACAACGAAAAGAGATTATTTCTCACGAGCAGCCAATAGTACGCTTACAGCCAAAATCACTTACCTTTTCGACTTGAAACGTTAAGCGGTTTGATTGATTTCTATTTCTAAGAAGCCCCCCGATAAATACGCAACGTGTTATCGGGGGGCTTCTTTTTATAGATCAGACTAAAATTCGGTGAACGTTCTCTACCACGAGAGAACGTATGATGCTAGGCTACTCCCCAAAGAGATGAAAAGTGGGATCAGTCTACTTTGCTTTCTTCCAATTGAGACAAACATAAGCGAAGAAAACGGTTGCCTGTGTTGAAGGTGATGCACATAAACAGTCTATTTGTTTGTTTGACAGACTGAGATCATTTGACAGATTGAGATCCTTTTCTGATTAATCCCATTTTCCGGACTGTCCCAAAAGAGTAAAGAATTATAAAGGAAAAGAATCTGTTTATCAAAAGATTAATATAAAGTAAAAGGAAGAAAAAAACTCACATAAAGCGGTTTTATCCTTCCTTTGTACACCCTCAGGGATTCGAACCCTGGACCCATTGATTAAGAGTCAATTGCTCTACCAGCTGAGCTAAGAGTGCTTGTTTTCTTATCAACGATGCAAAGGTACGGTTTTCATTTTAACCGACCAAACAATAAATAAAGTTTTTTGCTGTTTTTTTATTAAAACTCATAAACATCGGAAGAAAGCGTACGTTTCAATGTAAATAAATGCAAATCACGGCCAACAATAAAGCCTCGCTCTTTCAACTTTAACTCTACGGTTTTGTAAGCCAACTCTGGGTGATTATTATCCTTACTCAGGTGACAAAGCCAAATGTACTGCAGCTCTTCTGTAGCATGTTCGGCTAAAAAGTCAGCAGTGTCGACATTACTCATGTGCCCCGTTCCACTTTTTATCCGCTCCTTAAGATAATGTGGGTAAGGCCCCATCTTCAACATCTCATCGTCGTAGTTTGCCTCAAGAATTAAGTATTGACTCTTACAGATATACGCTGCAGCCTTGGGGGTAATCTCACCTAAATCGGTTAGAAAAGCAAAACGCTTTCCAGCTACCTCAATGAAATACCCCACATTATCGGTCCCATCGTGAGGAATCTCAAAAGCAGTAATATTAAAATCGCCAATTTGCAACAGCTCTTCTTTCACCAAAAAATGGGCAGACGTATGAAGCTTCTCGGTCATACAGTAACTCCGATTGATCCCTTCATGTACCAAAGCCGTGGCATAAATAGGTATATTCATCTTCTCACCTAAATGCCCCACCCCTTTAATATGGTCGGCGTGGTCATGAGTCACCAAAACAGCTTTAATACTTTCGAGTGATACATTTATTTCTTTCAATTTCTTCTTAATGGTCCGTATGCTAATGCCGGCATCAATCAGTATGCCATAGCTCTCTGTACCAAGGTAGTAGCAATTCCCACTACTACCACTGGCCAAGCTCATAAATTTTATCTTCATTGCAATAATCTTCTAAGTTCAAATGGTTGTTATTCCTCATCAAAGAGGTTAACGAACACAAAGATACAGAAAAAGCTTAGAAAATGTTCGAAAATTCCGAGCAAAGAATGCCATTTAATGAATAAGAGCAAATTCTTGAAACATCGGCGAAAAATAATAAAGAGAGTTATAAGTTGATTTACAAAGAGATAGACAGAGCGCCTTATTTTTTTTCAAAAAAAAACAAACATAGAATTTGTTATTCAAAAATAAAGCTCTACTTTTGCAGTCGAAAAATAACGCCACAAGCACTCTTAGCTCAGCTGGTAGAGCAATTGACTCTTAATCAATGGGTCCAGGGTTCGAGTCCCTGAGGGTGTACAAGCACAAAACCAAAAGAGAATGTAGTTTCAAAACTATGTTCTCTTTTTTTTATCGACCAACGACAAGCTTCTCTCTCCACCCTCTTTTCAACGGATCAATCCGAAAACCGGATCAATCCGAAAATCCTGGGGATATGTTAAACCTAGTGAGAGAACTTGGGTCAAAACGGTTTATCTCTCACTTTTTTGGGCGCATTGCCGATAACACACACGCTTTGGAGCACATGGATTAAGTTCACACGAGTGCTAGCCACTGACTTTGGAGTAAAATCTAGCCTGTTTTAATGGGATGAATGGTTAGCTTAAGCCTTTATCACCGTTAGGTTAAGCCAAAAGATCAACAGATTTTCTACACTTCACCCAGGTGAAGTGTACACTTCATGCAGGTGAAGTGTATACTTCACGCAGGTGAAGTGTATACTTCATGCAGGTGAAGTGTAGAAAAGAGAGGGAGAAATGACTTAACTCTGGTGAAACGTCAGTTTATTAAAGGTTTATCTCCGCTTAATGATGCCGGGATAAAGTCGATAAATCGGTTTTATCCCGGACTGACTCTTTATTTCTAGGCCATTAGTGTGCCACTTTTCCGGTTGAGTCGGTCTTTTTTTTAGATCAAGTCAACCAGTTTTTAAATGAAACAGACCCGTGGAATTTTCGGATTAACTCATTTAAACGATCATCCTAATCCTTGCTTGTACCCAACCGATCTACTGAAAATAAATCTAGCAGATCGGAAGAGTAGCCATCTCATCAATTTGTTTTAATCGATGACCCATTTCGCATTGTGAGAAACGGTTTTTTGGGGATCATAATACATTCCTTCGGCCGTGGGAATATGAATATGATACGTTTTCCGACTTTTATTCGGCAAAGCATGTCCCCTAAGCCAAGGATTAGCATCGCGAAGTTGGGCATAAGTCAGCCCGTTCGCTTGAGCGTACTGATCCAAACTAGCAATGGAGTGATCGACCGTCAGCGTAGTATACGGAATAACGGGATAGAGTTGCTGTCTTTTCAACAAAAAACCATACTGTTGAGGGTTGCTGAATACCGCTTTGGCAGCTAGCAAACGAAACATATAGCGAGAAGTTTCTTCGACCAACCAGAGATCCATGGCATGAGTCGCTAGTTGCTGCTCTAGTTGAGACGACAATCGCCCTTGCCCACCATTATAGGCCGCAGAAACAGCCATCCAATCGCCATATTTTGCATAAGCTTGCTTAAAAAACCGACAAGCCGCAACTGTGGCCTTCTCCACATGATACCGTTCATCAACACTGGCATTTACCTCAAGCCCAAACTCACGAGCTGTAGCGGGCATAAACTGCCACAAACCGGCAGCGCCTGCCGGAGAACGAGCCAACACATTCAAATTACTTTCAATTACCATCAGGTATTTAAAATCATCGGGAATGCCATAACGCTTTAAAAGTGGCTCCACAACAGGAAAGTAACGATTAGCTCGCTTTATCAGCAACATGGTAGTGGAGTGCATGTAAGTGAAAGACATCATCTCCCGATCCATCCGTTCCCGCCTATCATACCGCCGCAAATCAATGGTATCTTGTGCAAACACCTCTTGTTCAGGAATACTTGGAGGAGTCACACAATAGGGCACTTCTGCCCGAACAGTATAAGACTCGTTCAGCGAGCTGTTACTCATCAAAAAAGGAAAAATTAACCCCACAGAAAGGGGAACTAAAACGGCTAAAGCATACTGGAAAGACTGTTTTTTCTTCATAAACATAATTAATAGAAAAAGGATAGCAACGCCACCTCAAGGCGGGTAAGAGCTGCTTTTTTGTTTAACGAATCAGAGTTAGTTTGGTCGCGATGGCTCAGTTTGAGCTAATTTAGAGAAACAAAAGACAAATAAATGAATCTCACGAGCGTTTGAGACAAAGATAACTTTATTTTAATGGGTTCAAAAATAAACCGAACTCTTTTTAATCTATTACCATCGTTGATCGCCCACTCTTTATCGAACCAACAAACAGCTCTAACACCTCTGATGTGGATAATCAGGTAATAAGCGAACAGTCTATAAACTTGCACGATTCTCTAAAACTTTAGGTTAATTAGGATTTACAAAGAGGTTTTTTGCCGTTTTATGCTTATTTTTGTTTGCTCAACAAACGCTAAGTAGATATGAATAGAATCGTCTTCGCTTTCACACTTCTTATTTTGGGGCTAGCTACCGCCAAAGCTCAGTCGGAGCTACCCACCGATACCCTCAACCGCATCTCATCGAAACACATGAAGCAGTTTGGAGGATTCTTGTTGGATATGAGTCTGATGCAGGTGTCGCCTCAAAAACTCCCTAAATACCAGTTTGAGATGCCCGATCTATCGAAAGACTACAATAATCTATTTAGATTGCCATCGAACGAGACTTACTCTTTGGAACAGATACCCACCTACACCCCCAACCTCTTCGGTGGTATCCAAACAATGGGCTTATCAGAGTCTTTACAAAAGGCAACCTTTAAATTTCAGAACGGCTGGAAGTTCAGCACGTATGGGCAATATAACGCCACTGGTTGGCGAATGCCTAGTGTTAGCGCATTTCCGTGGCAAAAAAACAACTTCCACGGTGGCTTTGAACTGAAATCGAGTAACAACACCTTCGGCATCCGCGTAGAAATACACCAAGGTCGAACATACCCTTATTGAAGAAAAAAGATGAAGAGAATTCTTGTTATCGGCGCCAATGGATTTACAGGCAGACGCTTGTTGTCCGATCTTTCCAGACAACCGGCGTATAGAGTAACGGGCTGCTCTCTAAGGCCCGATTTGTTTCCCGACCCGGTTCCGGCATACCACTTTATCCAAGCCGACATTCGGGAGGAAGAAACCGTTAAGCGCTTATTTGAAGCAGTTCAGCCCGATTATGTGATCAATACGTCGGCCTTATCAGTGCCCGATTATTGTGAAATTCACCGAGAAGAGGCTTTGCTCACAAACGCCATCGCAGTGGGGCATTTAGCCCGTATGGCCGAGACACACGCTTGTAGACTGATTCATCTCTCTACCGATTTTGTATTCGATGGTTGTTCTTCAACTCTTTACACCGAAAATGAGAAACCGAACCCGGTAAACTATTACGGTTTCACAAAATGGAAGGGCGAAGAAGAGGTGATAAACAACTGCCACAATTATGCCATTGCCCGTGTAGCCATCGTGTATGGCACTCCTTACAAGGGGCAGCATGGAAATATTGTGCAACTGGTGGCCGATCGTTTACGGGCCGGGCAGCCGATTCGTGTGGTTGCCGACCAATGGCGTACCCCCACTTATGTGGGTGATGTGACTCAAGGCATTGAGGCGCTTATGCTTCACCCCGAATCGGGTATTTATCATATCACAGGCCCCACCTGCCTATCCATCGCGGATATCGCCTATCGCGTAGCCGATTACCTGCAACTGAGTCCTTCCTTGATTGAGCCGATAACCACCTCGGCCATGAGCGAAGCCACTCCTCGCCCATTATTCAGTGGATTAAGCATCGAAAAAGCTAAACGAGAGTTGAATTACCGCCCTTGCTCCATTGATGAGGGGATTAAACGTTCTCTTGCCGTTTAGGTAAAGAAGCCATCACCAGGTTGATCTCACCATAAGAAACGGCCTGATTTAATCCGTTTTTTATGGAGAGAACCGAAGGTGTTTGACCGGATGCGTTCGCTGCAAGATAGCCTTTTATCATCTGAATCTTAGCACCTGAGACTAAATCTTCCACGTTGATTTGGCCTTGCTCCACGTAATGGGCTAAATGTGCCTCAATGGTCCCAACAGTCAACAAGCGTTCTTTGGCGATAGCTTCTATCGACATTCCGGCACAATAAAGTTCATAGGAAACCTCTTTGGTGTTCTGCTTTTTCGCCTGAGTTTTTTTCTCAACCATAAACTCTTTGATGTCTGGCCGTTCTAAACCATTGGCCTGCATGTACCGACGAATGATGGTTAAAATCTCCAATCCATAAGCGCTCACCCCTTTTTCACCAAAATAAGGAATCGCTCTTAGCGCTTCGGAGGTATCGGGTAAGAGGTTGACCATCCCCATCAGTGCCTTCTGCTGAATAATGACATAAACAGGTAGATGCAATTCGCGGGCCTTCGTCGTACGCCAAAGATCGAGTTCATGATACAACTGCGGGTATAGAATATCCGTAGGAACTTTGATCTCCATCTTTCCTCCAGCCGCCGCTTTCTTTTTTCCTCCTTTGGTAGAGGCCTTGGAAGAGGCCTCTAGTTCTAGCATCGTAGCCGCTCGCTTATTTAGATAATCGGACACACAAAAGAAATTTCCTCTAAAATATTCCATCAGTGATTCTTTCAACCAAAGCAGGTCGTCGAGTGCAGCTCTCCTTTCATCGGCTTGCTTACGCAACTCTTTATTATCAATAGCGATAACGGTACGCTCCATTAAATCACGCAAAGGCACTAACGCTTCGTAGAAATAGGTTGATGCCGAATGGATGCGCTCTTGCAACGTATCGTCATGTGTATAGTCTTGAAGTTCCATCAGCAGACGCGTATACTGTGTCTGAAACCGCTCGGCAACTTTAACAACCTTATCGGCTAGTGTCTTCTGATGGGCTTTATACTCCTCCAACAACTTAGGGTAAAGTTTATAAAGATGCTCGTCCAACAAACGCAGAAAGAGTTGGTAGCTCTGGCTCAACGGGTAAAAATCGAATAAATCATTCAAAAGTTCTAGAAAATAGGTGCGCTGCAACTCCATCAGCTCCACCTTTCCAGGCTGATGCTGTTTCATATGTTCTGAAAACGCATCGACTACCGCATCACTGATAATGGCTTCCCGACGCAAGGGCGACTCCAGCACTAAGCCTTCAAGCGTTTTACATCGACTCAATGCGACATACGTCTGACCGTGAGCAAAAGAGTTGCGAGCATCAATAATGGCGTGTTCGAAGGTTAATCCCTGACTCTTATGGATCGTAATGGCCCAAGCCAAACGCACCGGATACTGTCGAAAAGTCCCTTCAATCTCTTCAGTAATCTCGTTGGTCGATTCATTTAGTGCATACTTACAGTTGTTCCACTCCTCTTTTTCAAGAGTAAATCGGTTGTTCCGATCCTGCCCACACACCACTATGCCAGTAGGATTTACCACCAATACCTCGCCAATCATACCGTTATAATAACGCTTATCGGCCGATGTATCGTTCTTGACAAACATGATCTGTGCACCTTCCTTAAGAGTTAAAACCTCATCGGTCGGGAAGGAATACTCCGGAAAATTCCCTGTAACATGTGCACGAAACGGATAAGCTTTGCCAGGTAAGCGCTGTAATTCTCTTTCATTAACCTGCTGAGCCTGGTAATTATGAGTCGTTAACCGGATATAGCCGGCCTCTTTAGGCGGTTGAAACCCGGGATGATAACGTCTGTTCAGCAGGTCGAGTACCTCTTGATCGGCTACATTCTCACGAATCTTATTGAGCAAAGACAAAAAGAGTGTATCACTTTGACGATAGACCTTGGTCAGTTCAATCGTTTTGTAGGATGTTTGCTGCAAAGCTTTACTCGAAAAGAAGTAAGGTGTCTGATAGAATCGGCTTAACAACCCCCACTCCTCTTCCTTAACAACCGGAGCTAGCTGTTGCACATCACCGATCATAAGTAGCTGTACCCCACCAAAAGGCTTATCACGCCGGCGGTAACGACGCAAAGCAGCATCAAGGGCGTCGAGTAAATCGGCACGAACCATACTGATCTCATCGATCACCAAAAGATCCATGCTCCGAATTATATTGCGTTTCTCTTTGCTAAACCGATAGTGTGTCTGGGAAGAATGAAAAGAAGAATCGGGCACATAAGGAGCAAAAGAGAGTTGAAAAAACGAGTGAATAGTCACCCCTCCTGCATTGATCGCTGCAATACCAGTAGGCGCAAGAACCACCATGCGCTTGGGTGAACGTTGTTTTAATTGTCTTAAAAAGGTGGTCTTTCCGGTGCCGGCTTTACCTGTGAGAAAAAGATGGGTACCTGTCTGTTCTATAAACTGCCAAGCCAATTGCAGTTCCGGATTTTGTTCCATGTCGTCATTAAATTTTCTGTAAAGTTACAGAATCTAAATGAAAAGCGCAAAGAGTCATCCCACTAAAATAGGGTTTTTATGACTCTTTGCGCTCTCGAACAAACATTCTTTCTTTCTAAATAAGTTCACTCGCTTTTAAAACGGGGCACTACCGCATTGATCCGCCAACAATGTCGAGCAGCTCATTGGTGATAGCTTGTTGCCGTGACTTATTATACTGCTTCGTAAGTTCCTGAATCAAATCATTGGCATTATCGGTTGCTATCTGCATAGCTAAAGTACGTGCTGCATGCTCCGAAGCACTGGTGTCTACCGTAAAGGTAAAGAGTTGCTGTTTCAAGACCATCGGAATAAGCTCCGTAATCAGTTCTTGCACGGAAGGCTCAATGATGTAATCTTGTGCAAAAGAAGATTCACTCTCCACCGAATCATCCCATTGAGAGAGCGATTCGATATCCAGTGGCAAAAGCGTATGGTGGGTAAGCACTTGTGCCCCACGCGATTTGAAGTGGTAATAAATCACCTCTACATGATCGATTTCCCTTTGGGCATAGAGCATCAGGAGCTTCTCGGCCAACGAAGCTGCTTCGGCATAGGTCGGCTTATCCGACAATGTTTGATGTGTCTCTTGTACCTCAAGGCCTAGTCGCTTAACTGCCTCTTCAATCTTACGTCCAATGGGATAAATAAGAACATTCTCTTGTCCCAAATGATCGTACTGAGCCAATGTCTCTGAGAACTCCCTGATAATATTGGTGTTATAGGCTCCACACAGTGAAGAGTTCGACGAAAAGACCACCACGGCCACCCGCTTAACCGCTCGCTTAATGACATAAGGAGAGTCTATCGTGATGTCTGTGCTCAGAAGGTTGCGTAAGATTTTACTCAACTTGGTCTGATAAGGCAACATCTGGGCAATGGTCCCCTGCATTTTATGCAACTTGGCAGAAGCGACCATCTTCATTGCAGACGTTATCTTTCGGGTATTTTTGACTGAGTTTATTCTGGTTTTTACCTCTTTTAGTGAAGCCATATCTGATTCCTTTTTATAAATACTGTTTAGCCACCATTTCGGCAGTCTCTTCAATCGCTCTTGTCACCTCAGCATTGATCACACCCGACCTTAACACGTCGAGTACATCTTCTTGGTGATTGAGCTGAAGTGATTCAAGAAAGCTGCGCTCAAAATCTTGCACATCTTCTAAAGGCACTTTCTTCAACAAGCCGTGTGTACCACAATACAAAATAGCAACTTGATGTTCTACGAGCATGGGAGAATATTGCGCCTGAATAAGCAATCGAGCATTTTTTTGCCCTTTATCAATGGTCATCGCAGTTACCGGATCCATGTCACTACTAAACTTCGAAAACGCTTCGAGCTCACGGTATTGCGCCTGATCCATCTTTAATGTTCCAGCCACCTTCTTCATCGCTTTAATCTGTGCATTACCACCAACACGCGATACAGAGATGCCCACATTGATGGCCGGTCGGTTGCCTTGGTTAAAGAGATCGGTCTCCAAGAAAATCTGCCCATCTGTAATAGAAATCACATTGGTGGGAATGTAGGCCGAAACATCACCGGCTTGTGTCTCAATGATGGGGAGAGCTGTCAGTGATCCCCCGCCTTTTACGATATCCTTAAGGCTATCTGGTAAGTCATTCATCTGACGGGCCACTTCTTCTTGGTTGATAATTTTTGCAGCACGCTCCAACAACCGCGAATGGAGGTAAAAGATATCGCCTGGATAAGCTTCACGACCGGAAGGACGACGCAAGATAAGGGAAACTTCACGGTATGATACCGCTTGTTTCGATAAATCATCATAAACCACTAAGGCGTGCCGACCGGTATCGCGAAAGAACTCTCCGATAGCCGCACCGGCAAAAGGAGAAAAATACTGCAAAGCTGCTGGATCACCGGCTGTAGCAGCTACTACAATGGTGTACTCCATAGCTCCGTGCTCTCGCAATGTATTCACGATGGAGGCAACAGTAGAACCTTTCTGACCGATAGCTACATAGATGCAATAAACAGGATCACCAGCCAAATAATTGCTCCGCTGATTGATTATGGCATCGATGGCAATGGCCGTCTTTCCCGTCTGGCGGTCGCCAATGATTAATTCACGCTGACCACGCCCAATAGGAATCATGGCATCAATCGCTTTCAAACCGGTTTGTAGAGGTTGGTTGACCGGCTGACGGAAGATGACTCCCGGAGCCTTGCGTTCAAGGGGCATCTCATAAAGTGTCCCGCCAACCATGCCTTTGCCATCGAGTGGATTCCCCAACGGGTCGATAACACGCCCCAACATGCCTTCGCCTACACGAATGGAGGCAATGCGTTTGGTGCGGCGAACCGTATACCCTTCTTTGATGCGATCTGTGGGACCAAGTAAAACAGCCCCCACATTGTCCTCTTCGAGGTTCATCACAATGGCTTTAATCCCATTATCGAACTCTAAAAGTTCATTGGCTTCGGCATTCCTCAATCCATAGATACGAACCACACCGTCGCTTACCTGAAGGACGGTACCGATCTCATCCAGTTGGATACGAGCATCGATTCCCTCCAACTGACGTTGTAAGATATCGGAAACTTCACTTACTCTTATATTTTCAGACATAATTAAACTCTTTTCTAATTTTAATCAGAGAGCCGTGACACGATGATCACCACTCTTTTCATCAGACAATCCTTCTGTTTTTATCAATAAACTGCTGTTTTACTCGCTTGAGCTGAGTCGCAATACTAGCATCGACACGGTAATCGTTTATATCGAAAATAAAACCACCTTCAATGGTGGGGTCGACCACTGTTTCTAGCTCCATCTGAGCATGCAACACGTGTGCAGCGGTAGAGCGAATACGCTCCTCTACCTCCTTGCTAACTGGGACGGCAGTAACCAACCGACCGATACCGATGTGCTTCGACTTGCGATAAAGGTCTATGTACATCAAACTCATAAATTGAAGATACGTTTCACGCTTGTTTTTTAAAACCATGCGAATGAATTGTACGAAGGCATCACTCGGTTTATCAACACCGGAAGCTGCGGTACAAATCAAAGTAAACTTATCTTCAACACTCAGGATGGGGTTATCTATCGTATCACGCAAAGTCGGATGTGTCCGAAAACTAGACGATAAGCAGATAAATTCTTGGTATAGTTTATCCTCTCCGCCCCTTTCTAACACATAATTTATCAGAGCCTTGGCATAACGCATCGAAAGAATTCCTACTTCCATCTTAATTTCTGTTTCGAGTTAGTACTTCATCGACCATGCGGTCTATCATCTGCATTTGCTGATCGGAATGACCTAAATCTTTCCGAATAATTTTCTCAGCAATGTCGACAGAAAGAACAGCAACCTGACGGCGGATGTCACGAATAGCCTCTTCTTTTTCAAGCTGAATTTGGAGTTTGACTTCATTCAGTTCTTTCAGAGCTGCTATTTCGGCTTGTTTACGAGCTTCACGAATAATCTTATCACGCTCTTCGGAGGCTTCTCTAAGAATACGTCCTTGCTCCTTATTGGCAGCGGCAACAAGTTCTTCGCCTCGTTCTTTCAGTTTAGCAAGCTGTGCATTGGCTTCCTTGGCTACCTCTAGCGACTGATCGATATAGGTTTTACGCCCTTCTACCATGTTTATGATAATCGGGAAACCATACTTGGCTAAAACGAAAAAGACGAATCCAAAACAGATAAACATCCAAAACAACAACCCACTATCTGGTAATAGTAATGACATGCTTTTTTATTATAAGAAGAAAACCAATAAACAAACCACAACAGCTAGCAAAGCAACTCCTTCAATCAGAGCCGCAGCAATAATCATACTCATCCGAATATCGCCCGAAGCTTCTGGCTGACGAGCAATGGCTTCCATCGCTGATCCACCTATTTTACCAATGCCAAGAGCGGCACCTATAACCACAATACCAGCACCAATAGTTGCTCCTAATTTACTAATTCCAACCGCAGTGGTTGCTTGTAATAATACTGTTAGTAACATAATTCTTTGCGTTTTTAATGATTAATATTTTTGTTTTTTAATTTCACTTTTTCTTCTTGATGATCGGTGTGCTGGGCCAATCCGATAAACACGGCCGACAACATCGTAAACACATAGGCTTGTATGAAGGCCACGAGAAGTTCTAAGGCATTCATAAAGATGTTAAAGAGAACGGAAGCTGCAGTCAAGGCGCCATTCAGTAAAGGCCCCATGCTGGCAGTTATAAAGATTATAGAGACCAATACCAACATGGCCATGTGCCCAGCCAACATGTTGGCAAAAAGACGAATCATCAAGGCAAATGGCTTTGTGAACAGACCGAAAAGTTCAATCATCGGCATGATGGGCAGAGGTACTTTTAACCACCAAGGTACATCGGGCCAAAATACATCTTTCCAATAGGTCTTAGAACCAAATAGATTCACTGCCACAAAAGTGCAAAAAGCCAATACCATTGTGACAGCAATATTACCTGTTACATTGGCTCCTCCAGGGAAAAAAGGAACCAGCCCCATCAGGTTGTTGACTAAAATAAAGAAGAAAGCCGTTAATAAATAAGGGGCAAACTTCCGGTAGTTAGGACCAACACAGCTTTTTATCACATCATCGTGTATCGTCATGATAAGCATTTCGATGGCACCAATAAACCCTCTGGGTACTTCGGCTTCCTGCGGCCTTTTGCGGTACCAACGAGAAACGCTGAGGATGATTACGAGCAATAAAACACTATTAATGAGTAATGCTAAAACAACTTTTGTGATAGAGAAATCCCATGGACGAACCTCTTCACCTTGTGCATTTCGTTCGATAAGCTTGCCCTCATACCGACTACCTTCGGGTGCGATAAAAAGCCCTTCGTAACTCCCTTCATGCTCTTCTAAGCGTGAAGATAAAAAACAATGCCACCCAGTGATCGAGCTATAAACCATTATAGGAAGCGGAATGGTTAATTCTGTTTCTCCCCACGTGGTTATATGCCAATGGTATGAATCGCCGATATGCCCAAAAATAATCTCTTTGACATCGACTAACCCCTCTTTTTCTTCTGGTAAGACACGCTCTGACGCATGTACTCCCATAGCGATCGTGCTAAACAGAACGACCAACAGGCTTATCCGAATAATGAACTGATGCCACAAACTCATTTTTTATTATTTTTTCTCTTTCTTTCCAATCGTAGTTCAAATGAAAAAAAGAACCAGGTTTCAAATACTAAATATAAAAGATAGAACGAGACAAAAGTCAATAAGAACAGGTGTCCTTGTTCTTTCATAATAACGCAAAACAACAAAAGAACGGCCATAGACAGAAACATCTTCAACCCTTTAATAGCCAAATAAAGCAACAACATCTTTTGTGGTGCATAGCGCTGGCAAGCTTCAAACATATAAATGCCAAATAAGCCAAATAAATAAAAATAAAGAGGAATAAAAGGGTAGCCACCAAAATAGTATTGGGGCGAAATAGCGTATAAAAGTACGCCACCAATCCCGCCAACTATCAAAGCAAACAACGTATGCAGTACAATGAAGTTCCGTTTGACTTTTTTAATATTTATCATCGTTACAAAGCGTCAGGTGATTAAGAGATACAGACAGAAACCACATTGTCACTGAGTTCTACGAAGCCACCGGCAATGGGTAGCTCAAACCCTTCGTTATCGGTTGTCACATAACTTAAAAGCCCCGATTTCAATGAAGAGATAATGGGCGCATGCCGATCTAATATGGTAAACGAACCTTTACTACCCGGTAAAGTGACACTAATAATTTCTCCTTCAAAAAGTGTTTTCTCTGGAGAAGAGATGTTTAAATATAACTCTTTCATGATGAGGTCCTCTTTATGCTAACTAATCACGGTGATTATTCAACTTGCTTTAATAATAAGTTGCCCTTTTCAATGGCATCTTCAATCGTTCCCACATTCAGGAAAGCCGATTCCGGCAGATAATCGACGTCGCCATTCAGAATCATATTAAAGCCTTTAATGGTCTCTTCGATGGAGACCATCACACCAGGAACTCCCGTAAATTGTTCGGCTACAGTGAAAGGCTGTGATAAGAAACGTTGTACACGACGCGCACGGTTCACCACCGTTTTATCCTCCTCAGAGAGTTCTTCCATACCTAAAATGGAGATAATATCTTGCAACTCCTTGTTGCGTTGAAGAATCTGCTTAACACGTTGGGCTGTTTCATAATGTTCTTTACCAACAATGTGCGGATCGAGTATACGCGAAGTAGATGCCAAAGGATCCACAGCCGGATAGATACCTAATTCGGTGATCTTTCGATCCAATACGGTAGTAGCATCTAAGTGGGTAAAGGTGGTAGCTGGCGCTGGGTCTGTTAAGTCATCGGCTGGTACATAAACAGCTTGCACCGAAGTAATAGAGCCCATTCTAGTAGACGTGATGCGTTCTTGCATGGCTCCCATTTCCGTAGCCAACGTAGGTTGATAACCGACTGCAGAGGGCATACGTCCCAACAAAGCAGAAACCTCAGACCCCGCTTGT
>RZZX01000240.1 GCA_009929715.1 Bacteroidia bacterium
CGTTAAATTATGGTTTTAAAGGCGTAAAAATAGACAAATAATTAAGATTTGGAATACTTATTTATTAATTTTATCTTTGTTATATGATAAAAATACATACAACAGAGAAATTGCAGGAAATAAGGAGTCGTTTACAAGGAAATAAGTCATTCTTTGTAAACGAGTTACTGCATCTTGTACAGTCCGATTACAATCGTATGATTGACAAAGCGCACGAAACTATTCCGGAACAATCCAGCGACCAACATTTTGAATTACTTAGGGAGTATAAAATGATTATCCGCTACATCTCAACATATATAGAGAAAGGGGAAGTAAAACTGGAAGACTTTTTGTCAGATCCTGACTGCATAGAAGTGCCCGAGAAGGTTGAACAGATCATGGCCTTAGTAGAAAACATTCTTACGATGGAAGTTCAGGAGGGAGAAGTAATCCCATGAGAAAGCCTTTAAACAGCTAAGACATCCACATTATTCTTTTGATAACAGGTTTTCAGTACCCCAGATTTCCAACTCTCTGAACACAGGTGATAGACTTTTCCCAAGTTCTGTAAGCGAATACTCCACTCTAGGAGGGATCTCCTTGTATTGTTCACGCAAAATTAACCCATCCGACTCCAGCTCCTTAAGTTGTTCGGTCAGCACTTTCCTTGAAATATCAGGTATGCGCACCGCTATTTCGCCAAAACGCCTTGTGCCGCTCAATAACGAATATAAAATGATTGTTTTCCACTTACCTCCAATTAGTTCGATAGAGGCTGTAACCGGACAATTTATTTTTTTACCTGATTTGACCATTATAGTTACTTTTTCGTTACCACTTATTTTGATGTTACCTTTTCGTAACCTGTTACAAATACAAACTATTGTTAGTTTCTTTGCGTAACAAATATATGAATTAAGGGATTTAGACACATCCATTTTATATAAATTAACCATAAAAAACGGATCTTCTTCAAAAAGAATCTGTTTAGTTTATGATAGGCTAAAGATTTTAATTCAGTATATAAAAGAGAATAGTAACCATTAAAAAGAGTTAGAATGAAAATCGGAGTAACAGGAGCGACCGGACAATTAGGTCGCATGGTAGTTGATAAACTAAAAGAAAAAGTGTCTGCCAACTCAGTTGTTGCGTTAGTGCGTAATCCGGAAAAAGCTGCCGGTATGGGAGTGGAAGTCCGCTCATTCGACTATAACCAATCCGAGAATCTGGCATTGTCTTTACAAGGAATTGACAAATTACTGCTTATATCAAGTAATGAAATCGGGCAACGGGCAAAACAACACGCCAATATAATACATGCAGCCAAACAAGCTGGTGTACAATGGATTGTATATACCAGTCTATTGCATGCCGATAAATCAACGCTAAGTCTTGCTGGAGAGCATCTGGCTACGGAAGAGGCGCTAAAGGAATCTGGCATACCCTACACGCTGCTGCGCAACGGATGGTACACAGAAAATTATACCGCGTCCATCGCTGGAGCCCTTGCCGCAGGAGCATTTGTGGGAAGTGCCGGCGACGGTAAGATTTCATCAGCTCCGCGTATGGATTTTGCAGAAGCGGCAGCCATTGTATTAACCAGTGAAGGTCATGCCGGTAAAGTATACGAATTGGCGGGCGACCAATATTACACCCTGAAGGATCTGGCGGCCGAAATTTCGAAGCAGACCGGGAAAGAGCTGCCTTATCAGAACCTGCCCGAGTCTGAATATGCCCGGATACTTAAGAGCATAGGTTTGCCGGAAACATTTGCTCTGGCAATTGCAGGATGGGATGTAAGTGCATCGCACGATGATCTGTTTGACAACAGTGGTCAGTTATCCGCATTACTTGGCAGAAGCACCACGCCTCTTTCCCAAGTAGTGGCAGATGCCTTAGCCGCAAAATA
>RZZX01000104.1 GCA_009929715.1 Bacteroidia bacterium
AATATGGCCATGAGAGACTCAAAAATAAACATCTTGTTGCGACAGATGGCTATCAGTTTCAAATACGCCTGAAAAAATAGGGCTTGCGGATTTTAGGATACATTGGAATTCGGTCAAAAATTTATAAGTTTAACCGTGTGGCAATTTATCTTTTGCTGTGCATAGGTATCTAATCGCTGTAGAGTCATGTTTGATGAGTTTAGAAACAGAAGCAGATGCAATCACAGCTATGTGAATAACACCAATTAAAAAGTGTTCTATGAAAGGGTTAAATAGAATAAACAGAATAAAGAAGCTGTGGAATCATCATTCCTTTTTTCAGATTGGTATAAACTAAAAAAAGAGCCGCAAATTGCGACTCTTCTAAGTTGCGGAGGCCTGACTCGAACAGACGACCTTTGGGTTATGAGCCCAACGAGCTACCAACTGCTCCACTCCGCGATATTTTGATGATGCAAAGGTACAGCTTTTATTCTAACAAGCAAACTTTTTGGAACTTATTTTAATAGAAAAAAACGAAATGTTCTTTACTTGGCTGTAAATGAGCGACTTTGTTCTTTGATTTTTTTTGTCTTTAAAACATCCTTTTAGAGTTCTTGCTTATAGAAAGATTGCTTGATGCTGTTTGTTTGAACCATATAGTTACTTTTTGGGAAAATGACGAGGCTGTCGATATCTCGGATTTATCTTTATAACTTATTTTTCTAATGGTATATCGTGCCCTGAAGTTGGACCAATGTTATACTCTATAAGAAGAGGCCTACTTCTGCATTGAAAGGCCAATTAACTCTTTTTTTTCTTGTGTGGACCGAAGAAAAGAATTACTTTTGCTCAAAATATTCATCAATGTGCAGTTTTTAACTTATGGCCGTATCCAAAACAAAAAATAGATTAGTAGAGGTGGCCCGCCAACTTTTTGCAAAAATGGGGGTGGAGAACACTACCATGAATGATATTGCTCTTGCTTCTAAAAAAGGTAGGCGAACGCTTTATACCTATTTTAAAAGTAAAGACGAGATTTATCTGGCGGTGGTGGAATCTGAGTTGGAAATCTTGTCGGATGTGATGAAGCGTGTCGCCAATAAAGAGATCTCTCCAGATCAGAAAATTCTAGAGATGATCTATACCCGTTTGGATGCCGTTAAAGAGGTTGTTTATCGGAATGGTACATTGCGGGCCAATTTCTTTAGAGATATTTGGCGCGTGGAAAAAGTACGCAAACGATTTGATGCTAAAGAGATCTTACTCTTGAAAAATGTATTAAAAGAGGGGGTCGCTAAAGGCGTTTTTAAGATCGGTGATCCAGATATGACAGCCGAACTACTGCACTATTGTTTAAAAGGAATTGAAGTGCCTTACATACGTGGCCAACTAGGTTCTCATTTAGATAATGAATCGCGAAAAGAATATGTGGCCAACATTGTGTTTGGTGCATTGCATAGAACAATTATTTAATAATAACTTTTAGTATGAAACTATTAGACGGAAAAACAGCTATTGTAACCGGTGCTGCTCGTGGTATTGGTAAAGCTATTGCTTTGAAATTTGCTTCAGAAGGAGCAAATGTGGCATTTACAGATCTTGCTATTGATGAGAATGCAGAACAAACTGTTAAGGAGATTGAAGCAATGGGAGTGAAAGCGAAAGGTTATGCTTCTAATGCTGCTAGTTTTGAAGATACTGCGAGAGTCGTGGCAGAAATTCATAAAGATTTCGGACGTATTGATATTTTGGTTAACAATGCCGGAATCACTCGTGATGGATTAATGATGCGTATGAGCGAACAACAATGGGATATGGTGATTAATGTGAATCTGAAATCGGCCTTTAACTTTGTTCATGCTTGTACTCCTATTATGATGCGTCAGAAAGTTGGAAGCATTATTAATATGGCTTCTGTGGTAGGTGTTCATGGTAACGCTGGACAAGCCAATTATGCTGCTTCTAAAGCGGGTATGATTGCTTTGGCTAAATCTGTAGCGCAAGAGTTAGGCTCACGTGGAATCCGTGCGAATGCTATTGCTCCGGGATTCATTATTACTGATATGACTGCTGCACTGTCTGATGAGGTGAGAACTGAATGGGCTAAGAAGATTCCTTTGCGTCGTGGTGGTACGCCTGAAGATGTAGCTAATATCGCTACGTTCCTTGCTTCTGATATGGCTTCATATGTATCAGGTCAAGTGATCCAGGTTGATGGTGGTATGAATATGTAATACAAGCCAATGACTGTCGTATACGAAGACAATCACCTCATTGTAGTCAATAAGTCGGCTTCTGAAATTGTTCAAGGCGATAAGACTGGAGATCAGCCTCTTTCGGAGATGGTGAAGGCTTATCTGAAAGAAAAGTATCAAAAGCCCGGGAATGTCTTTGTTGGTGTGACGCATCGCTTAGATCGCCCGGTGAGTGGGCTTGTTATTTTTGCAAAGACGAGCAAGGCGCTGAGTCGTTTAAATGAGATGTTCCGGAATGGTGAGGTTAAGAAGACTTATTGGGCTATTGTGAAAAATGAGCCTAAAGAGCATGCCGGTGAGTTGACTCATTTTATGGTTCGTAATGAGAAGCAAAATAAAAGCTATGCTTATGATCGAGAAGTCGCCAATAGCAAAAAGGCTGTTTTGGATTATCGTTTGATAGGGCATTCTTTGAATTATTACCTACTAGAAGTGGATTTGAAAACAGGTCGGCATCATCAAATAAGATGTCAGTTGGCCAAGATGGGGTCGCCTATTAAAGGGGACTTGAAGTACGGTTTTCCTCGTTCAAATCCCGACGGTAGCATTTGTTTGCATGCGCGCCGTGTGGTCTTTATACATCCCACATCTAAGGAGAAGATTGAGTTAGAAGCGCCTCTTCCCGGAGGTAATTTGTGGAAGGGGTTTGAGCAGCTTTGACTAACGCCATAGGTTGTTGCCTAAAGAAAAGAAGTAGAGGGTATCTGTTAAAGATATCCTCTTTTTTATAGGTGTTAAAGAAATCACACTTTTTTCTTTAATTCACTCTGTTTTGTTGCAGGTGATATACATTATTTCGTAACTTTGCGCATTAATCGTTTAATAAGCCATTCAATGTCAGAGTCTAAAAGAATAAAAACCGCATTGGTATCTGTATACCATAAAGAGGGTTTGGAAGAGATTATCACTAAGCTTCATTCAGAAGGGGTTGAGTTCCTGTCGACAGGGGGGACTCGTCAGTTTATAGAGTCGTTAGGATATCCGTGTAAGGCCGTGGAAGATTTGACTACTTATCCTTCTATTTTGGGAGGACGAGTTAAAACGTTGCATCCAAAAGTGTTTGGGGGCATTTTGTGTCGACGCGATTTAGAACAGGATATTCAGCAGATTGAACAGTACGATATTCCGGAAATTGATTTAGTTATTGTAGACTTGTATCCGTTTGAAGCAACTGTTGCTTCAGGAGCAGATGAAGCAGCGATTATAGAGAAAATAGATATCGGTGGCATTTCGCTTATTCGTGCCGCTGCCAAAAATTTTAATGACGTGGTGATTATTGCTTCTCAGCATCAGTATCAACCTTTCTTTGATATGTTAATGGAGCATGGAGCGACCACCTCTGTTGAAGAACGGCGCTGGTTTGCTAAAGAGGCTTTTGCTGTCTCTTCGCATTATGATTCGGCTATTTTTAATCATTTCGATAAGCATGAAGGGTCGGCTTTCCGATGTTCTGTTAATGAACAAAAGATGTTGAGATATGGAGAAAACCCTCACCAAAAAGGCTTTTTCTATGGCGATTTAAATGCCATGTTTGATCAGATTCATGGGAAAGAAATTTCATACAATAACTTGTTGGACATTCATGCTGCGATAGAACTTATTGATGAGTTTGATGAAGTAACGTTTGCTGTCTTGAAGCATAATAATGCGTGTGGACTGGCTTCTAGGGCAACAGTGCTTGAAGCTTGGAAGGACGCTTTGGCTGGTGATCCAGTTTCTGCTTTCGGCGGTGTCTTAGTAGCTAATGCGGTGATTGACAAAGCTACTGCAGAAGAGATCAATAAACTGTTTTTTGAAGTCATCATCGCACCCGATTATGATGTTGATGCTCTAGAGATTCTGGGACAAAAGAAAAATCGGATAATCTTGGTACGCAAAGAGGCTAAATTACCGAAAAGACAATTCCGTTCTTTATTGAATGGTGTATTGGTGCAAGATAAGGACTTAAACATCGAAACAACGGCCGATTTAAAAACGGTGACTAAAAAAGAACCCACATCTGCGGAGGTAGACGATCTTTTATTTGCTAATAAAATAGTGAAAAACAGCAAGTCGAATGCGATTGTTTTGGCTAAAAATAAGCAATTGTTGGCTAGTGGAGTGGGGCAGACATCGCGTGTGGATGCGCTCAAACAAGCGATTGAAAAAGCTAAATCTTTTGAATTCGATTTGGAGGGAGCTGTGATGGCTTCGGACGCTTTCTTTCCTTTTCCTGATTGTGTGGAAATAGCTCACCATGAAGGTGTTCATGCGGTTATCCAGCCGGGGGGATCTGTGAAAGACGAATTGTCATTCGATTATTGTAATGCACACGGTATGACAATGGTTATTACAGGTATTCGTCATTTTAAACATTAATGTGTCGGTAGAGGCATTTCATAGTAAATAGCTGTAGACACTTTATATAAATAGTAAAATAGGATTGATTTTTAAATCATTAATAATTGATTAAATGGGATTGTTTTCATTTACACAGGAAATAGCAATGGACCTTGGGACAGCCAACACCATTATTATTACTAACGGAAAAATTGTTGTCGATGAGCCATCGGTTGTTGCGCTTGATCGACGGACAGATAAAATGATTGCTGTGGGGGAAAAGGCGAAGCTGATGCACGAAAAAACCCACGAGAACATTCGTACTATTCGGCCTTTGCGCGATGGTGTGATTGCTGATTTCTACGCTTGTGAGCAGATGATGCGTGGGCTGATTAAGCGGGTAAATACACGTGGACGTTTATTTTCTCCTTCGCTTCGTATGGTTATCGGGGTGCCTTCAGGAAGTACTGAAGTGGAGCTTCGTGCGGTGCGTGACTCGGCAGAACATGCAGGAGGACGAGATGTTTATTTGATCTTTGAACCGATGGCAGCAGCTATTGGTATTGGTATCGATGTCGAAGCTCCGGAAGGAAATATGATCGTTGATATAGGTGGTGGATCGACTGAAATTGCGGTTATTTCATTGGGTGGAATCGTTTCGAATAACTCTATTCGCATCGCTGGTGATGATTTGACTGCTGATATTCAGGAGTACATGAGCCGTCAACACAATGTGAAGGTCAGTGAACGTATGGCCGAGCGTATTAAGATTCACGTTGGAGCGGCGTTGACCGATTTAGGAGAGGATGCACCAGACGATTATATCGTACACGGTCCGAATCGTATCACTGCTCTTCCAATGGAGGTTCCGGTTTGTTACCAGGAAGTGGCGCATTGTTTGGAAAAATCCATTGCAAAGATTGAAACAGCTATTTTGAGTGCGCTTGAGAATACACCTCCTGAACTTTATGCTGATATCGTGCACAATGGCATCTATTTGGCAGGTGGTGGGGCACTGCTTCGCGGATTGGATAAGCGTCTGACAGACAAGATTAATATTCCTTTTCATATTGCTGAGGACCCATTGCATGCTGTTGCCAAAGGTACTGGCGTAGCGTTGAAGAATGTGGACCGTTTTTCTTTCTTAATGCGATAGAATTCGTATGGGGAGGTGGCTCATGTTGGGCTGCTTCTCGAAAGAAAAGAGGTGTTGTACCAATCGGGTTTTCTAATGTATTGGCCAATGTCATATGCGAAATTTATTAAACTTTCTTCTTAAATACAATTACTGGTTCCTCTTTCTTTTGTTAGAGGTAGCCAGTTTTGTTTTGTTATTTAGATTTAATCGTTACCAACAAAGTGTGTTTTTTACTTCGGCAAATGTGGTTGCGGGAGGTGTTTATGAGCTATCTGGAAACGTGACGTCGTACTTCTATTTGAAATCGATAAACGAAGAGTTGCTCGATAAGAACATGAGGTTGGAGCGACAATTAAGCTTGTTAAGGCAATCTCTAAAAGACTATCAGGTCGATTCGATAACGGTAGATGGTGCCGGAGTGGCCTTACGGACAAATTATCGATTAATAAAAGCCCATGTGATTAATAACAGCATTAATCAGGCCGATAACTATATCACCTTGGACAAAGGATCGAATGTAGGAATTCATTCGGAGATGGGGGTAGTCGATGGGCGAGGTATTGTGGGAATCGTTTATAAAACCTCTCCGTCTTATGCTGTAGTACTTTCTGTTTTGAATAGTAAATCAAACATCAGCTGCAAAATTGTTGGGAGTGATTATTTTGGCTATTTGAAGTGGGATGGGAAGGATTCGCGTTATGGCTATTTAAAAGATTTACCGCGACATGCCGAGTTTAACTTAGGCGATACCGTGGTAACGAGTGGGTATTCAACTGTATTCCCAGAGGGAGTAATGGTGGGTACCATTGATGATATGTCCGATTCGAATGATGGCTTGTCTTATCTTTTAAAGATAAAACTAGCTTGCGACTTCGGTAAAATAGGCAATGTACGTGTGATAGCTCGTAAAGGGCAAGGTGAACAAAAGCAACTTGAAAAATCGTCTGTGGACTAATGATTATTACTTATATACATAAAGTGCTGTGGCTTATTGGACTGGTGCTCCTTCAAGTCTTGATTCTAAATAATATTCACATCGCTGGTTATGCGACTCCTTTTCTGTATATCTATCTGATTCTTAAGATTGAGACATCAATCTCTCGGAATGAGTTGATGATTTGGGGATTTGCTTTAGGATTGCTGGTTGATATCTTTTCTAATACGCCAGGGATGAATGCGGCGGCAACTGTTTTAGTGGCTTTCTTACGCCCTCTGCTCTTGCGTCTTTTTACGCCGAGGGATACGTTTGATGCGATCACGCCCTCTTTTAGAAGTATGGGGAATACCCCTTTTTTGAAGTATTTAGTTTCGGCTATTTTTATTCATACATTGGTCCTGCTTGCGATTGAGTCTTTTTCGTTCCCCAGTATGACGTTGCTTCTGTTGCGAGTGGTGTTATGTACTCTTTTAACTTTTGTTTGTGTCATTGCTGTAGAAAGTATTAGAAAGTAGAGATGGCAAAGGATTATCGATTTGAGAAACGTAAGTTTATGGTTGGCGGAATAGCTGTTTCTATTGTGTTGATCTATTTGGTGCGTTTATTTTTTCTTCAGATAAGTACAGACGATTACAAGAAGAATGCAGACAGCAATGCTTTCTTGAAAAAAATACAATACCCTTCGCGCGGGGCTATTTATGATCGGTATGGCAAGTTGCTTGTATTTAACCAACCGGCATACGATATAAAGGTCGTTCCCCGAGAAGTTGAGAATTTAGATACACTCGATCTCTGCTCCTCTCTTTATATTACTCCTGAACAATTTAAACGAACGATGGAGGAGATGAAGGACCGACGGCGTAATCCAGGATACTCCAAATACACAGAACAGCTCTTTATGTCACAATTATCGGCCGAAGAGTGCAGCGTCTTTCAAGAAAAGCTGTTTAAATTTCGGGGGTTCTATGTACAACGGCGAACGATTAGACAATATGCTTATAATGCAGCCGCTCATGCGCTGGGCGACATTGGTGAGGTTTCTCAAAAAGACATTGAAGGTGATAATTATTACATGGGAGGCGATTATATCGGCAAACTTGGGGTTGAAAGTTCCTATGAAAAGCATCTGAGAGGCGAGAAAGGGGTGGAGGTGTTATTAAGAGATGCCCATGGGCGTATTCAAGGACATTACATGGACGGAAAATATGATCGCCGTGCGGTACCTGGAAGAGACTTAACGCTTGGACTTGATGTGGATTTACAACTGTTAGGTGAGCGTTTGCTGAAGAATAAAATTGGAAGCATTGTTGCGATAGAGCCTGAAACAGGTGAGATCCTTTGTTTGATATCTTCCCCTAATTATGATCCGCATCTGATGATCGGACGGCAGAGAGGCAAGAACCATGTGATGTTGCAGCGCGATAAACAAAAACCGTTGTTAAATCGTGCGTTGATGGGGGTTTATCCACCAGGGTCGACTTTTAAGCCGGCTCAGGGACTGACTTTTCTACAAGAAGGAATTATTCAGTCGTCGACTACCTTTCCTTGTTCTCATGGGTTTCACTATGGAAGGCTTACAGTGGGGTGTCATGCGCATCCTTCGCCCTTACCATTGATCCCGGCTATTGCTACTTCATGTAACTCCTACTTTTGTTGGGGGTTATTCCGAATGTTTGGCGATAAGAAATATGGCCGTCCTCAGAATGCGATTACGGTTTGGAAAGACCACATGGTAGCTCAGGGTTTCGGGTATAAACTAGGGGTTGATTTACCAGGGGAAAAAAGAGGCTTGATTCCGAATGCTCAGTATTATGACAAAGCTTATCGGGGGCATTGGAACGGCTTAACAGTTATCAGTATTGCTATTGGGCAAGGAGAAATCCTGGCAACTCCATTACAAATAGCCAATCTTAGTGCCACGATCGCTAATAGAGGCTATTTTACCACGCCGCATCTCGTAAAGGCGATAAAAGGGGCTCCTTTAGATTCTCTTTATCGGGCCAAAAGGTGGACTGGGATCGATCGGAAACACTATGAAGATGTTGTGGCGGGTATGCGAGCTGCTGTTACCGGAGGAACTTGTCGCATGGCTGGAATCATTCTGCCTGGAGTAGAAATTTGTGGAAAAACCGGTACGGCACAAAACAGAGGGCATGACCATTCGGCTTTCATGGGGTTTGCACCCATGCACAAGCCCAAAATAGCGATAGCTGTTTATGTGGAGAATGGAGGATTCGGTGCTGTATATGGTGTACCTATTGGAACCTTGATGATGGAGCAGTATTTGAATAAAAAATTATCTCCTGCAAGTGAAACGATGGCAGAAGAATTAAGTAACAGAGTAATATTTTATGATGACTCGGAGCGTTAGTTTGTGGAAAACATTAGATTGGGTAACCATTGGTATCTACTTCTTGCTTATTATTGGCGGATGGTTCAGTGTCTGTGGTGCAAGTTATGATTTTAGTGATCAAGACTTCTTTGACTTTTCGACTCGTGCAGGTAAGCAGTTTGTGTGGATTATTTGTTCGTTTGGACTCGGCTTTGTGTTGCTGATGCTCGAAGACCGGATGTATGATCTGTTTTCTTATCTTTTTTATGTGGGGTTGATCTTGCTATTAATCGTCACTATTTTCATTGCTCCCGATACTAAGGGCTCCCGCTCATGGCTTGTCATGGGGCCAGTGAGCCTTCAGCCGGCAGAGTTTGCTAAGTTTGCTACTGCTTTGGCATTGGCCAAGTTTATGAACTCTTATTCGTTCAACGTACAGCATTTAAAAAGCTTTCTTACAGCCGTTTTAATTATTTGTTTGCCGATGTTACTGATTATCGGGCAAAAAGAGACGGGGTCAGCTTTAGTTTACTTGGCTTTCTTTTTAGTTCTTTATAGAGAAGGAATGCCTGGTTTTGTTCTTTTTACGGGGTTGTGTGCCGTGATTTATTTTGTTACCGATATTCGTTTTGGTGAAGTCTTTATCGGCGATACGCCTACACCGATTGGTGAATTTGCAGTCTTATCATTGATTCTACTCTTTTCTGCTGGCATGGTGTGGATTTATAAAAAGAAATGGGTGATAGCGCTCTCTATCTTAGGTGTAAATACTGCTATCTTATTTTTAGCCTACCTTGTCTGCGAATACCTTGTTCCCTTTAATTTAGTCTGGGTATTATGGGCACTTTGTTT
>RZZX01000241.1 GCA_009929715.1 Bacteroidia bacterium
ATATAACCTACAATTGAGCCCTCCATACTAAACGGATCTGCACCTCCTGCTTCGGGCGAAGGAACAAAGGCCAGAAGAAGCCAATAGCCAATAAGAATAAAAGCACAAATAAAACCGCGTCCCAATCTGTTTACGTTCATAAAAATCAGGGCCGCAACCATCCAGGCAATACCAATTCGGGCTAACACACTGGCAAACCTTATTTCGCCGATGGCCAGTTGCAAAGCGCCATTATATACAATACCTAAAAGGACTAATATAAAACCCCTCTTCAGAATACGTAAATAAATTGTTTTTCTGGGAATCCCTTTCGCTTGCTGATTAGACAATGAGTAGGGAAATGAAATTCCGGCAATAAATAGAAAAAGTGGAAAAATCATGTCGTAGAATGTAAAACCAGACCAGGCAGTGTGCTCCATCTGTCTTGCAATCGCCTCACCAATTGAAGCAGGCAAAAATTTACTTAAAGCGACAAAAAAGGAACTTCCACCCATAATAAATAACATATCGAAGCCTCTCAAGGCATCCAGAGACTGTAATCTTTGTTGTTCCATAGCATTTTAGATTAAATGAAATATAAAACACAAATATATACTATAAAGGAAAATACAACATCATAAACGTTAATATACTTAATAAAGTTGATTCAATAATTGAGTCATCCCGTTCTAAGCATTACTTTTTTATTGAATCGTACAAACAAGCATAATAAATATAAAAAAAATCAGTTACTTTGTTATAATCATGCATTACGTGTTATGAAGTATTGTTTTTTGTCTTATTTATGGCTTCTACTTGCAGCCTTAGTTCTCTTCTCCTGTAAATCGGCTAAGCTGAGTGATGCAGAAGAAAAACATCGTATTGGCGAATATTATGAAGCAGCAGCCATATACCGTAAAGTATACACAAAAACAAAACCTCAAAATCGGGATCTAAGAGGATATATCGCTTTCCGAATGGCGGAGTGCAACCGGATAATAAACAACACACCGCGAGCATCAAGTGCATATATGAATGCAATACGATACAACTACCCAGACAGTATAGCTATACTCAGGTTGGCGCAAATGCTTCATAAAACAGGTAAATATGGGGATGCTATCAAGCAATACGAAGCATTCTTAAAATTAAATCCGCAAAATAAATTAGCACTGAACGGAATCAATGGATGCCTGCTTGCTCCTGAATGGAAAAAAACACCTACCCGATATACTGTAAAAAAGATGGATAAATTCAACTCCCGGCGGAGTGAATTCAGTCCCATGCTTTACGGCAGCAATTTTGACCAACTCTATTTCGCATCTTCCAGAACAAAAGATAAAGAGAGCAAGATCAGCGCTATAACCGGACTTGGGAATAACAATTTCTATCTGGCAAAAAAAAATGAGAAAGGCGAGTGGCTTGCTCCCGAAGAGATCGAGGATGAAGTTAATACAGAGTTTGATGAAGGAACACCCTCATTCAGCGCTGATGGAAGATCCATGTATTATACGTATTGTTCGCAAGATCCTGAATCTTCCAGAACAGCCGAAATCTATGTTTCTTCACGTAGTAATGCCAAATGGGGAAAAGGCGTAAAAGTTCAATTATTGAAAGATTCGGTCACAACCCTTGCCCATCCTTCCATTTCACCAGATGGGAAATATCTTTTTTTTGTATCTGATGCCATGGGTGGCTATGGAGGTAAAGATATATACAGGGCACGTGCCATAGGGAATGATTTTGGACCGATAGAAAACCTGGGTCCTCAGATCAATACAGAAGGTGATGAGGTATTTCCATATGTAAGAGATTCCGTTACACTCTATTTTGCTTCAGACGGACATCCGGGCATGGGAGGCTTAGATTTATATAAGGCAAC
>RZZX01000010.1 GCA_009929715.1 Bacteroidia bacterium
AGTTTATTAAAAGCTATCAGTTCATTATGTCCCTTATCCGACTTCATGCTATTATCTCTTTTTAATAGAAAACAAAAATAGAGTTAAAAAATGAAACCACCAACCTTTTGAAATAAAAAGGAAAAAAACGGTGACCAACCGATTGATAAAAACAAAACTCTGGTCGCACCGGCTTAACCGGATCAGTCCGAAAACGCTGGAGAGGTGTTCTATTTAAACGACTGGTTGACCTCATAAAAAAAAGGATCGGTCCGAAAATCCCATGGGCAAGATCTCTCTAAATCAAAAAGTCTATTTGGGTGAGCTAACTAAAAAACGATTGAAAACAGGTCTCATAGAGTGCCTGCGAGCTTAAAGGAATTTGATCTCCTATTTACACGGATTTTTCGTAGTAAAAAATAGATTAGCGTCAGTCTTATAGGTAAACAGACGCCTTTCTCTAACACAAATATCCTTCTTTCTTCGTGGAAGAATCTAGTTTTGTTAGAGAGTGTTTTATCGTCCCACTATAGTGGGACGATTAGACCACTATAGTGGAACGATTGGACCACTATAGTGGAACGACTATCCCACTATAGTGGGACGATCTTTTTATCGCCAACTAAAAAAGTGTCTCTCGCTAGGCAGCTAAAAAATCTTTTAATGCCCAAACAAACATTTTTAGGGTCAAATTCAGAGGAGTAAAGATGATGTAAATTGGGGTGAGATTATTTAATATCCCCACTTGGTTTTCGGATAGATCCGTTAATCTCTTAGAAAAAGAGGCGATCGGCATTAAAAGCCTTCAAACCAAAAAGAGGCTGTCGAAAACCGACAGCCTCTTCAGGATTATACTATATACTACTATACAGATTACAATTTAGGACCGGCAGCAACCAATGCTTTACCAGCTTCGTTACCTGTAAACTTAGCGAAGTTCTTGATGAAACGTCCAGCCAAGTCTTTTGCTTTTTCATCCCATTGAGCAGCGTCAGCATACGTGTCGCGTGGGTCAAGGATTTCAGCATGTACACCTGGAAGTGCTGTTGGAACCACGAAGTCGAAGTAAGGAATAGTCTTCGTCGGTGCAGTGTCGATCGAACCATCAAGGATAGCGTCGATGATACCACGAGTATCTTTGATAGAGATACGTTTGCCAGAACCGTTCCAACCAGTGTTTACCAAGTAAGCTTTTGCACCTACTTTATTCATCTTCTTCACTAACTCTTCAGCATATTTAGTTGGGTGCAATGACAAGAAAGCAGCACCGAAACAAGCTGAGAAAGTAGGAGTTGGTTCAGTGATACCACGTTCTGTACCAGCTAGTTTAGCTGTAAATCCAGACAAGAAGTAGTACTGAGCTTGTTCAGCGTTCAAGATAGATACTGGAGGCAATACACCAAAAGCATCAGCCGACAAGAAGATAACTTGCTTAGCGTGAGGACCTTTAGAAACCGGTTTCACGATGTTTTCGATGTGGTTGATCGGATAAGAAACACGCGTGTTTTCAGTTACGCTCTTATCATTGAAATCGATCTTACCTTCAGCGTCCACTGTTACGTTCTCAAGAAGAGCGTCACGTCTGATAGCCTTAAAGATATCTGGTTCACTGTCTTTGTCCAAGTTGATCACTTTTGCGTAGCAACCACCTTCGTAGTTGAATACACCTTCGTCATCCCATCCGTGTTCGTCATCACCGATCAACAAACGTTTTGGGTCTGTAGACAAAGTAGTCTTACCTGTACCAGACAAACCGAAGAAGATAGCAGTGCTAGTACCTTCCATGTCTGTGTTAGCAGAGCAGTGCATAGAAGCGATGCCACGCAACGGGTTAACATAGTTCATGATAGAGAACAAACCTTTCTTCATTTCACCACCGTACCAAGTATTCAAAATCACTTGTTCTTTAACTTTCAAGTTAAATACAGTTGCAGTTTCAGAGTTCAAGCCAAGTTCCTTGTAGTTCTCAACTTTAGCTTTAGAAGCGTTGAACGATACGAAATCAGGTTCACCGTAGTTAGCCAATTCTTCAGCAGTAGGACGGATAAACATGTTAGTCACAAAGTGTGCTTGCCATGCTACTTCCATGATGAAACGTACTTTCAAACGAGTAGCCTCATTAGCACCACAGAATGTATCTACAACGAACAGACGTTTGCCTGAAAGTTCTTTTACCGCTTTAGCTTTCAAATCAGCCCAAGCCTCTTCAGTAGCCGGTTTGTTGTCGTTTTTGTACTCCTCAGATGTCCACCATACTGAGTCTTCGCTCGCTTCATTCTTTACGAAGAATTTATCTTTAGGAGAACGGCCAGTGTAAATACCAGTCATCACGTTTACAGCGCCCAATTCTGTTTCCTGACCTTTTTCAAAGCCTTCCAAACTTGCTTTTGTCTCTTCAGCGAACAATACGTCGTAAGAAGGATTGTGAAGTACTTCCTTCACATCGGTAATACCGTACTTGCTTAAATCTAAATTTGCCATTTTCTTTTGAAATTAATTAAAATTGGTATGTCAAATAAATATCTCTTTACCTTAAAAAATGCAAGAACATCAGAGTGATCTGATTTGATTCTGTCACAAAAGTAATACTTTCTTTGAAAAGTAAGAATTAATTAGAGAAATTTTTCTTTAATCTGATTCCTTTTATAAATTACTAACAAAATCTGCCAACTGAATGTTGCAATTTGAAGAGAAAGACTTACCTTTGCAACCTGGAATCGTGTGCCGAACTACTCCAACTGCCGAAAAAGGAAAATAACCCTTCGGTAAGCCAAAGAAACGTTGGTGCATTATGCTTAACCACAAATTATTCAATCAATGAAAGTTATAGATTTCAGTCAGACCAACTCCATCCTAAACCAGTATGTAGCAGAGATTAGAGACATCAATGTTCAAAATGACCGTTTGCGCTTCCGTCGCAACATCGAGCGTATCGGTGAAATAATGGCCTATGAGATGAGCAAGTCATTCGACTACTCAACCAAGAGCATTCCTACTCCACTCGGCATCGCTCCCGCTAGCACACCTGACAACCAGTTAGTGATTAGCACCATTCTCCGTGCAGGCTTACCTTTTCACCAAGGCTTCCTGAGCTATTTCGACCGAGCCGAAAATGCGTTTGTATCGGCTTACCGCAAATATAAAGACACCCTTAAATTTGATATTCACATTGAATACTTGGCTTCGCCACAAATCGAAGGCAAAACGCTTATCATCACAGACCCCATGTTGGCTACAGGCGGAAGCATGGAACTGAGTTATAAAGCGATGCTGACTAAAGGTGAACCCGCAGAGATTCATGTCGCTGCCATCATTGCAAGCCGCCAAGCGGTCGATCACATCTTGTCAATATTCCCGGAAGAGAAAACCACAATTTGGTGCGCCGCCATTGACCCTGAGATCAATGAACACTCCTATATTGTACCAGGCTTAGGCGACGCTGGTGATTTAGCATACGGCGAGAAAGAGTAATCAGAAGCCCATAACTAATCAAAAAAGGCTGCTCCAACTTATTGGGGCAGCCTTTTTGGTCTAAACTACAATGAGAACTTTCCATTAACTTTCGGAAGAGTGTTTCACGGTCGTTTTTCGTTTTTTCCAGATCAACACCATGAGTCCGATCAGCATCAAGGCCAGAGCGGTATAGGCTACCCGCTCGGTAACGTGTAGGCTCTGTGGATCGAAACGCATCTCGATGGTGTGTTTTCCGGCTGGTACAGCCATCGCACGCAAAATATAATCGGCACGCGCTAGTTCAACCGGTTGTCCATCGATCGTGGCTACCCAACCTGGATAGTATATTTCAGAGAAAACCACAAGACCGTCTTTCAACGACTCTGTCTCATAAACCAACTTGTTAGGAGCATAGCTCACTAACCGAACCACTGAGAGGCTATCTTTATACCCCTCGGTTACTCCCTTCAGCACCTCCGAGAAACGTTTATCGACCACCGCTGTTGTCCGTGGCTCGATGGTATTCAGTGCTTCAATCTCTTCATTGGCATTGCCAACATACTGCACCCGTTCTATGAACCAAGCATTACCGTAGGCATAGGGGTTCTGAACCGGCACCGTTTGCCCTCCCTGACCAGCAGGAAAGATGAAGTACTTCGTATTGAGCATATTCAGCACACGAAACTCTCCACCATTAATGCTATCCATGCGCCCGCCAGCCTTAGCTACAGCTTGATACGTTTTCTGCATTTCCGGCGCAATGTGATGATCGATCATCTCCTGATACCGGCGAAGTTTCGCTGCATGATAACCGCCAACACTTTTGTGCCAATAAGCCGTATTGTTTTCATTGAAGGTGTTGGTCGCAAAGTTCAGCACCCGGTAGTTCAATGCTTGATCTTGAAGAATCAACTCATCGGTTGGGGTTTTCTTAAAGGTTTCTGTCTGCTGTGACTTAGGCACAAAAAGCTCATCGTGCAAGTAGCGTTTATTCACTCCCCACATATCTACCAAGCAAAGTACGAGAATCCCACCCACTGTCAGTGAGGCTTTCAGTTTACCTTGTTGGTAGAGAAAGAGCAGTGCACACCCTATCAGAATAACGACCACACTGCGCCAAGCATCAGAGGTCACCAAGCTCATCCGCATCTCACTCAGATTGGCAACAATCGGAGCCAAGTGTTCGGCTGGAACCGCCTGTTTCAATGCTCCCAACTCTTGTGCCGGCACATAACCGGATAAGAAGAGACTAGGAGCCACGGCTAAGAGCAAAGCAACACCTAAAGTAAATCCAAGTGATACCAACAAAGGGGTTCTATTTGTTTTCACGTTCAGCAACTCTGGTCGTGCAAGAACCTCTTTCAAACTAAACATCGCCAATAAAGGGATGGCAAATTCGGCAATAACTAGAATGGAGGAAACGGCCCGGAACTTATTATACATGGGCACATAATCGATAAAGAAATCGGTCAGCCCCATAAAATTCTTTCCCCAAGCGAGCAAAATAGAGAAAAGGGTAGCCCCCAGAAGAGCCCACTTCAGAGGACCTTTAACCACAAAGCATCCTAATATAAATAGGAAAAGGACAAAAGCACCCACATAAACAGGACCGGACGTCATAGGCTGATCACCAAAATACTGTGTCAGCTGCGCGTAGAGGCTACTATAATTCGGATCAGCTTTCTCCATGGCTGTTTCATTCTGACTCAACGGCACAGAAGCTCCACCATTCACATTGGGAACAAGCAGAGTCAGTGTTTCACCAATGCCGTAACTCCATTGCGTAATGTAACTACGTTCTAGTCCACTCCCACTCTGATTGGCTGCGGCAGCTCCCTCTTGCTTCAACTCGCTCTTACCACGCATCGTCTCTTTGCTATATTCATAGGTGTGGTACAAGTTCGATAAGTTGGCCCCAACACCCACCAAAGCCGCCACAAAGAGTATGGCACTGGCCTTAAAGAAATGAGGCAACTCTTTTTTCCGATAAGCCTCTTCGAAATAAGCTCCCACCAAGAAGAGGATCACAAACAGAAAGTAATAGCTCATCTGCACATGATTCGACTGAATCTGAAGAGCTAAAAACAGGGCGGTTAGGATACCACCAACCAAATATTTTTTTCGGTAAGCTAGGATGATGCCGGCCATTGTGGGCGGGATATAGGCCAATGTCACAAACTTCCAGATATGTCCGGCGGCTATAAGCACAAAGAAGTACGAGGAGAAAGCCCAAACTACCCCACCTAAGGTGGAGAGCCACACCGATAAGCCGAAGGCTCTTAGCAGAAGATAAAAACCAAGCATCATGATAAAGGTGAGCAAGACATAAGGAGGCAGGAAAAGCTGATAAGCTTTGCCGACCCACAACAGCGGTTCGCTCGAGTCATAGCTTGGCGAGAGTTGATACGTGGGCATTCCACCAAAGATGGCGTTGGTCCAGCGTGTCCGCTCACCGGTCTGTTCATTGTATTGTTTGGCTTCTTGCCCTGCACCGGCACCGGCCACAGAGTCGTGTTGAAAGAGGATACGTCCTTCAATATCGGCCGGGAAGAAATAGACGAAAGAGAGAACGACGAAGGTTAGAACGGCAACCAAGTCGGGAAGGTACTTCTTCATAAATTAAGTAGCAGTTAAGAATGATTAATCGAGAAATAAAAAAAGAGTAGTGGTGCTACTGTCACCACTACTTTATTAAATTAGACTTTATTAGTAACGATAATGTTCAGCTTTGTAAGGTCCATCAACCGAAACGCCAATGTAAGCAGCTTGTTCAGGAGTCAGCTTCGTGAGTTTTACGCCGATTTTCTCCAAATGTAAACGGGCAACCTCTTCATCGAGGTGCTTAGGCAGGCGGTACACATCAATGGGATAGGCCTGAGTAAAGAGTTCGATCTGTGCCAATGTCTGATTAGTGAACGAGTTGCTCATCACAAACGATGGATGCCCGGTAGCACATCCTAAATTGACCAAACGACCGTCGGCCAACAAGATGATGCTGTGTCCGTCTGGGAAGTAGTAGCGGTCTACCTGCGGTTTGATATTCACCCGGTTGATACCCGGATAGCTTTTCAAAGCCTCAACTTGTATTTCATTATCAAAGTGCCCAATGTTGCAAACGATCGCTTGATCTTTCATCTGCTCCATGTGGTCAATCCGTATGATATCAATGTTGCCCGTGGTAGTCACAAAGATGTTGCCCTCTTTGCAAGCCTCCTCCATCGTCACCACTTCGAACCCTTCCATGGCTGCTTGAAGTGCGCAGATTGGGTCAACCTCTGTCACCAACACCCGTGCACCATAAGAGCGCATCGAATGCGAGCAACCCTTACCCACATCGCCATAACCACAAACTACCACCACTTTACCGGCAATCATCACATCCGTAGCCCGCTTGATACCATCGGCCAACGATTCGCGACAGCCATATAAATTGTCGAACTTCGATTTAGTAACCGAGTCATTCACGTTGAATGCTGGGAAGAGCAATTTACCCTCTTCTTTCATTTGATACAGACGGTGAACACCAGTTGTTGTCTCTTCAGACACACCACGCATCTCTTTAGCCACCCGTTGCCAACGCGTATCATCCTCTTTCAAGACCTTCTTCAGAATAGCATAAAGTTCTACCTCATCCTCAGCATGCACCTCTTTATCGAGCACAGCAGCATCTTGTTCGGCTTCATACCCCACATGAATCATCATGGTAGCATCGCCACCATCATCGACAATCACGGTTGGCCCTTGTCCACCTGGGAAATTCAACGCCTGCAGCGTACACCACCAGTAATCGGCCAAGGTCTCACCCTTCCAAGCAAAAACAGGCACACCAGAAGCTGCAATCGCTGCCGCTGCATGATCTTGCGTAGAGTAGATGTTGCACGAACACCAACGCACATCGGCTCCTAAAGCCACTAAAGTTTCAATTAAAACAGCCGTTTGAATGGTCATGTGCAAAGAGCCCATGATACGTGCCCCTTTCAAAGGCTTTGTATCACCGTATTTTTCACGAAGAGCCATTAAACCGGGCATCTCTTGCTCAGCTAAATCGATCTCTTTCCGTCCGAAATCGGCGAGCGTGATGTCCGCCACTTTATAAGGGCATGTAGAAAATAGTTCTGTAGACATATCATCTGATTTTTAGTATAACTCATGCAAAGATAGGATATTATCAATTTCAGGACAAAAGCTATCCCTTTTTTTTATAGAATAATAACCAGCCCCCGAGTTGCTTTCTAAAACTTTTCTCTATTTTTGCGCAAACGAACAACTATCTATAGCAATTTACCAAAAAGAATTACTTTTTATGAGCCATTACGAAAGCAAAACCAAAGAGGAGCTCATAGCTATTATCTCCCATTTAACAGAGACCATTGATCGCTTATCACCTCCCCCTCAAGGAGATTCAAACGCTCTTCATCGAGCGCAAGATCTCAACAAAAAAATTCTACAAAACTTGCCGGACATGATTACACTATTGGATTATAACGGCAACGTAGTGGAGCTTGTCTCTTCAACAGAGACCAACCACCTTGAGTCGACGGAAATGACCGATATACTCCATGCAAATATCAAAACGTTCTTGCCTGAAAAAGCGTACGAGCAGGTCTTCCGAAACATGCAGCAAGTCATCGCTACGCAACAACGAGGAACCACCGAGCATGAATTGCTGTCGAACGGAGAAACGCGTCACTACGAAAACTACATCACTCCTTTGGATGAAAGCCACCTGCTCTGCGTCTGCCGGGATATCTCACAGCAATATGAAGCCGAGAAGCTAAACAAGGAACAGAGCGATGAGATTATCCAACTGAACTTTCTCATGGATGCCATTATCAACAATGTACCGGTGTACCTTTTCATTAAAGATCCGCAACACGACTTCAGATACCTCTATCTCAACAAATCTTTTGCCACAAGAATGGGCGTTCCTACGCAAGAGGCCGTCGGCAAAAATGATTTCGAGCTTTTTCCGAAAAAAGAGAAGATGAGCAACTTCCACGAGAGCGATTTAAAAGCGTTGATACACGGAGAGGTGGAGTACCTAGACACTCAGTTGACTCCAACCGGCGAATCGCAATTTATTCACACCTTAAAGAAAAGAATTGACTCCGATTCTAAACACAGCTACATCATTGGAATCTCTTGGGATATTACCGAACTAAAAAGGAATGAACAACGACTTCTGGATGCGCTGGCGAAAGCAGAAGAGGCCGACAAGTTAAAATCGGCCTTTCTAGCCAACATGAGTCATGAGATTCGTACCCCGCTCAATGCCATCGTGGGCTTTTCGAAAGTCATCGCCGATGCAACAGATAATGAGGATTGTAAACTCTATGCCCAGATTATCGAAAAGGACTCCGATATCCTTCTGAAACTGTTCAATGACATTCTCGACTTATCAGCTTTGAAGAGTGGCATGCTTAGTTTAGAGAGCCAGCGGATACCGCTCATCGACCTCTGTTTGCAACTCCAACAGTGCTACACTTTTAGATTAAACGATCAAGTGAAGCTTCTCTTCGATACCCCTCGTGAAGGTATTTATGCTAAAGCCGACTGGAACAGACTAACGCAAGTCTTCGGTAATTTACTGAACAACGCCATCAAGTTCACACCAACTGGTGAGATCCACTTCGGGTTCAATAGCAAAAAAGAGTACATAGAGTGTTATGTGAAAGACACCGGCATCGGGATCCCCGCTTCAAAAGCAGCCACCATTTTTGAACGGTTTGGGAAGGTCGATGATTTCACCCAAGGTTCTGGATTGGGATTAAACCTCTGCCGGTCGCTCATCGAAAAAATGGGCGGACGCATTTGGGTCCATTCAAGGCTTCACGAAGGAACCACCTTCTTCTTTACTTTACCCAAAGACGAAGCCGTTTAAGGACGAAGAACTCCGTCCACTTCATCCACCCTCTAATAAACAGCAACGGAGCACACCATTCAACTGGTGTACTCCGTCTTATCTCTATTTCTGTAACCTGTAAAAGAGGGCGTTTTCTACCTCTTGTTGCCCACCTTCGGAGTCGACAAGGCTTGTCGATACTGCTCACGGTGCGCTAAGAGAGTCAGCGCCACCTTCAACTCTTTATCCTCTTTCAGTTGCTGAATAATACTTCCACGTTGGTAATAATACCGCTTAATAATCTCTTGTGCAATAATTCCCTTAATATCTTTCGAAAAATAGGTCAGATCCCGATCCAAGTTGTGTGAAAGCTTTTTCTCAAGCGCTTTAAATTCGGCAGAAGCATCGGTCATATACCCTTCAAACTCTGCCGCCTCTTTAAGCGTCTTTAAAATCTTCTCACTCTGCTGATCATATTTAAAATCGGCCTTCTTAACCAATTCTTTAAACTGATTATAGTCCGCCTCCGTGAGAACAAACTGACTAGGAGCAGCTATCGTGGGGTGTTTCAAACGATAATGCGTCGCATAATCAAAAATCAGGTTATCCCGTACCAGATAGAACAAGATATTCGGGAAACGCTCTTGCTTCACCACCGTATCGGGTAAAATGCCCCCCCCATCACGCACCTCACGTCCCGCAGCTGTCCGGAACACCTTCGTCAGGCTATCAGGAATAACCCCCACGCTACCATCAGCATTGCGATGTTTATAATCGATGGCCTGAATGCACCGTCCACTTGGAATATAATACTTCGACGTGGTAATTTTCATCGTTCCCCCATACGGCAAAGAGCGAGGCACCTGCACAAGTCCCTTGCCAAAAGTACGAGTTCCCACCACCACTGCTCTATCCAAATCCTGGAGTGCTCCCGATAAAATTTCGGCAGCAGAAGCCGTTCCACTATTCACTAAGACAGCGATCGGTATCTCCAGGTCCAACGGTTCACGAAGTGTCTTATACGTTTTATCGGCCTCCTTAATTTTACCTTTCGTTGTCACAATCACCTTTCCGCGCGGCAAAAAGAGATTGGCTATATCCACCGCCTCATCAAGTAATCCGCCACCATTATTACGCAAGTCGATCACCAAAGAGATAGCCCCCTGCTTCTTCAAATCCAAGAAAGCCTTTTTAAACTCCTTCGAAGGGCTGCCAGAGAAAGTCGTCAGGTTAATATACCCCACCTGCTGTTGAAGCAAGCCGGCATAAGGAATGGCAGGCGTTTGTATGGATTCGCGCACAATGGTAAACTCAAGCGCCTTATAGCCCCCCTTATCCATTGGCCGATCCACCTTCAGTTTCAACGAAGTGCCCGCCTGTCCGCGAAGGAGTTGACTAACCTCTGCATTGTCCTTTCCCAACAGATCCTGTCCATCGATAGAAAGCAATACATCGCCAGCCTTCAAGCCCGCTTTTGCAGCCGGTGTACCTTCAAACGGTTCCGAGATCATGGAACGTTTCAGCTTAGGGCTATAGGTAATAAAAGAACCGATACCCCCGAAAGTACCCTTAATCATCTGTTCCAATTCATCCTGATCATCCTCCGGAAAATATTCCGTGTAAGGATCGAGCGAAAGCAACATCTGATCAATACCTTCTCTGATCGTTTTATTAGGGTCGATGGTGTCCACATAAAGCAGATCCAGTTCCTTAACAATGGAGTTAAACACATCCAGATTCTTTGCCACCTGAAAACTATGATCGCCTCCAGCCTTAAAACTAAAGAGGGCAATCACGGCAACAACAGCCGTCAGAATCACCCCATTCCGCCTATTCACAACATTCTTCATACCTCGTTCCATTAAAATTGGTCCTAAAAGTAACCGTTCGGCGGGTTATTCCGATAAAATCCGGTTAATATTTAACTTAATTTCATCCCAACGCTCTTGTCCCATGGTTGTTCCAACCACCTGAATAACCTGCGAAGACAATAACGATCCTATTTTAGCACACTTCTCCAGAGAATACCCTGAAGTCAGTCCATACAAGAAACCCGCTGCAAAATAGTCGCCTGCGCCAGTCGTATCGATCACATTCTCCACCAGAACAGCCTTCACCTTAATCGTTTCAGTGCCTTTGCGAATCAAAGAGCCTTCGCTTCCCACCTTTACAATCGCTACACTACACTTCTTGCCGATGATCTCCAAAGCCTCTTCCGGCGTACCACCGGTAAAAGCCTTCGCCTCCTCTTCATTAGCAAAGACGATATCAACATATTTATTAATCAATAGCGTAAAGAACTCCAAGTCGCCAGCCACAATGTTATAGCTTGCTAAATCCAGGCAGACCTGCAAGCCCGCCTCCTTAGCCAATTCGATAGCCCTTAAAATCATTTCGTGATCTTGCACCAAATACCCTTCGATGAACAAATAAGTATACCCTTTGAACATCTCCAAAGCCAAATCATCGGCTTTCAATGTAGACGCAGCACCTAGATAAGTACCAAATGTACGCTCCCCATCGGGCGTAATAAAGGTCGATGCCACTCCGGAAGGAAGCGTTTCAGAAACCAATAAACTGTCTTCAATCCCATTTTTTTGGAGATTAGAACGAAAAAAGTCGCCATAAAAATCTTTTCCGACTTTTCCTATAAAACCGGTTTTTGCCCCCAAACAAGCCAGTCCAAGTATGGCATTTCCGGCCGATCCGCCAGTTGCCAAATGGGTATTTAGCTCTGAAAATTCTGAGTTAATTTGCTGTAAATTAGCCTCATCAATGAGTTGCATGCTTCCTTTAGGTAATTTCATTTCGCTGAGTAACGTATCATCTTTCAAGGTTGCAAGTACGTCTACCAAGGCGTTGCCTAATCCTATTATTTTATCCATTTTAAATATTTTTTTTGCAAAGATATTGCATATTTCAAAATATCCTATTACTTTTGCATCGCAATTGAGAAAAACATTCTTCCTTAGCTCAGTCGGTTAGAGCATCTGACTGTTAATCAGAGGGTCCTTGGTTCAAGTCCAAGAGGAAGAGCAAAAAGACTCAATTGTAACATTCTTCCTTAGCTCAGTCGGTTAGAGCATCTGACTGTTAATCAGAGGGTCCTTGGTTCAAGTCCAAGAGGAAGAGCAAAAAAGGTTTGTCATAATGACAAACCTTTTTTTGTACCCCCTACTCCCCCAAAAAACATCTAAACGGATCAGTCATAAAGCTCAGTGGCTATTCTATAGCCGCCATAAAATCTAGCCTGTTTTAGTGGGATGAATGGTTAGCTTAATCCTTCATCACCGTTAGGTTAAGCCAAAAGATCAAAAGATTTTCTACACTTCATGCAGGTGAAGTATACACTTCATGCAGGTGAAGTATACACTTCATGCAGGTGAAGTGTAGACATCATGCAGGTGAAGTGTAGAAAAGAAAGGGAGAGATGAATTAACTCTTGTGAGACGTCAGTTAATTAAAGGTTTATCTCCGCTTACTGATACTGGGATGAAGTCGATAAATCTACTTTATTTCGGACTGGCTCTTTATCTCTAGCCCATTAATGTGCCACTTTTTCCCGGTTGAATCGGTCTTTTTCAGATCAAGTCAACCAGTTGTTTAAATGGAACAGAAACTCCGGATTTTCGAACTAATCTGGTTATTCCGCTAAGGCCAGTGTCAGCACACTGAAACGCACCCCCTGTATCTCTTCAAAGGCCAAGGCGCAAGCCACAGTGGTAGCCCCGGTGGTAATCACATCGTCGACCAACAAGACATGTTTCCCCACGAATTCATCGGGATATAAAACTTTAAAAATTCCCTCCACGTTATCCCAACGCATCATCAATGATTTATGGGTCTGTGTTTCGGTATTCTTCAACCGCACCACCGCCCCTTTCGACACCCTGATTCCTGTTATCTCAGAAACGCCCTGAGCGATACATGCACTCTGATTATATCCGCGCTTCTTCTCTCGTTCGGCATGTAAAGGCACTGGTACGATGACATCGATCGAATCAAAAAAGCCCGAAGAGGCTATTTCTGTAGACATGTATCGACCTAGAAGCACCCCTATCTCTTGGTCCCCCCGGTATTTCAGGCCGTAAAGGAGATGCCGATAAACACTCCCTTTATGATAAAAGAAAAGAGCAGTAGCGCGCTCAATGGGTATCTTACCCCAAAACATCTGCTCCATCTTGTTGCCCGGCGCCTGATGAAAATTGGTCCGTGGCAGATCCAGATTGCATGCCACACAAAACTTCTTCTCCCCTTTGGCCAAAGGAGCACCACAAACCACGCAGCAACGGGGATAGAAGAGGGAGAGCAAGGCATCCCCCCACGTCATGAGAGAGTTTTTTATCGCCATCAATCGGAAGTCTTTTGTTTCTTTAGTGGTACAAAACTACCACTTTTCTGATAAACAACTCTTTTTTAAAGCGGCATTCTTGAACTAAACAACAAGAAAAATCAAACGAGATCACCACTTGCTCTTAAAAAAAGATTCGGCCGACGGTCTATTCTTTCTAATAGTCCGTCGGCCGAATTTCATCAACCGCTTGAGTGGCTCAAATAAGCCTAGATACCGGTATCGACCGGTTTATCATCAGGAAACAATGGGCTGTAAAGAACCGTCCGTTTCAAGACTTGCAGTTTGCCATCTTTCACAAACTCTTCCCCACGCTCCGAGAGGTGTGTTACCATCGCCTGACGAAGTTCATGAAGTTTCGTCTTATACGCCCGCTGGGTAACTACATTTTTCAGCTCATGCGGATCTTTCGACAAATCGAATAACTCCTCTTCGCCGGTATGAAAACGCCAAACATATTTTATCTGCCCATCGGTTAGTGCACACCAATAGTTGTCCGCACTATAACAGGTGGCATGCTCCAAGTCGATATACTTCCGCCAAGAACCCGCTTCACCCTTCGCTAGGCGCAAAAGCGACAGACCATCCATATCCTTGGGAACCTCTCCACCGGCCACTTCCAAAAATGTCGGTAGTAAATCACGCAGCTCTACCGGCTCCTTTAGCTTATTCCCCTTAGCCAATTGGTAGCTTGCGGGCCATTTCACAATATAAGGAATGTGTGTAGAGCCTTCATATGGATAGGTTTTACGCCAATGGTGGTGATCGCCAAGCATATCGCCATGATCGGAGACGTAGCAAATAAGCGCATTCTCATACATGCCTTTTTCTTTCAGCAGCTGGATGATGCGTCCAATCTCTTCATCGATAAAGGTGACATTCGCATAATAGTGCCTTCTCGACTCTTGAGCATAAGCCTGACCGAAATTCCCATAAGCTGCATCTTTGGAAGCGGTAGCAAGATCTACTTCTTGAGCATAAGCTTTATCCTGACACCACTCGCCTACCCACGGGGCAGGTACTTCGCGTTTGGCATACGCTTCGAGTAGCCGCTTAGGCGGATCGTACGGACTATGCGGACGAGCAAAGGAGACCTTCAAAAAGAGGGGCTGTTCGCTCTGATAATTCCGAATCAGCTCGCACGCCGTTTCACCCGTCCAAACGGTGGGGTGCAACCGTTCAGGCAATTGGTAGGTTCCCGACCCGTGATCATTCCAACCGATGCCAGTCGCATCGGGATCGAGACCCGGCGCCTGAAGTTGGAACCACAACCGGTAATCACTGATAAAATCGTTCTCCTCGACCCGACCGCTCTCATCGACCAACGTGGCATGGAAACCGTGCCGGGTTTTCTGAGGAAACCAGTGCATTTTTCCGATACCAAAGGTGTAATAGTTGAGTGTGCTCAACATCCGCGGCATCTCATACCGGTAGTGTTCCGCTACCCGACCATATCCCAGCATGCCATGGTGCCAAGGAGAGAGGCCGGTAAGCAGTCCAGCTCGTGCCGGCGTACTGCTGGGGGTGGAAACATAGCCGTTCGTAAACAAGGTGCCATCTTGTGCCAAAGCATCTAAATGTGGTGAAATAACCGAAGGGTTTCCCATGCAATGAAGGGCATCGCCCCGATGCTGATCGGACATGATTAAGATAATGTGTGGGTGTTGTTGGGCTACCAAGGGGGTCAGTGCCGCACAAGCGCCAGCTACGGAGAGGGAGGATTTTAACCAAAAATTGTGTCTCATATGTTTTGTTTTACTAAATAGGATCGACGACTCGAAACGGTCATCGGTTTATCTATTAAAGATACCGTTTAAAACCGACGGTTCATAAAAAGAGCAGCTCGTTTTTTGTGTTTATTAAGTTTTTTTGTATGTTTGTTTACCCACACAAACAGAAAACCATGGAAAAACGACTTTATCTGCTTCTTATCGCTTTTATAACGGCTGTTGCAGCCCAGACCCAAGATTTTTATTTTAAACATATCAACGTTGCCGATGGGCTTTCACAGAGTTCGGTCCTCTCGATCTATCAAGATGAGTTGGGTGCTGTTTGGCTCGGTACCACAGAGGGATTAAACCGCTACAACGGTGCGAGGGTGCAAACATTTAGACCGTCGCAAAACGGTACTGGGCTAACGAACAATGAGATTAATGAGCTTTGCGGAAATGGGGAGGGAATGCTCTTTATCCGCTCGGAGAGGGATCTTGTTGCATTCGATTTAAACCGGGAGAGGTTTACTTGTTTGCGAACGGCGGATGTGAGTGGACTCTTTTATGCACACCGGAAACTTTGGGTGGCGTGTGAGGATAAGATCTATTCTTATTCGGAAAGGAATGGGGAGTGGAAACTCTTTGCAACGCTTCCTAAAGGGAGCACAGGGGCTACAGCACTCTATGTCGATTCTCAAACGGTGTGGGTGCTCACGGGGAAACGGCTTTTGGCTTATACGCTCGGGGGGCAGTTGCAAGAGCAGTTTGGCGATTTTTCAAATGCACGGTGTCTGTATAAGGACCGCAAGGGGGAGCTGTGGATAGGGACTTGGAACGGACTCTACCGGTTGTCCGCCGAGAGGCAGTTGGCTTGTTTTACGCATCAATTGGGACAGAATAGTTTGTCGGACAACCAAGTGCGCTGTATCCTTGAAGACGATTACCATCAAATCTGGGTGGGGACTTTTCGGGGATTGGATTGCTACCACACAGAGACTGGTCTCTGGAAAAACTACACCCGTTACAGTGCAGCATCTAATACCTTGAGCCATAACTCCATCTTTGCTCTGCACCAAGATAGACAGGGACATATCTGGGTGGGAACCTATTTCGGTGGCGCCAATGTGTTCAACCCCAACAGCCACTATAACCGATTTTATTATGCGGAACCGGAACAACCAACTTGCCTGAGCTTTCCTTTTGTGGGAAAGATGACTGAGGATGAATCGGGTAATTTATTTATCTGTACCGAAGGGGGTGGATTAAATCGGTTCGACCCGCATACAAAGAGCTTTCATCGTTATCTGAATGAACCGAAAAAGCCAAATAGCCTCGGCAATAACAACCTGAAAAGTATCTTTTACCGCCAAGAGAATCACTCTTTATACATCGGCACGCATACTGGCGGGCTCTCCATCCTTAACCTCCAAACTGGGAGGATCAAGACGATCTATCCCACAGAGCCAACACTCTCGTCGAAGGCGAGCCGGATAGTCAACGATATCCAACCATATCTCCAAGACTTGATTCTACTCACACAGGATGGGGTCTTCAGGTTAGATCCAAGGAGAGAGGTGTTCTCTCGGCTAACTGCCACCCCGGAGATTCAAGCGCTCTTAAACTGCTCATACACCTATGAAACGTTGCTGATTGATCGCCGAAACCGTTTGTGGCTCGCTTTATCGAAGGGGGGCGTGGTCTGTGTTGATCTGATCCGGAATACACATCGGACGTATCTTCCTAATACCCCAACTGGGCGAGGAATCGGGAAATTTAAGGTGGCACAGATCTTTGAGAATGCCGACGGAGCGCTCTATTTCTGCACGCTTGGATCGGGGCTGTTCAGGTATCAAGATGCCACGGATACTTTCCAGGCGTATACGGCCGAAAAGGGGGCCTTGCCGAGCAACTACTGTTATTACCTCTGTGCAGCCACCACGCCGGAACGGCTCTACCTGATACATAGTCAAGGGTTCTCGGTGTTCAACCACCAACAAGGTAAAGTGGAACAGACCTACACGCTTTTTGGACAACACTACAACCAGGGATCGTCCATCTTTGTCTCACAAAGTGGCTCTATCTATGTGGGTGGGGTCAATGGATTGGCTGTGATTAAAGAGGAGTATCTCAACCAACACCCTTCGAGCCAGCCCTTGCGGTTCGATAAACTTTATCTGTTCAACCGCGAAGTGCATCCGAATGATAGTACACGCATTTTATCGCAGATCTTAGCTCACACGCCCGCCATCGACCTGACACACCGACAAAACAACTTGGCGATAGAGTTTGCTTCGTTCAATTACCACGACGATAAGAATGTGATCTTCGAATATAAATTGGAGAATTTCGACCAAGCATGGACACAAACGCAGGAGCATACCATCGCTTACACGAGTCTCAAACCAAGCGATTACACCTTGCGCTTACGGCAGCTGGACAGCCAACAGTTGGCTGGACCGGAGGCAACCTTGCACATTCACGTATCGGCCCCTTTCTATGCCACCATCTGGGCTTATCTACTCTACAGTGCCCTGGTTGTCGGCCTAATCCTCTTTTTTGTGCGCTTTAAAATCAGACAATCGGCCTTGCAAGCGTCATTGCGTCTGGAGCGCCAAGAGAAAGTACAGCTTGAAGCGTTGAATCAGGCTAAGCTGAGTTTCTTTACCAACATCTCGCACGAGTTTCGTACGCCTCTAACGCTTATATTGGGGCAGATCGAATTGCTCTTATTGTCGAACAAGCTACACACCACAGCCTACAACCGTCTCTTGAAGGTTTATTATCAAGCCAACCAGCTGAGGGAGTTGGTTACCGAACTGCTTAACTTCAGAAAGTTGGAACAGGGATATCTTAAACTAACTGTCACGAAACAAGACTTTGTGGCCTTAACCAAAACTGTTTATGCCGACTTCTATGACTATGCTCAAAAGAAAGAGATCACCTACTTGCTGGATATGCCAACGGAGGAGATGCCTCTCTTCTTCGATCGCATACAGCTCCAGAAGGTGCTCTCGAACTTATTGTCGAATGCCTTCAAGCATACACCTAAACAGGGGACGATCACCGTACGGCTGAGGCAGACCGCCACGGACGCTCTTCTTGAGGTGGAAGATTCTGGTCAGGGGATTCCTGCTCAGGATTTGGAGAACATTTTCGAACGGTTTTATCAGGCTCATAACACGGCATCGGACTTGACGCCGGGAATCGGTATCGGACTGGCTTTGTCGAAAGAGATTGTCGACCGGCACCACGGGCAACTGCGCGTTACAAGCCAAGTGGGGCAAGGTAGTCTCTTTACCCTTTGCCTCCCTCTAGGTTCGGCACATTTCAGCGGAGAGGAGCTGCAAGATGACCAAGCGGCAGGAGAGCTTTCTGAGACCCTCACGGAGAGACCATTCAAAGAAGAGGGAGCTACGATGACGGATGAAAAGGCAGAAGCAAACGGTGCCCTATGGGAACCGAAAGAGGTGCTGAAATGGGAGCTGAAAGAGGAGGAAGACAACGCTCCGGAAGGGGGCTGTACAACGAATGAAAACAAACCGGTCTTATTGATCATAGAGGATCACGACGAGCTGATTACTCTTTTGGCAGAACTCTTCGAACCATTCTACGAGATCCATCGAGCATGCAATGGACGTGAGGGATTGGATCTGGCCTATGCCATCCAACCGGATTTGATTCTCAGTGATGTCATGATGCCGGAGATGTCTGGGAAGGAGTTGTGTTACAAACTCAAAAACAGCGTGGAGCTGGCTCATATCCCGGTGGTCCTGCTTACTGCACAGACCTCTGCCGACCAGATGATGGAGGGGTATCTGTTTGGCGCAGACGATTACGTGACTAAGCCGTTCAATAGCAAGATATTGGTGGCACGTTGCAACAATCTGTTGGCCAACAAAAAACGACTGAGAGCCTACTACGCCGGTCGCCCGGTCATCGACACCGTGAAAGCCGATGCGACCAGTCAACGAGATAAAGAGTTTCTCGACAAGTGTAGTGCCATCATTAAAACCCACTTCGACAATCCGAACTTTGATGTCACCACTCTCGCCTCGGAACTGTGCATGGGGCGAAGTAAACTCTACATGGCGTTTAAGCAGCTCATGGGGCTCACACCCAATGAATTTATCCTCAAAACCAAACTCGATGAGGCCAAAGCATTACTGAACAACCGACCGGATTTGAACATTGCCGACATCTCTGTGATGCTGGGCTTCTCATCGCCTCGCTACTTCAGCAAATGTTTCAAAGCCTTCTTCGGAATGCCACCACAAGAGCTCCGTAAACGGTTAGAGGATGCCACCTCCTGAAAGGGCATCCTCTAACATCTGTTATCAGTAAGCTGAACCCCTCCCTATAAAAGAGGAGGGGAGAGTCTAAGTGTTTATTTATCCCAGAAAGGGTTTTGAACCAAAGCGGCATTTTTACTCAAGGCCGATTTGGGTAAAGGACGCAAATAATCCTTTTTCGGATCGAACGTGCGGCGTTCTGCGGCAAAATTGGTTCCGCCGTAAGGATCGACGTACTGTTTGCTATCTTTGCCCAAAGCCGTATAGACGTAGTTCTTTCCACCACTCGTGCCGTACTTCTTTATTTTACCTTCGTAACGTGGGTCATTAAAATCGGCATCTTCCAAACGCATACCCAGCACGCGTTCTTTCAGCTTCTCGCCTTGCGCCCAACGCATCAGATCTTGATAGCGCAACTGTTCAAAGCTTAGCTCTACCCGGCGTTCGCGCCGAATTTCGACCAACAGCGCCGATAGACCTAAGTCGGCATATTTAGGATCCATGGCCGGAGTCAAATCCAAGTCTGGCACCCCAGCCCGGCGACGAAGTAAATTAACTGTTTTATCCAAATCGGCCTGAGAAATCGTTCCCAACTCCGCCTTCGCCTCAGCGACATTCAGTAACACCTCGGCATAACGCAACAACGGATAGTCGTGGGTCTCTTTTCCAAACCCTTTTTTATCCTGCTCACGCACATAATACTTCACCACATGGTAGCCCGTCAGCGTCGGCCAGTTGGGCATATCTCCCAAACGAGGGAAGTTTTTCAACGCCAACACCTGATCCTGAAACAACGCTTTAGCCGCCTCATTGCCCGGTGCCAAAAACGTTTGTGCCATACGCGCATCACGTTGTGCAAACTCCTGTTCTGGTGTATCGTTACTATATTCACTGCTCAAACCGATAGGACGCGCCTTCCCATCGGCATCAATCCGTAAGAAATCATCGGCAAAATCCTTCGTACCACCGTTGCGCAAATTCAACAGATAGCCACACATCCGATGTCCCAATAGATCATCGGCATACTTCCGATAAAGCATCACCTCAGGGTTCTTGCCCAAATCTTCCGAAGTAAATAGCGTCGTATAATCCTGGGTGGGATTTCCGGTGTTGTAAATTTCATACCCCAACGTCATCGCCTCCTCACCGGCGGCTACACAAGCCTGCAAAAACTCCTCAGAATCACCCAACTGGTGGTATTTCCGGTAAGTACCTTCATACAAGCCAATGCGCGATTTCAAAGCCAACGCAGCCCCCTTAGTGATCCGATTGGGTTTGCTTCCCCAATCTTTAGGCAGATACTTACAGGCAGCGTTGATATCCTCCAAAACCTGCTTCATCACCTCTTTTCGGGGTGTTCTGGCCCCATATAACTCTTCCGAATCGGTTTGGAGGGGCTGAGTAATCAAAGGCACATCGCCATAAGTCTGAACCATGTAGAGGTAAAACCAAGCACGGAAAAAGAGCGCTTCACCGGCATATTGATTCTTCACACTCTCATCACAAGCCACCCGCTGATAATTGGCTAGGAAGACATTGATACGTCTTAAGATTCCCCAAGACCATCCGCCATAAGAGGTATCACCACCAGGTACATTCTCAACACCTGCTGCAACAGCCGAAGCCCAAATCTGACTGGCATCCATCGTCACAAAGTTGTCCGACATTGCTTCCAACGGATAGACACTCTGCGTACGACTGTTCCAAGCCGCATGTGCAAAGCCCACCATAAACTTATACGCCCCATTGTTGGCCGCATCATTATAAATACCATTGTTATACGCCTCTAGGTCGGCCGGCGTATTCCAGAACGACTTCTCGTTCAAATCATTCGTCGGTGTGCGGTCAAGAAACGCATCGTTACAAGCCCACAACAAGCAAGCCATGGACACACACATAAAGCTATAATAGATCTTTTTCATCGTTTTCACCGTATTAAAAAGTTAGATTAACCCCTAAAGAATAAGTTCTCATAAACGGATAAATCATCTTACCCCCTTCACGAGCCGCTTCTGGATCATAAGGTCCTTTAATGGACGAAACCTCGAACAAGTTCTCGCCACTCACGTAGACACTAGCCCGTGTCAAGAAAGCCTGTTTAATCCACTGCTTAGGCAAGTTCCATCCCAATGTCAGCGTTTTCATACGCAAGTAAGCTCCATCCTGCAAGTAACGGCTCTGCACCTTCCGGTTTCTTCCATCCACTGCCCGTGCAATCGGGAAATACGCTTGCGGATTCTCGGGTGTCCAAGAGTCGCTGACTTGCCATGTCTGTGCATTATAGTACTGCGTACCAGCCGGCCAGAACGACTCATCACTTGGAAAAAAATCGCACTTCCCTACCCCCTGCATAAACAGGCTCAAGTAAAAATCCTTATACGTCATGTTGGCCGTGATACCATATTGATAGCGTGGTGTTTGATTACCAATAATGGCTAAATCGCCATGATCCTCAAGCGTCCGTTTGCCATCACTAATCACCTCATCACCATTCAAGTTTTTGAACTTCACATCGCCAGCTCCCCAAACTACGTTGGCCACATTCTTCTGACTAGGCGACTGTGCCACCTCTTCATCACTCTGGAACAGTCCTTCGGTGACATACCCCCAGATCGTTCCTATTTTCTGCCCCACATAATACGAGCCAATATCGCCCGTAGGGTTGTTATACTTCGTGATCTTAGCTTGAGAATCGGACAAGATAAAGCCCAAATCATAACTAAAATCTTGACCGATGCGGTCGCGCCAAGTCAACGAGAGTTCCCAGCCATCAGTCCGCAGTTCGGCCGAGTTCGACGGCGGTGCATCAGTGCCCAACACTTCCGGATACATCGCCTTTTCAAGCATATCCGATGTGGTACGTTGGTAATAGTCAAACGCCATATCAAGACGTTGGTCAAACAGAGTCACATCCACCCCAAAGTTGACCGTCTTCACCTTCTCCCACGTCAAGTTGGCCGTTGTCAGAGACCCCGGGTTAATAATGGTAGCCTTTTCATTCCCAAAAATCCAGCTGCCCGAAGTTCCATCGCTCATAAACGGAATATATGGATAATACTTCGTATTGCCACCCCACTTAGAAGAAGAGAGCAACTGGTTACCCAGTTCACCATAAGTCGCTCTGAACTTCAAGTTGTCCAGCCAACCGCGTGTGCCCTTCATAAACGCCTCTTCACTCACTCGCCATGCAGCAGAGAACGACGGCAAAAAGACAAAACGGTTATCCGAAGGAAAGCGAGATGTTCCATCATACCGCCCATTCACCTCAAAGAGGTAACGGCTATCATAAATATAATTGACGCGAAAAAAGCCACCACGCAACGCCCATTCATAGCCATCTTGAGCAGTAGTATGAATGCCCGATCCCAAGCTCAATGAAGGCAGCTGCTCATTGAACATGCCCGTTCGCTTGCCACTAAAAGCAGAATACTTCGTCAGCTCCTGATTAAATCCGGCCATTCCTTTCACATAATGTTTCTCTGCAAAGGTGTTTTCATACTCCGTATAGGCATTGAAAGAGTAATACGACTTATTATAATTCGTCATCTTGAAATACCCATCGCTCGTACGTCCATACGTCTCATTAAACGAACCATCAAAAAACTTAATCGGTTTACTATGTTCCGACTCCTTCTTATAGTTCAGATTGTAATTGAAATCGACGTGTGCTTTCCACCCCTTTAGAAGGTCCAAGTCTGTACTGGCGGTCAGCCATATGTCATGCGCATCGTACTTATTTCGTCCGCCATCCTTTAGCAAAGTATACGAATTATTTTCGGCAGACATCCCATCGAACCGATCCAGTTCCGGATACCTAGCATCCTTCGCCCAAGGCTGAATAAAATCGGTTGGCAGTGAATAAATTACCCGCTTCCAGACATCCTTGCTATCATAAGTAAACGGTTTATCCTGCGACGTATAGTTGTAAAGCATCTTAGCCCCCATCTTCATCCACTTGGTAGTTTGGTTCTCGACCGACAAGCGGGTATTAAGCCGTTTAAAATTGTCTTCTCCTACTTTATAAAGCCCCTCCTGATTAAGGTAGCCCACAGAGGTATAAAATTTCGTCTTCTCGTTACCTCCTGAAATGTTTAAATTGTGTCGTTGTGACGGCGTAAAATCCTTGATCATAAGCGAAGCCAAATCCGAGTACCCATAATGATACAGTTTACCGTTATTCACCTCAAACTCCGGGTTGTTTTGAGGATCATCGGCATACGCCTTCATCTTTTGGATCACCTCATCCTCATAAGGCTGAGTCACCCCACCATTCTTACAAGCCTGATTCATCCACTCCGCAAATTCCCAGCTCGAACCAATAAATTTGGGCATGATGGAGGGTTTTGCCCACGAGAAATTACCCGAATAGCTAACCGTTGTCTTCATGTCTTTGCCGGCTGTTTTTGTGGTCACCAAGATCACGCCATAAGCGGCACGTACCCCATAGATAGCCGATGCAGCCGCATCTTTCAATACCGTGACATTGGCGATATCGCTCGGATTCACCAAGTTAAGACTCATCTCCACCCCGTCGACCAAAACCAACGGACTTCCTCCGTTGATCGACGTGGTTCCCCGCACATTCAGAGCAGCCGACCGTCCCGGTTCGCCACTATAATTGGTTATTTGTAAGTTAGGAATAGTTCCCTGCAATGCACTCACCGTGTTGGTAATCGGTCTAGATTCCAACACTTTCGAATCAATTTGGCCAATAGCCCCAGTCAAGTTCACTTTCTTTTGCGAACCATACCCCACGACAACGACCTCATCGAGCGATTTAGCATCCTCTTCCAAGCGAATAGCAAGCCCCTTCTGCCCGCTCACCTTCACCTCTTTAGTGAGATAGCCGATAAAAGAGACCTGTAAAACCGCATTCTCTGGCACACCCGTCAGCGTAAATCGTCCCTCCAAATCGGTTATCACCCCATTGGTAGTCCCTTTAACCACCACATTGGCCCCCGTGACTGGTCCGAAGTGATCGGTTACCACCCCACTCACCGTTTTTCTCACCTGATCGACCGCATAGACAGAAGTCCCTTCTGCACGCTTTCCAACCAGAGGATACGCCAGAGCGCCGACACTAAAGGCCGCCATCACTGTGCACCACAACGCCCTCTTAGAGAAGAGGACCCCTGTTTTTCTTTTTTTCATAATTCTGATGTTTGTTAATAGTTAGATTTAGATAACATCTTTTTTAATTTAATGAGAGATATCTGTTTTAATTTATTATATATTGGACCAAGCGGGATGCACACGACCCTATAAAGCAGAGTCGTATATCCCCACTTAGGACCGTTAATCCGGACTCATCACCAAGCGGATACTCCCCTTGTCGCTCTTCTTCTTCAAGCGGATAGCGATCCGGCTATAAGCCGGTGCATTCTCTTCGATCACCTCCGAGCTGAACACCACCGGCCCCGAAGCCTCCACGGTCACCCAAAGTTTCTCCGCACCTGCTGTCAACAACAGGCGATTATCGCCCACCACTTGCCACTGGGCTCGTGTAGTCAGTGCCGATTCAAACGCTAGCGGAAGGGTTCCGCTAAACTGATCTTCAATGACGAAACGTCCTCGACTGGTACGGTCATAAGTAAACCGCCGTTCTAAGCGTTGCAATCCAGTCACCGCATACGCCGATGTATAGTCGATCGCCAAAACGTCAACCGCTTCCGAAAACTCTTTTTGAATGACCCGCCCTTGAGCCTTCGCACCAGTCGATTGTGCGATGCCGTTGACCAACGGTACTGGATGTCCGAAAGAACCTTTGCTTTTATACTTCTCCGGTGCTCCACTGGTGAAATAATCACCCGGATAAGAGAATGGTCCACCTTGATCGCCCAGCATGGTTTCGCCACCTAGAGCCACCACAAAAGAGCCTACATCGTTGTGGTTATGGTTTTCAGCATTACTCCCTCCTTTGGCAGAGACAGACAACCGACAGGGAGTATGGGCCTGCGGACGAGCAATTAAAATCCCTGCCTCATCGTAATAGGCACGTAACGCCTCCGATTCTTCCTGCAAAACCTGCGTCATCTCGGGTGTAAGAGCTACCTTCCAAGCTTGTTGCGGAAACAGTTCCAACAGATAGAGTGATAGATTATTTGCTCCCGGTAAACGATGGGACTCTCCATTGGCTGTAAGCCCTAAAGCTTGATTGCAATAAGCCACAATAAACGCATCGGGCGAGAGGCCAATCCGACAATCGGAATAGGCTGGAGAAACGCCATCGGCCATCTGTATCTTTTTACCATACTGTGCTATGCGAACAAACTTCGGATCACGGAAAAAATCGATCTGCCCTTGTGTAGCCCGGCATACCTCTTCACGCAACAAAAGATAGGCACGGAAGCCATAGTTGTAATAGCCCACTCCTTCACTGCAATAGCCATCGTCGGCATACCCTTTCATGCCGTAAGCTTGATATTTCTCGGCAGCAGCCACAAAGAAGGCTCGTTCTTCTCTATCGGGCAACAAGGCCAAAGCTGCTCCTGTGACTCCAGCCAAACAAACCGAATTCCAGTTGTTCGTGACCTTAAACCAGTAAAAAGGTTTTGTCTCCTCCAGACATCGGTAGATGGGACGGAACACCTTCTCACGGAAAGCGCACTGCACGCGGGCTTTCACCTCAGGCGATAGTTTGTCGTCGAGCATCGTGATACATTGTGCCAAGCTGTTGCCCGCAGTAGCGACCACCAAGTCGACGTAATAGTCTTTTCCATGATAGTTGTTCAGGTTACGATCGTGTGCCGGGATAGACCACGGTTTCTGTTCGCACAGTTCAATCAGAGCCCGTTCGATGGCTTTGACATACCGCCGTTTATTCTCCAAGCACTCTGCCAAAGAGAGTCGGAAGAGGTAATGATAGCGCGCATTCATCATGTTCTCGCCAGGCAACCGAACATTGGTCTTATTTAGATGCAAGTAAAGTGAGTCAACGAAAGGGGGCATGCCTCCCTTCAACAAAGCTGGTGCTTCGACAGCCAAGAGTTCCCGAGCTGCTGCTCCCTCTTTCACGCGCTCCCAAAACGTCCGATCTTTATAAGAGAGCCCAATGCCTTGGGGCTGTTCGGGCAATAAAGCACTGATCTGCTTCAACCGTTCGGGAGAGGCTGTCTTTAAAACCGGCGATTCGGTTTCGGCCAACCGATAGACTTCGCTGCCAGCCAGTAGAAAAGCACCTGGTCCATACACTTCGGTCATCTGGCGCGTCACCGTCTTCGGATCGGCACCGATCGGTTGTACAAAGCCCAACTGACCATCCTCTTCAACAGCCGATAGCAAGGCCTGCCACCCCTTCTCGATGACTGGTTTAAAGGTAGAAGCAGGCAAAAGCCCTTCATTCACCCCATACGCCAAAGCGTACACAAAAAAACCGGTACTACTTGTCTCGGGCGACGGATAGGAGGCTGGGTCGAGTAGACTTGCATGCCAAAAGCCATCGGCATTCTGAAGTGTTGCCACACGACTACACATCTGCTGGAACAAGGTCTGATAGAACGGACGGTAACGACTTTTCAACGGCAGTTCTCGCAACATCTCTACCAGTCCACCAAGCACCCAACCATTGCCTCGACCCCAAAACACCTTTTTCCCATTCGCCTCGCGCTCATTGAAGTAACGCCGATCACGGAAAAACAACTGTTCTTCTTTATCAAAGAGGTGGTTGTAGGTCGCTTTATACTCTTGATCCATGAATCGGATAAACTTCTTATCGCCCGTGAGGTTATATAAACGAAGATAAACAGGAGGTGCCATAAAAAGCGCATCGCACCACGTCCACCGCTCCAATGTCGTGGCATCGGCATAATCGAGTTTGAACGACCCTTTAGAGGGGTGTGCTATGACCCACTCTGTACGTGCCAAGGTGGGGATTAACATCTCTTCCCGGCGGTACTTCTGATACAAATCAAGATACGTTTGCGACACACACACATCATCGGCATGATACATGCGTTTATCCACCTGCCAATAGTTGCGCGCTCCTAGTCGCAACAACCACTTGTAATAAAACTGATCTTGATTCTCTTTCTCGGCTAGATCGGCCCAACGCGATAACCCTAAATAGAAAGTTGCATTGACCCAGTTCAGTGGATCATGGGGCACCTTATTCATGTGAGCAATTTGCCAATCGGCTACTCGTCTCATCGACTGTCGGATGTTCAATTTAGTCATCGGCTGTGCCCGGAGTATCGATAGAAGCATCAGACACAAACCAACCATGCATAGTAGTTTTTTCATTAATAGGATTTTAAAGGAGTTATTTGAGCGCAAAAATAACCCGTAAGTCCGTTGGCCTACTGCCTTTTTTTTCCATTTCAGCAGGTAGTATTTTCCGAGAAGTGGTTATAAAGCTCTTTCTCAACCAACCCTACAGAGCTCTTTCATCTCCAAGACCTCTTTATTTAGAAAAAAGGTCGTTCATCCATTCAATGAGCAGATACGATAGTTCTTAAAATCGCTCTTTATAGATCTAAAAACAGATCGCTCCTGTTTGTGAAAGTCGGCCTACCATCCGCCTTAAACGGTATAACCGAACAATTAAGCTGCGCCTTTGACGAATGAGCCAAACATAAAGAATCCTTTCTGACTCATTCTAAAAGAGTTCTAAAGAAGTTTAAACAGTTAAATTCGGCCTTCTATTTGGACCAGATTTGAACAAAAAGACGTACCTTTACCCCTCTTAATAAACCAAACAGTAATACGGTAAAATGAAAAAACAGACATTCACCTTGCTGCTCTTTTTCTTCGCAGCTTTCGGAAATTTCAGCCAGGCAGGCAACCTGCCCAAAGCCAAGCATGTGGTTCTCATCGGTCTAGATGGTTGGGGATCATACAGTGTACAGAAAGCACACATGCCTAATGTGAAAACCTTGATGAAACAAGGAGCCTTCACACTTAAAAAACGATCGGTCCTACCTTCATCAAGCGCCGTGAACTGGGCCTCGATGTTCATGGGCGCAGGACCTGAGCTGCATGGTTATACCGATTGGGGATCAAAGACGCCCGAACTCCCTTCGCGCGAACTCAATGCGCACGGCATCTTCCCCACCATCTTCCAATTAGTACGCGATAAAAGCCCCAAAGCAGAGATTGGTTGTCTGTATGAATGGGATGGCATTAAATACCTGGTAGACACCCTCTCCTTAAGCTACCACGCGGAAGCACCCGACTACAACGAATACCCGGAAGCCTTGTGTGGCATGGCGGAGCGTTACATCAAAGAGAAACACCCCAAGCTGTTGGCTGTTTGTTTCGACAATCCCGATCATGTGGGCCATGTATCGGGACATGATACGCCGGAGTATTATGCCAACCTCAAAGAGTTGGACCGTTACATCGGACGCATTATTCAGGCAGTGAAAAAAGCAGGCATGCTCAAAGAGACCATTTTTATTGTGACTGCCGATCACGGTGGCATCAACAAAGGACACGGTGGCAAAACCATGGCTGAGATGGAGACTCCATTTATCATCTCTGGCAAAGGGATTAAGAAATCGGGTGAGTTCTCGGAAAGCATGATGCAATTCGATGTGGCTTCTACCATCGCCTATATCTTCGGTTTGCAACAACCACAAGTGTGGATTGGGCGACCGATGAAGCAGGTGTTTAAATAAGCGTTAGAGAATCAAACACCCCTTTATAATTAAAAAAAGAGAGTGAAAACTCTCTTTTTTTAATTATAAACGTCTTCTACCTTCTCAAAAAGAGGATTGGATAATGCCTCCACCGATTAATAAAGCACCGCAATAAAAAGCAGCTGCCTGACCGGGAGCAACAGCCGTAAGAGGTTCTAAGAGCTCCACTTTGAGCAGTCCATCAGGGGTTAGGCTCACCCGACAACGGTTGGCTTGTTTCCGATAACGGATCTTCACGATAATCTCAGCTTCGCTATACAACAAAGATTCGTTGACTACTTGCCACGCCTCCAAATAAAACCCTCGCTTTTCCAACGCTTGCAGCGAAGCAAGAGTGATCTTATTTGTTGCCGGATCAATCTCTTTCACAAAAACAGCTTTGTTCAAGTGAATACCTAAGCCGCGCCGTTGGCCGATGGTATAATAGGGATAACCTTCGTTCCAAGCAATAAAAGTACCGCTTTCATCGACAAATTGTCCCCGATTTGCTCCCGATAGCAGTACCGGACAATCGGGGTATTGCTTCAGGAACGAACGGTAATCCATCGGGCAAAAACAGACCCCAAGGCTGTCTTTCTTCTCAGAGACCCGAGTAAAACCTCGCTCAAAAGCGTACCGACGAGCTTCAGTCTTGGTCAGATCGCCCATCGGCAAGAGTACCCGACGAAGAATGTCCTGATTCAACCCCCATAGAAAGAAACTTTGGTCTTTATCTGTGTCAACTCCAGGGGTGATGTAAAAGGTATCACCACGCTGTGCCCGACGCACATAATGCCCCGTAGAGATATAAAAAACACCCATTTCATCGGCTATTTTTGCGAGCAAAGGCCATTTTAAGGTATTGTTGCAAAACATACAAGGCACGGGAGTACGCCCTCTGAAATACTCATCGACGAAGTAGCGAATGATATGGGTTTCAAAAGAGGCACGAGCATCGTAGACAAGATGCGAGATACCCAATTGGCGAGCGAGCTGAGCCGCTTCTTCCAAATAGCTCTGATCACCATCTTTCTCATAAAAACGAAAGGTAACGCCGACCACCTCGTACCCTTGTTCCTGGAGGAGCATCGCTGCCACCGAACTGTCTGTCCCACCGCTCATGCCGAGCAGGACTTTCTTCTGATTCATATTCATCACGCAAAAATAGGGATTTTAGGTTACTCCTCGGAATGAATAGCCGAAAATAAAGAGGGAGCTTTTCACCGAAATGTATAAATTAGGTAAAATCATGAATCATTTTAGCCTACCTCTTTTCGTCCAGCCCTCTATATTTGCCATCCTAAAAAAATGGAAACCTTTGAATCTAAACCGAAAACAGAGAGACTGAGACTCGGTAAAGAATGAATCAAAGGACTCTGGATTTAAAACTGATATTGAATGCATGTATGAAAAACAACTATCGTCTTTTTGCCTTCTTCGGCCAAATAAGTGCCGTAATGCTTCTCTTATTTTCTTGTCAGCCGGACAACCTCCGTGCCGAGTTGGATGGATTGAGCAACCGACTGGTAGCACTCGAGGAGGGGCTCGAACAACTGAATCGCTCGATTGATAACACCCGAATACTCTTTTCGGGGGTCTCTATCGTGGGGGTCACGCCTAAAGAGAGTGGCTATGTGGTGGAGTTGAGCAACGGACAGACACTGACATTGGCCAACGCCAAAGAGGTCCATACGTTGATGCCGGAACTTTCCATCGATGGACAGGGGTATTGGATCTATCGAACCACTCAATCGGGAACCTTCCAACAGCTGTTGGACAAAAACGAACAACCGCTATCGGCTCTGCCAACAAGTACAACGGGAGAACCGGTGGTTTCGCCTAAGCTCAGGGTAGACGGTCAAGGATATTGGCAGGTTAGTACAGATGGTGGAACAACCTACCGAGGGCTGACTGATCCGCTTGGCGCACCAATCAAAGCGCTAGCAGAACAGCCTGGAAAAACCTCTATGTTCCAATCGGTTAGTTATAACAGCGATACAAAAAAAATGGAACTCGTGTTAACGGCGGACAACCAGACGTTCTCTTTTCCAGTCATCGACTCCTTTTTCCTTAAAGTAAAAGGTGCTACAGAGACGCAGCTCTTTCCTCTGGGTGAGAAACGGCTCTATGAGGTGGAGCAGAGTGAAGTGGCGAAAGTCGTGATACAAGCACCGGCTGGTTGGTTGGTACGACTCGACGAGCAGGAGCTGAGTATCACTGCGCCGACTCAGAACAACACCGAAAAGGAGGAATCTATCCGCCTGATTATCACATCTGATAAAGGGTATATCCGCATCGTGCCTATCCAGGTACGGTTGCTCACCACCTCTTTCGATGCCAATGCTTGCAAAGCGTGGCTCGACTTTAAGAATCAAACAGCCCAGAATCTCTTACTCGACTTCTCATACGCCGGCTACAAACATGGCGAGGTAGCGCCTCCGGAGGTCTGGAGTTTAGGCTATACGGTGTATGATGTGACTCGCTATGGGGCCGTACCCAACGATGGTCGGTCGGATCGGGAGGCGTTTAAACGAATTATTAGTACCATTCTTGGAGGGGCCAAAAATAAGCCTGACGCTCAGGCGGTGATTTATTTCCCTGAAGGGGAGTTTATTTTACATGACGAGACCGATAACGTAGCCAACGGAACGGCTTCGGAGAGTATCCAACTGTTGATGGGTGGGGTGGTTCTAAAGGGAGCTGGAAGAGACAAAACGTTTATCAAGATGGAGACACCCAATCTGCCTACGGATCCGAAAGTCATGTACTCCTCGCCGGTTATGATCGAGTTTAAACACAACAGTACCGTCAGTGAGCTGACCTCCGTGACGCAAGATGCACCACAAGGAAGCTTTAGTGTAAACGTGGCTTCTACCAAAGGGGTGAACGTAGGCGACTGGGTTTGCTTACAATTGGTCAATAATGACCCGCAACTGATCAAGCAAGAGCTGGCACCTTATTCGCCCACAGCAACCATGACCAACTTGAATGCGGTTGGCGTGCAGGTTTGGGATTACCACCAGGTGAAAGCCATCAAAGGCAGCTTGGTCACCTTTGTGGAGCCAATCATGCATGGTGTAGAGGCCAAATGGGGCTGGAAGCTCTGCAAATATCCGCATTACGAAAACGTCGGAGTGGAGGACCTCACCTTTGTGGGGCGTGCCAAAGGGAATTTTGTGCACCACGCCTCGTGGGAAGATGATGGAGCCTATAAACCGATCAACTTTGTGCGGCTAACGAACTCGTGGATGCGACGGGTCGACTTCCAAAGCGTCAGTGAGGCTTCTTCGATTGTGAGTTGCGCCAATTTCTCAGCCATGGATATCACCATCAGTGGTAATCGTGGGCATGCGGCTATCCGCTCTCAAGCCTCATCGCGCGTCTTTATCGGAAAAGTGACCGATCAGAGTGATGGCCATCTGATCGACCACCCTTCTGTCTTTATGAAAGGGGCGGGACAGTATCACGCTTGCGGGGTCTCTAAACAGAGCCTTGGGGCAGTGCTTTGGAAGATCGATTGGGGAAAGGATGCGTGCTTTGAATCGCATGCTACCCAACCACGTGCCACACTTTTCGACCACTGTCGCGGGGGCTTTATGCGTTTCCGTCAGGGGGGCGATTATAACCAAATGCCTAACCACTTAGCTGATCTGACGTTATGGAACTTTGAGGCCAAAAATGCGGCCAAAGAGAACCCGTTCATTTGGTGGGACAATGGTTCGTTGTGGTGGAAGCTTCTGCCACCTACCATTGTGGGCTTCCATGGCGGATCGGTCACCTTCGATCAGTCGCAAGTTAAGCTGGATGCCAACCATGGTAGTGTGGTCTCACCTTACTCACTTTACGAAGCGCAGTTACGCTTACGCTTAGGGTTTGTCCCGGCGTGGCTAAACACCTTGAATACATATTAACTTTAAAACATAAAACGATGAAGAATTTTTTAGTGGTAATGGTGGTCATGGCTCTGATCCTGACGGGCTGTACAAAGGACAATTGGCAAGAGGAGGTTGATGCACTGAAAGGGCGCGTCACAGCCTTAGAAGGAGAAGTGAAGAACTTGAATGGGAATATCGAAGCCATTCGTTTATTGGCTCAGAAGGGAATGACCGTGACATCGGCACAAGTTTCCGAAGGGATCTGGACGGTGACACTCAGTGATGGCAAGGTACTGAAGCTGGTCGAGAAGAGTGAAAAACCGACTTTATTGCCGCTCATTGGGATTGATGCGAATGGCAACTGGACGGTGAGCTATGACAACGGACAGACGTACCAAGTGGTTCTAAATGCTTCGCAGGTTCCAGTCAAAGCGAAGGGTGAGAATGGTGTCACTCCTCAGTTTCGTGTCAGTGCTGCGGGTTACTGGGAGGTGAGTTACAACGGCGGGACCTCCTTTGAAGCTGTAAAGGATGTCGATGGGCAACCGGTGAAAGCGGTGGGTACCGACGGAACGAATGGCACCGATGGCGCTGCAAGTGGTGATAAGTTTTTTAAAGAAGTAGCCGTTCAAAACGGTAATCTACATCTGGTGTTGCTAGATGGCACAACGCTGACTGTTCCGGTGGTGAGCAATTTCTACTGCCGATTCGGCAACGAAGTATCGGGTGTACAGAACTTCAACCCCGCGGAAACCAAACAATTTAACCTCGAAATCAAGGGAGCCGACCAGGTGTTGATTACCGCTCCTAACGGCTGGAAAGCGGTATTGGCTGAAGCAGATGCCAATCAGATAGCGGTACTCACGGTCACTGCGCCAAAAGCCGATACACGGGCTACAGCCGACAACAGTAAGGATTTGGCTATCTTGGCAACGAGTGGGTCTTATGCCTGTATCGCTAAGATACAAGTAGAGGTCGGTAGTGTCACTCCACAACCCACGCGGACAGATTATTATGAGTCATATGAAAAAGGAGACAACTTAGTTGTGGGTGGGGTAACCATCAATAAGGCGATGATGGCCGACTATACGGTGGAAACCTTGACTGCCGAGAATGGCACACTTGATATCACCGATAAAATTCATAATTTATCGACTCCGACTCTGCTGTTTCTGGAAGGAGATCAAGCGCTTTATACCATCAGTGGAGGAGTGAAAGCTATTACACAGCCGGTGATTATCATCGGACGCTATGCCGACGAAAAGCCGACGCTACAAAGTGAATTTTGCATGAAATTGGTTGCAGGTAAACTGATTCTAAAAAACATCTCTGTAGATATGACGAAAATAGACGGTGGAAGCAACAAGGGGTATTTATTCAACAATGCCAATGCAACAGCCAACTTTGAGAACCTCGTGTTCGAAGATTGCCTCTTCACGCATGTCATCAAGCCAATCTATAATGCAGCAAAATATGACAGTGGTATCACCTCTATCTCAATCAAAAACACTCAAATTGGTTGTCAGCTAGCGGCAGAATCGACTGTCAACATAGCCTTGATTAACTTGTATAACACGACCACACTGGATGCTTATCCCGAAGTGGTGTTCCAAAACAATGTGGTTTACAATAAGACAGCCATGAAAGGGCAGCTTTTTGTCTGGGCAGATGCCAACTCTCCTACCCCAGCCAATGAGAAAGAGGTGGGTGTAACAATTAGCAACAACACCTTTGTAAATTTCGTGGGGGCCAACATCTTCTGCAAGTTCTACCAAAAAGCTGCTGTTACGCTAAAAAACAACCTCTTTTATGCCGATGCTACAGGAGCAACACTCAACTCGTCGGCCCTCTATGCCTTCCTAGGAACCACACCGGCGGCAACAGTCGACGTGGCCAACAATGTGGTGTATGATTTGAAAGAGGCTAGAAAATGGAGCACTTATCACAGTAAATCGTCTGTGACCGTGGCCGATGGGGAAAACCTGATAAGCAACTACGCACAGTCGCCTTTCGCTAAGTTCGATTTGGGCACAGGTGTCTTCACACCTATCGCCGAACTAGCAGGATGCGGTGCACGCATTGATTAAGTAAAAAATCAATCGACCTTTAGATAGAAAAGGGGGAATGTGACAGTTTGAGCACATGCCCCTTTTTTCGTTTTTTTTGGAACAAGCCTATTATTATTCTACCTTTGCGCCTCAATTTTAATCGCTTATAGCCCTATTGATATGACTTACAAACTAATTGTTCTCGATTTAGATGGTACACTGACCAACAGTAAAAAGGAAATTACGCCCCGTAATAAAGAGGTTTTGATCCGAGCACAAGAGCAGGGAGTGCGCTTAGTACTGGCTTCCGGCCGACCCACATACGGCATTGTGCCTTTGGCCGATGAACTGCGCATGTCTGAGTTCAACGGGTTTATTCTGTCGTACAACGGCGGTGAGATCATCGACTGGCAGACGAAAGAGATGATGTATGAGAATGTGTTGCCCGATGAGGTGATTCCGGCACTTTATGCGTGTGCAAAAAAACACCAACTGCCGATATTAACCTACCACGGTGCAGAGATTATCACCGAGCAACCCGATGATGTGTATGTGCAGAAAGAGGCTTTCCTCAATAAAATGGCAGTAAGAAAAGTCACAAACTTCCTAGAAGAGGTAACACTCCCTCTACCTAAATGCCTTATAGTGGGCGATCCGGAGAAGTTGATCGCCGTCGAATCGGAACTGTCACTTTTGCTACAAGGCGAAATAAACGTATTTCGTTCGGAGCCCTATTTCTTGGAACTGGTTCCACAAGGGATTGATAAAGCGATGTCGCTGCAAGTGCTCATCGAGAAACTCGGCGTGTCACGTGAAGAGATGATGGCGATAGGCGATGGCTATAACGACCTCTCTATGATCCGTTATGCAGGCATGGGCATTGCTATGGAAAATGCACAAGAACCTGTCAAAAAAGCAGCCGATTATGTAACCTTGAGCAACGAAGAAGATGGGGTGGCCGTCGCAATTGAAAAATTTATGGAGAAAACCGAATAATATGTACTAAATTGTAGCTATATCGGACGATTATGCCCTTACAAAGAAAGATTGATCTTTATTTTTGCACCGTAAAGATTTCAATCTTTTTTTGTTTAACTAATTATCGTCTGAACTATGGAAAGTAGAAAAAGCTACTATTTTAAGGCAGTCTGTATCATGCTTTTTGCATGCTTATTTGCACGACATGCAACGGCACAACAGCACAGTAACATTACAGGTAAAGTGGTGGACAATTTGGGAGAGCCTATCATTGGCGCTTCTTGTCTCATCAAAGGTACAACCAATGGAACCATCACCGATTTCAACGGTGTTTTCAAACTCAGCGATGTGCCCGGAGAGGGCACCATTGTTATCTCTTACATTGGCTATGTCAAACAAGAAATAGCCGTAAAAGGACAAAGAAATTTCACCATCAAGTTATTAGAGGATAGCAAAACGCTCGATGAGGTCGTTGTTGTAGGGTATGGAACCCAACGAAAAAGTGACCTGACCGGATCGGTCGCCTCTGTAAAAACATCGGACGCACTAAAAAGCACCCCTTCGGGCAATGTGAGTGATGCGCTTCAAGGACGCATGGCTGGTGTATCGGTTTTATCAGGTTCTGGTGATCCCAGCAAAGACAACACCATACGGGTGCGCGGAATTAATTCGATCAATGCCGAAACGGGGCCATTGGTGGTAGTCGACGGATTTATAGGCGGTTCGCTAAAAGCACTCAACCCGTCTGATATTCAATCGATTGAGGTTTTAAAGGATGCTTCTGCCACAGCTGTTTATGGATCAAGAGGGGCCAACGGCGTCATCTTGGTAACCACACGCACACCAAGCAAAGATAAACTTACGGTATCATTCAATGGGTTCGTGAATTTCAAAACGGTTGCCAAATACCCAGAGACATTATCACCTTATGAATATGCACAACTAGCCAACGATTATGGCCGCGAATACTTCGCCTCGCAAAACAAACCGGCGAAAGAGTATTATACGCCAACCCAATTAGAGGCGTTCAAAAATGGCACAGCAGGATTTGATTACGCTAAAGGGATGTTCAATGACCCGGCAATGGCTCATAATTATGAACTATCTATCGCCGGAGGGGGTGAAAAAACCACATTCTTGGCCTCTTTACGTTATGAAAGCAACGAGGGGGTTATCAAGAAATCTCAAAACGACATCTTTACTTATCGCTTAAAAGTGGATACTAAAATCAGAACATGGCTGAAAGCTGGCATGAATATTTACGGCTATTATAATACCACTGAAGGACCACGAATTTCTCAATATGATGGTCTGATTCTTCAAGCGATGTATTTCCCCAATACGGTTTCACCGGTTGATGAGAAGGGAAATTACAACAATAAATTTCCGATTAGCGGTGGGAATACGTATAACCCAATGGGACATATTAACGAAACGAAAGCCAAAAATCAAACTTTAAGCAACCGTTTACAAGGGTATCTGGATTTTAATTTGCTGGATGGACTAACTTTCCGTACACAGTTGGGACTTAACTTTGAAAATGCCCTAGCAACGGATGCGCAAAACGAGAAAAGTTATAACTATTCCAAAAATAGCCTTACAAGTGCTTTTGCTCGTAGCGAATGGGAAATGAGCTGGCTGAATACCAATACACTCAGTTATGTGAAGGAGTTTAATAAGAACCACCGCATCAACGCAACTGGCGTGTTTGAGCAATCGTATAATAATGGCTATTGGCACCGAACGGATGCTACGAACTTGGCATTTGCCGATCGGTTGGCCGAAAATGGTATCGGTTGGGCAGATCAGTTCAAAGGTGCATCGAATAGGGAAATCACCACGCTAATGTCGGGCATGCTTCGGGTCAATTATGTCTTTATGAACCGTTATATGATGACGGCTTCTCTCCGAGCCGACGGCTCCTCGCGCTTGGCCAAAAAATGGGACTATTTCCCCTCTGCTGCGCTGGCATGGGATCTTAAGCAAGAGGCGTTCATGCAAGAGGTAGAAGTTATCGACCAACTGAAATTGCGCCTGGGTTATGGCTCGGTAGGTAATCAATCGGTCGCTCCTTATCGCATCTATTCTCAAATGGAACCTAAGCCAAATGCAGATGGGACCACCTCCTACTCCTCAGGACGTCCTTATTCACCCGACTTAAAATGGGAACGCAACGATCAGATTAATGCGGGAATGGACTTGTCACTGTTTAACGGACGCCTTCGTATAACAGCCGATTGGTACGATAAGACTTCGAAAGATATCTTGTTGGAACTAGCACAACCCGCACACATGGGATACCCCTCACTCTTGCAAAACTCCGGGAAAATACGCAACACGGGTATCGAGCTAACTATCGGATCGGATATCTTGACACAAAAAGATTGGCACTGGCATACCGATGTGACCTTGTCGCACAACAAAGGAACATTCGAAAGTATTCCAACATTGGACAAAACCCAGATGCAAGCCGGGAAGTTCGAAAATCAATTGTTTAAGATGATTGAAGGAGAAAAATTAGGTACTTTTTGGGGACATACCTATGCTGGTGTTTGGCAAGAAGCCGACGTAAATGCGCCCTTTTTGAATGCCAAAGGAGAGCCTAATGGGAAAACAAACGGCGCAACGTATAATGTTGCACCAGGTAATGCGCGTTATATAGATAAAAATCTCGATGGAAAAATAAACAACAATGACATGGGAGTTATCGGTAATGGACAGCCAATGTTCAACTGGGGATGGAGCAATAACATCAGCTTCAGAGACTTCGATTTATCTTTCTTTGTCGTTGGTTTTCACGGTTTTGATATCTATAATGCAACAGATCAAATCGGCTACAACACAGTTAGCGGACAGAACATGGAGGTAATCACGCCTAAACGCGACTTCCTGAACCGTTGGACAAAAGAGCATACAAACACCAACATTCCCGGATTCGTTTATGAGAAATCAACCATCAAATCTTTCAACTCCAGATTTGTGGAAAAAGGCGATTTCATCAAAGTGAAAAGTATCACACTGGGATACACCTTACCTGTAAGGATGTGCCAAACGATCGGGCTTGCCTCTCTGCGTATCTATGGTTCTGTTCAAAACCCGTTCCATATCACGACATACACAGGTTTGGATCCAGAAGCAACCATGGGATCACCATTAACTCAAGGGGTCGATTGGGGAGCATATCCTAACAGCCGCAACTATTTAATCGGATTGAATTTTTCTTTCTAAACTCATTTGTTTCATTTCATAAACTGTCTATCACATGAAAAAAATAATCTATACAGCCTTAATTGGCACCTTGTTCATCGCCACGTCTTGTGTCGATTTGAATCAAGATCCCCAATCATTTATAACTGAAGAGGAATATCTTCAAACACCTAAAGATGCCGAATCGGTGGCTCGAAGTGTAACAGGGCTTTACAGTGATTTGTGGCAAGGAAATTATGGTTTCAACTGTCGGCTGATGCGTATCAATGTCTTGGCTGATGACTTAATCGGTTCGCCAACTAAAGCGGGGAATGTATTAACCAATTACAGCAACTTGAATCCCAGTTTATTTGCCAACAATGATGATTTCCAAAGTCCTTGGAGTGGCTTTTATACCACTATCTTTAATAGTAATAAAATTATCAATGGAACTCCTATTCCAACCGATAAAGAACATGAAAAAGAGGCTAAAGCACTGAAAGAGATCGTTGGCGAAGCCTATTTCGTGAGAGGGCTATGCTATTTTTATATCGCACGTTTGTTTGGTGATGCCCCATTGGTGCTCGATAACAGCACGGTTTACCAAAGCCAACCACGTGTATCGGTAGCCGATCTATACGATCAAGCCATCTTACCAAGTTTATCGAAAGCAGTTGATTGGTTGCCAACAACCAGCCGCACCAAAAACAGCTCATCGCCATCGAAATGGGCCGCCAAAGCTTGCTTGACGGATGTTTATCTGACGATGGCCGGATGGCCTCTGAAAAAAGGAGCCGAATATTATACCAAGGCAGCCACAGAAGCGCTGGATATTATCACCAACAGCGGATTGAGTCTAACCAATGAGTATAGCGATCTTTGGAAAGAAGCCTTAAAAACTTCAGCCAATGAGCACCTGTTTGCTTTACATCACTCGGCAGCACTGAAAGTGCCTAGCCAATATGGAAAATCATTCTATCCGGCCGATTTCTATCCCAAAGCTGGATGGGCCGATTACTATGGTACTGAAACATTCATGTTGAACTATCCAGAAGGAAAACGTAAAAATTGGAATTACATGCTCCAATGGCCTGTAGGTAAAGATAAAACGGTCAACTACAAGGAGAGCCGGGATGGACTCCCTGCCATTTCGAAATACTACGATTACAACGAAGGGGTACCAGGAAATAGTGCACAAAGTAATGGTATCACACCTATCTATCGCTATGCTGATGTCTTACTGATGTATGCAGAAGCATCGAACTTGGCAACAGGGGTTGTGAATGCTGTAGCTCTAGATGCCTTGCAAAAAGTTCAAACACGTGCAGGCGTGCCTACAATAACCACCACTACAGATTCAAAAGCTTTCGATCAAGCCGTTTTTGCCGAACGTGGTTGGGAGTTTCTGGCAGAGTTTAAACGGTGGTTCGACTTGGTACGCCGTGAAAAGGTCAGCGAAGTAAAACCAAAAGAGTATGCCGATTCTTTTTTCAAGACTAACCAGCACTATTATTTGCCTATCCCGTACAACGAGATAGCGATGACAGGATGGAACAACAACGCCGGCTACTAGTCTCAAAAAAAGCATCTCATTGAGTCATTAATTAGTGGAGGGAGAAAGCCATCTTTCTGATGGCTTTCTCCCTCCTTTTTTATTATTTTTGCAAAAACACAACTCATGAAAAAAAACGTTCTACTTCTTCTCTCTTTAGGGTTATGCCTAGGCTCTATCCAGGCTCAAACCCCGCAAACGATATTTAAAGCGCTGCTACCTGCACCGCAAAAAATTACCATCATGGATTTACCTGGAATAAACCCACACTTGGTTTATCCCAATCCTGCAAAAGAAGTGGTGCACACCACTCTTAGTAAACGAATAAAACACCGGGAAGGGTATCATTTGTCTATCAGGCAGGGACAAGTGTCTATCCAAGCTCAGACAAAAGCCGGTGTTTTATATGCACAACAAACACTCAAACAGTTGGCACAAGATGCAACCGAGCAAGGCATTGATATACCTGCTTGCGAGATAAAAGATTATCCATCGACCGATTATCGGGCTATTCACATTGATCTTAAACACCATTTAGACAAAAAAGAGTACCTCTATCAGGTTCTTCAACGCATGGCCTACTACAAACTGAATGCGGCAATCGTAGGTTTGAAGATAAAATTGCGTATCAAACGTATCCGGAAATTGGAGCCAAAAATGCGCTATCTATCGAAGAGTGGAAAGACTGGGCCAATTATGCACACAGCCTGAATATCGAAATTAGCCCATTGATCCAAGGCATTGCACATGCCGATTTTATCTTGAAGCATGAATCGATGAAGTCCTTACGCGAAAACCCAGCTTCCGATTGGGTCTGTTGTCCGTCGAACGAAGCCTATTATAAGGTACAATTTGCGCTTTATGAGGAGGCTATCCGCGCAACACCACACGGCAAGTATTTGCACGTAGGAGGCGATGAAGTTGACCATCTAGGAAGTTGCCCCGTATGCAAACCTCAACAAAAAAGTGCCCTACAACACCAACTGAAATGGCTCAAACGAGTCAGTGATTTTGCCCATGCACATGGACGCATTCCTATCTTTTGGGACGATATGGTATTTAAGCACCTCGGCTTATATGACGTGATTTTGGACCAAGAGAAACCAGAAAAGATGGATAGCATCTGGAAAACGAAAGAACCAGAACTGAAAAAACACATTGGGAGTTTCCCTAAAAACGTGGTCTATATGCGTTGGCAATATGGCAATGCCAATCTTAAAGGGAATAAAATGGCTCTGAAATGGTACAACGATAATGGGCTAAGTAACGCTTAAAAAATAACTTGGTACACATTATGACTGTTTAATAAGGTAATTCCATTTGGGTAGTTGGTCATGAAAAACGATTCTCTGCGCTG